>CABVRR010000033.1:22965-32742 GCA_902500705.1 uncultured Nitrospira sp.
CCTCGGAAGGGAGGTGCGTTCATGGTCAATGAGCTTCTCGCAAGCTATCTGCATGGTCATAAGGGAACGATTCAGTTCCATGCAGCATTCAAATGCCTATGATTCATCCAACGAGGACGTCTCTCTCCATAATTGCTCTTGGGGGGGCACAAGGTGAGAGTCAGAAACGTCCGAGTAGGTGAGGATTGATGTAGATGATTGGTGATTATTGCCAGAAAGTCGAAAGTTTGGCGGCAGATGATCAATCGCCGATTGCTGAATTCGAGCAGGAGGCTTGCTTAGTCCGCTTCCGGTTCCGAGCTGCCGTGCTGGTGGGAAACTTTATCTTCCTCGAACAGCTCAGCCATTTCCTCGGCCATCACCTCGTCGTCATTTTGAATGGCGATCAAGGGGATCTCTTTTCTTAGCTTGGGTTTCTCGTCTGGCGAGGAGATGTCAGACTGTTTTGGATCGTCGGCCATATCAATGCAGTATACACCAGCGCCGAGAGCGCAGGCGAATTATTCAAATGCTTCCAGCGAAGATTTCTCCGCAAATTGCCGGTTGCAATTCCCGCAGGTCACGAAATAGTAGGAATCTCGAACGGACAGCGTGGCTCGTAAATCAAGGCTGACTCCTCGATGGTTGCAGGCCGTGCAGGAGATCTCTTTTAAACGAAACGGCACGTCCGGCTGTGTCCGCAGATAAAACTCCATGTCAGTGTAGACCGGAAACGTGTAGTAGCACTTCTTGCAGATGCCTCGCCAGTCACCGTCGGTCCCCATGAACCGTTCATCAATGGCGAAGCTGGACTGCTTGCATACGGCGCAGGGGACAGTATTCAGGCGCCGCTCTACTTCCTGTTGAGTGATGGTGACCATAGCAAACAAAAAGAGCACTGTTCTAACTACTTGTGCTGAGTATAACGGGCGAAGAGCTCGAATCGCAACCATCGGCGCAGCGTCAGGCTGATTGCTTGACGCCCATCTGGGTCGCGCTATACTGACAACGCCATGCATATGATTACCGACAATCTATTGGTGGGGAGTATCGATGATGCGCAGAGGCCGCCTGAGGTCATCGACACCCTCCTATTTGTAGCCCAAGAGTTTACCCTTACACCGGTTGCCTGGGTGGACTATCATTGGATCCCGTTTAGAGAGTTTGCCAAGGTCGATCCTGTGAAGCTGCTGGAAGCGGTTCAATGGCTTGAGACACGTGCCTCAAAAAAACGAGTACTGGTCTGCTGTCGGGCAGGCATGGGCCGCTCTGTTTCAGTGGTGATGGCCTATCTGTGCTGTATTGAAGGGCGAACCTACGATGAAGTCTTAAAGCTGGTGATGGCTCGGCGGCCTGGTGCCGTGCCGTTACCAAACCTACAAGTTGCCATTGAACAGGTTCGCCAACTCCGGCGCGCCGCCTAGTCCTATCTCTCTCGATATTGATCATTTTCGAATCCCTGAAAGCGTGTCTTGCCTTTCCTCCATCCGCATGGCGTAATGAAGCGCCTTTCTAATCTCTTGTAACCTGGATTAAGTTATGCCCGAGCTTCCAGAAGCGGAAGTCGTCGCCCGACAGATTCGTACCCGTCTTCTCGGGGCACAGCTGAGAGATATCTCGGTCGGCCGAGACGATATCGTACGGGAAGGGTTGAGCACCGCGTCGTGGTATCGAGGCGCCTATCTGCAGTCTGTTGAACGATTCGGCAAAAGCGTCGCCCTTGGGTTTGTGAAAGACCAGATGTGTCGCTACATCGTGGCCGAGCTCGGGATGACGGGCCTCCTTCTGTTTCGCTCTGTGCCGACAAAACATCCACAGCACATACACGTCAAACTCTTGTTCGAAGCAGCCGGAGAGTCGGAGCTTCGGTATTGGAACCCTCGTCGATTCGGCCGGCTGTCCCTGTTGGATGGGCTGGGGCTTGAGCGCTATCTCGCGCGTCGGTTCGGCATCGACCCGCTTTCCGTGTCGCAGCAAGATTTTGTCGGAGTCATACGGGGGCGGCGGGGGCGGCTGAAGTCACTCTTGATGCATCAGCAAATCATTGCCGGCATCGGGAATATTTATGCCAATGAGATTCTGTTCAGGGTCGGTCTCCATCCGAATATCCAGGTCAGTCGGCTTTCCGTAGGAAGGGTTGAACGGTTGTACCGGATTATGCGGGAGGTCCTTGATGAATCGATTGCCTGTGGAGGGTCGAGCGTTCGGGATTTTTTTGCTCCAGATGGGACAGAGGGGCAGTATAAGCGTCGGCATCTGGTCTATGGGAAAGAGTCGCAACCTTGTCCTCATCAGTGCGGTGGAGTGATTCGGCGTCTGCATGGCGAGCGAAGTTCATTTTTTTGTCCCCGATGTCAGCCGTCTCGAACGACAGGGTAAGGCGCTAGATCGGAGAAATGTTAAGAAACAGTCAATATTTTAACTGCTTAGACGCGAAATGAAGATCGGAGATCCGAGCTAGGCCTTTTGAGCCTTTTTCACTTAGTCCCTCTGGTGTCTTGAGTCATCCGGCCAACTTCCGCTAAAATCCGGCTCCCCTAATCGATTGAGTTTTCTACTGAAGGAGAATTGTCATGGCTAAGGTGCTGGAAGGTCCCGGGATGGGGCTGATGAAAAAGTGGGGAATTCACGTTCCGAACTATGTAGTGGTCACTTCTGCGGACGAACTTGCCAAGCTCGGCCAAGCCAATGACTGGATGAAGACCGCGAAGCTTGTGGTGAAGGCTCATGAGGCACTCGGGTCTCGCTTCAAGCTCGGACTCGTGAAGGTGGGCTTAGACCTCAACGGCGCCGTGGCGGCAGCGAAGGAAATGATCGGTCGCCAGGTCGGTAGCATTACTGTGAAGCAAGTCATCGTCTCTGAAATGATCGCCCACAAGGAAGAGTACTATTGCGCAGTGAAGTCCACCCGCGAGGGGAGTGAGGTGCTCATTGCCAACTGTGGGGGCATTGAAGTTGAATCGAATTGGGATCGAGTCAAACGATTGAGTCTCGACGTCGGGCAAAGCCCGTCCGCTGAAGCACTGGAAAAACTTTCCAAGGACGCAGGGTTTAGCGGTGGGTTGACCAAGAAGATGGCCGCCTTCGCCGCCAAGATGTTCACCTGCTTCGATAACGAAGATGCGCAGTATCTGGAAGTGAATCCGGTCGTCACACGCGAGAGCGACGGTGAATTGGTCGCGCTCGATGCGGTGACGTTGCTCGACGGTGATGCCAAATTCCGCCACCCGGACTGGAATTTTCAGTTTGCCGCGGAATTCGGTCGAGCCTACAGCAAGGACGAAATGGAAGTCATGGCCGTGGACAGCAAGATCAAGGGGTCCGTCAAGTTTATCGAAATCCCTGGCGGAGATACGGCTATGTTGCCGGCCGGTGGCGGCGCGAGCGTCTATTATTCGGACGCGGTCGTGGCGCGAGGCGGTAAGTTAGCGAACTATGCGGAATATTCCGGTGATCCACCGGATTGGGCCGTGGAAGTGCTCACTGAGAAAGTGTGCTCCTTGCCCGGTATCAAGAACATCATCGTCGGCGGGGCCATCGCCAACTTCACCGACGTGAAGAAGACGTTCGGGGGCATCATCAACGGGTTCCGTAAGGCAAAAGGCGATGGGAAGCTGAAAGGCGTGAAAATCTGGGTGCGCCGCGGTGGGCCGCGTGAGAAGGAAGGGCTCGATGCGATGCGCGCGCTGAAAGACGAAGGCTTCGACATCAACGTGTTCGACCGCAACACGCCGCTGACGGACATCGTCGATAAGGCGATGCAAAAATAAGAAAACAAGTACTGGGTGCTGAAGGAGTACAATTACTCTTCGGCTCAGCACTCGTCACTTAGAACTTAGCACTGAGAAGAGAGGGAGATTCCAGATGAGCATTCTGGCGAATAAAGACACCCGCGTCGTCATTCAGGGAGGCGCTGCCGGTGTCAACGCGGCCCGCCGTATGGCAGAGTTCTGTTATCTCATTAAGCGCCCGCTCAACGTCGAAGCGTTTGTCTACCCACCGGACGCCGGCAAGACCAACGAGATTCCGTACGGCAGCGGGTTGATCGCCATCCCGGTGTACAAGACCATCGCCGAAGCCACGAAAGCCCATCCGACGATTAACACCAGCCTTGTCTATATCGGTGCGGATCGTGCGATGAAGGGCACGATGGAAGCGTTGGATGATACGCATATCAAAGTAGTCTCGATGATTACGGAAGGTGTGCCTGAGAAAGATGCGAAGTTGCTTGGTGCCCATGCGCGCAAGCTCGGCAAGGTGTTCAACGGCCCCTCCTCGATCGGAATCATTTCTGCGGGTGCGTGTCGATTGGGCGTCATCGGCGGCGCATTCGACAACCTCGTGCTGTCCAAGCTCTATCGAGAAGGCTCGTTCGGCGTGATCACCAAGTCGGGTGGGCTCTCCAACGAAATCATCTGGATCTGCTCGCAGTTTGCCGACGGGATCACAACGGCCATCGGCATCGGCGGCGATGCGTATCCCGGTACCGATTACGTCAGCTATCTGGAGATGTTCGAGAACGATCCGCAGACTAAGGCAGTCGTCATCGTCGGCGAAATGGGCGGCGATCTCGAAGAGCGGGCGGCTGAATGGTACGGAGCCAAGAAGCGACGGGTCAAGCTGATCGGTGTCGTGTCAGGATTCTGTCAGGAGAGTCTTCCGAAGGGCATGAAGTTCGGTCACGCCGGCGCCAAGGAAGGAATGAAGGGCGAAGGCTCGGCCAGATCGAAGTCCGAGGCCCTCAAGAAATCCGGGGCGATCGTTCCTCCGACATTCGGCGCGCTCGGTCCGGCGATCAAGGATACGTACCAAGAACTGCTCAAGTCCGGCCAGGTGAAGGAACCGGTCGAACCCGCCGTGCTGCCGAGGCTCCCGAAGTCCATCGAAGAGGCGATGAAGGCGGATGAAGTTATGGTGGCGCCGCTCATTCGTACGACTATCAGCGATGATCGCGGCGATGAACCTTGCTATGACGGCTATCCCGCTTCAGAGCTCATCAATAAAGGGTATGAAATTCCCCATGTCATCGGACTGCTGTGGGACAAACGGCTGATCTCGAAACAGGAAGCGGAAATCATCAAGCGCATCATGATGCTCTCCGCCGACCATGGCCCTTGTGTCAGTGGCGCGTATGCAACGATTCTCGCGGCTTGTGCAGGGATCGGACTGTCCCAATCCGTAGCGGCTGGACTCATTATGATCGGGCCTCGTTTCGGAGGGGCCGTGACGGATGCGGGTCGCTGGTTCAAGTATGCGGTCGACAACAAGATGACGGTGGATGATTTCCTCGCGTACATGAAGAAGAATGTCGGGCCGGTACCAGGTATCGGGCATCGCGTTAAGAGTTTGCGCAACCCGGATAAGCGTGTGAAAGAACTCGTCGGGTACGTGAAGAGCTTGAATATTAAAACACCCTGTCTCGACTTTGCCCTGGCAGTTGAGCAAGTGACGGCGGTGAAGAAGGATAATCTGATCCTGAACGTGGACGGGACGATGGCAGCGGTCTTGGTGGATCTTGGATTTCCGGTCGATAGCTTGAACGGGTTCTTCATCTTGTCGCGCACCATCGGGTTGATCGGTCACTGGGTTGATCAGAAACGACAGGACAGCCGTCTCATTCGGTTGTTCGATTACCTGGTCAATTATGCTGCGCCCAAACGGCGGGAAGTACCGCCACTGAAATAACTGCGGGAGGTCTCGCCGTCCGAGGGATGGCGGGAAGTGCCGCCTTAACAAGAGGCTGATGCCTGGTGCACGGCCGGGGAGGTTTGTACTCCTTGGCTCTGGTTTCTGGGTTCCAAGCCCGTTTGTGGAGGAGAGAGCAATGTCACTTGAGCTCGCGAAGAAGCTCTACGCCAAGATGCCGGAGGTTTTCGAGAAGGCCAGAAAGAAATTCGGCCGTCCGTTGACGTTGGCGGAAAAAATTCTTGTCTCACACGCCAATAACTTTGATACGCAACAGTGGGAGCGTGGCAAAGCCATGTTGGCGCTTCGTCCTGATCGCGTCGCGATGCAAGACGCCACGGCGCAGATGGCCATGTTGCAATTCATGCAGGCCGGGAAGAAGAAGGCGGCCGTGCCCAGCACCATCCATTGTGACCACCTCATTCGTGCTGAAATGGGGTCGGAAAAGGATTTGCTCCGCGCAATGGACGAGAACAAGGAAGTCTACAATTTTCTGGCATCAGCGGCCAAGAAGTATGGGATCGGTTTCTGGAAGCCGGGTGCCGGGATCATCCATCAAGTCGTGCTGGAGAACTATGCGTTCCCGGGCGGCTTGATCATCGGTACGGACTCACATACACCGAACGGCGGCGGATTAGGCATGTTGGCCATCGGCGTCGGAGGGGCGGATGCCGGCGAAGTGATGGCCGGTCTTCCCTGGGAAGTGCTCCATCCAAAACTGATCGGAGTGAAGCTCACCGGGAAGTTGAACGGATGGGCTTCGCCCAAAGACGTCATCCTCTATCTCTGTGGGCTGCTCACGGTGAAGGGTGGGACGAACAAGATCGTCGAATATTTCGGTCCTGGCGCGGACACGATCAGCGCGACCGGGAAGGGCACCATCTGTAACATGGGTGCGGAGTTGGGCGCGACGACATCGGTGTTTCCCTTCGATCAAAAGATGGTCGACTACATGACCATCACGGACCGGGCTGATTTGGCCAAGTTTGCGCAGGCGAACAAGGCACTGCTGACAGCCGATCCAGAAGTGAATCAGTCGCCTGAGAAGTATTACGATCAAATCGTCGAAATCGATCTGTCCAAACTCGAACCGCATGTGGTTGGGCCTCATACGCCTGACCTTGCCAGGCCGATCTCGAAGCTGAAGGCGGAAGCACAAGAAAAGGGCTATCCGGTTGAGCTGAAAGCGGCCTTGATCGGGAGCTGTACTAATTCATCTTACGAAGATATCAGCCGTTCAGCCCATGTGGCGCAACAGGCGTTGAAAGCCGGTCTGAAGGCGAAGGCGTCGTTCCTCGTCTCGCCCGGTTCTGAGCGCATCTATCATACGATGAAGCGAGATGGATTCTTGGACACGTTTGAGAAGCTCGGTGGCACCGTCCTGTCGAATTCTTGCGGGCCTTGCATCGGTCAGTGGAAGCGTGCGGATGGCGTGAAGGGCAAGGCGGACTCGATCGTCAGCTCCTTCAACAGGAACTTCCCCGGTCGTAACGACGGCATCAGTGAAACGCTCTCGTTTTTGGCAAGCCCTGAAGTCGTGACCGCCTATGCCATCACCGGCGACCTTGGATTTGATCCGGTGAACCAAACGGTCAAGGGGGCCGACGGCAAGGAATTCAAGCTTCAAGCGCCGGTGGGTGAAGAATTACCGGCGAAAGGGTTTGCGAAGGGCGAGGAAGGATACGTGGCGCCGGCTGAAAGCGGCGATACGTTGACCGTCGATATTCCTCCGACCAGTGAGCGATTGCAGTTATTGCAGCCGTTCCCCAAGTGGGACGGCAAGGACTTTGAGAAGCTTCCGCTTTTGATCAAGACTAAGGGCAAAACCACGACCGACCACATTTCACCGGCCGGTCCTTGGCTGAGATTTCGCGGACATTTGGATAAGATCAGCGACAACATGTTTTTGGGAGCGAACGGCGCATTTGCGTCGGAGCCAGGCAAGGGTACGAATGTGTTGACCGGTGAATCGGACCTCACGATCGCCAAAATCGCTCGGGACTACAAGGCGAAGGGCATTGGATCTATCGTAATCGGCGATGAAAACTATGGCGAAGGCAGCAGCCGTGAGCATGCGGCGATGTCGCCAAGATTTCTCAATGTGCGAGTGGTCATCACGAAGAGCTTCGCGCGTATCCACGAAACAAACTTGAAGAAGCAGGGCATCTTGCCGCTGACGTTTGTCGATCCGAAGGACTACGACAAGATTGACATGAACGATCGGCTCAGCGTTGTGGATTTAACAAATTTGGCGCCGGGTAAGCCGGTCACGGTCGTGATTCACAAGAACGGTGGCGACGTGAAAGTTCAAGCGAACCACAGCATGACGGCTCAACAACTCACCTGGTTTCAGGCTGGTTCAGCGTTGAATGCGCTGAATTAACCCATAGAAGAATAAAGGGAGAACGACAATGGCACAAGCAGATAAAATCATTTATACGAAGACAGACGAAGCGCCGATGCTGGCGACTTATTCGTTCCTGCCGATCATCAACGCCTTCTCAAAAGCGGCCGGTGTCACGGTGGAACTGCGCGACATCTCGCTCGCAGGCCGTGTGATCTCGATATTTCCGGAATACCTCACGGATGCGCAGAAACAACATGATGCCTTGGCCGAGCTCGGTGAAATGGCGAAGACTCCGGAAGCCAATATCATCAAGCTTCCGAACATCAGCGCCTCCATCCCACAGTTGGTCGCGACGATCAAGGAACTGCAGAAGCAGGGGTATAAACTGCCGGACTATCCTGAAAATCCGAAAGACGACAAGGAAAAAGATATCAAAACCCGCTATGACAAAGTGAAGGGTAGTGCGGTCAATCCTGTGTTGCGTGAAGGAAACTCGGACCGCCGTGCGCCGCTTTCCGTGAAGGCCTATGCTCGGAAACATCCGCATAAAATGGGTGCATGGTCGTCCGATTCTAAAACGCATGTCTCCCATATGAAGGGGGGCGACTTCCGCTCGAACGAAAAGTCGATGACGATTCCGGCGGCGACGACCGCGAAGATCGAGTTCGTCGGTGCGGATGGAAAGACCACCGTGCTGAAGGAGAAGATCGCATTGCAGGCCGGTGAAGTGCTGGATGCGACCTTTATGAGCGTGAAGGCCTTGCGCAAGTTTTTGGAAGAGCAGATCGAGGACACGAAGGCCAAGGGTATTCTGTTCTCGCTCCACATGAAGGCGACCATGATGAAGGTCTCCGATCCGAAGATCTTCGGTCATGGCGTGACGGTCTATTACAAAGATGTGTTCGAGAAGCACGGCGAGACGTTCAAGAAGCTCGGTGTCGACCCGGATAACGGCCTTGGTGATGTCTATGCCAAAATCAAGTCTCTGCCAGACGAGCAGCGCAAAGCGATCGAGGCGGACATCCAAGCGGTCTACCAGAAGCGGCCGCCGATGGCGATGGTGAACAGCGATAAGGGCATCACCAATCTTCACGTGCCGAGCGACATCATCATCGACGCGTCGATGCCGCCGGTCATCCGCGACAGCGGCAAGATGTGGGGCCCGGACGGCAAGGCGGCGGATGCCAAATGCGTCATTCCCGATGCCAGCTACGCGCCGATCTACCACGAAGTCGTCGAGTTCTGTAAGAAGAACGGCGCGTTCGATCCGAAGACGATGGGGACCGTGCCGAACGTCGGCTTGATGGCGCAGGCGGCGGAAGAATACGGTTCGCACGATAAGACCTTCAAGGCGTCGGGCAACGGCATGATTCGTATCGTCGATGCCGCGGGCAAGACGTTGCACGAACATCAGGTTGAAGCGGGCGACATTTGGCGGGCCTGCCAGGTGAAGGATGCTCCAATTCAAGACTGGGTCAAGTTGGCCGTGGCTCGCGCCAGAGCGACCGGCGCGCCGGCGGTGTTCTGGTTGAACAAGGACCGTGCGCACGATGCTGAGCTGATCAAGAAGGTGAATGCCTATTTGCCGAAACACGACACGACCGGGCTTGAGATCAAGATCATGTCTCCGGCGGACGCCTGCCGGTTCTCGATTGAGCGGATGAAGGAAGGCAAGGACACGATTTCTTGCACCGGCAATGTCCTTCGTGACTATCTCACCGACCTGTTCCCGATTCTCGAAATCGGAACCAGTGCGAAGATGCTCT
>CABVRR010000034.1:0-14692 GCA_902500705.1 uncultured Nitrospira sp.
ATCATCTACCTTCCTGGCAAAAGTGAGCAACTTCGGGGTCTGATCGACTGATCACAGCGGGAAACTTACTCAGCCAAAATGACCCGAACTCTGTCAGCTGTATTCCCACACATACGATTTATACAAGCCTGAATAAACAGCGCAGAATTTATACTTATATCAATCAATGGCTTAGACGTCACAGCAATGGCACAATATGTGCTCTTATATAGGGACCTTTGAATCTATTTTGAATCTATAGTGTAACCATTTATGTATTTCTACCAGAGGATTTCACAATGAGGAACCATTTGAGTAAGTTGGAAAGGTTTCCGAGCCGGGCGCTGCTCTTACTCTCTGGAGTCTGTGCCCTACTCACTCTTCTTGAAGCCGTCACTGCCCAAGGTGCCACATACTACGTAGCAACAACAGGCAACGATTCTAACCCCGGCACATCGACCAGCCCCTGGCGAAATCCTCAACGATGCACAACCTCGCCCATCAAAGCAGGTGATACCTGCATCGTACGCTCCGGCACATATACCGACACCAATGGAGACGGGGTCGTGGTGTGGATCAAGGAACAGTCCCCTGATGGGACGTCTTCACAGCGTATTACAATCAAAAGTGAAAAGCCACTGGGAGCGGTGATCGTCGCACCTAGCAATAGAAATGGCTTTGGGTTTATGGTTCAAAGCCCTTACTATGTCATCGAAGGATTTGATATTTCAGGAGCCAACAGCAATAGCAGCACGGCTGCTGGAGTTGGAATTAATGTCGTATCACCTGGGCACGGAGCAACGATCCGATCGAATTCCATTCATCACATTGGCCGAGCATCGTGCACGAATTCTACGTCTGGTTTTGCTGGCGTACAAATTAGGAGCGGTGCCTCGGCAATAGTGGTTGAGCGTAACCGCATCTACAGTATTGGCCGGCGCCGAAACGGTGAGAGTGGCTGCTCGACAAACAAGTATGCACACGATCACGGGATCTATATTGCTAGCGCCTCCAACATCACTGTGCGCCGAAACGTCATCTATGATTCAAACCGTGGGTTTCCTATTCATGTTTACGGTGGGACGACGACCAACCTTAATATTTATCACAACACGCTCGCTGGCCGTAGCCCAACCGGGAAGCCATCAGCACAAATCTTATTGTCTTCAACAGTAAGAACCGCAAACATTAAAAATAACACCTCGAGCGACGCTCAAGCAGGGATGCTTTACCTCTCAAACTTGAGCGCTTCTAGTGTGACCGTCAGTCACAACCTCAGCAGTACCAGTGCGCGATATGGATCAAGTGTGTCCGGTGTAAGCTTCTCGAACAATATTGAAAATACTAATCCTGCATTTATCGACAAGTCACGAAATGATTTTCGTGTGACGTCCAGCAGTCCTACAATCAATCGCGGCACAGCGAGCGGGGTTCCCGTGGTACGCGATGGAAGGCCAGACTCCAGTGCGTATGAATACGCTGAGCAGAACAACATATCATCGCCACTGACTCCCACAGGACTGCGTGCCCAGTGATGCTATAACCGTTGTAGACGATGGAGACCATGCCACATCCTTCTGAAGCGTTGCATTCTTATGATTTAAGATGGCTGACGTAGCTAAGGCAGGCCGAAAACGGGTATCTTAGCGGGGATGCATCAACGACACAGTCGCATGAATGGGCGGCAGCAAGAGATCCTGCAGAAATATTTTTCGGCTGGGACGACGGCCCGGGCTGCGGTACTGCTGATCAAAGGCATGGAACAACACTGCTAGCTATTTTTACTGACGGGCTACTGCATCTGCTATTGAAATCCCTGAAGGTGATTTTCTTACGAGTTCTTACTGTGAGTTCCTAGACGTAAATACGCGGTAACAAATTGACTCGGTTAGACGCTTCAGGTTTTCTCCATTTTTGATGATAGGAGCAGGGTACCATTGACGCTCGTGTGTCAATACATGAACTGCCCCCGACACGCCCTTTAATCTATTAATCCAGTCATTCTCTCCCAACCAAATTTCCGGTGGCTGATAGACATCGCTCAGGATTAGCTCAAAACACCTTCGAAAGTTACTATCATATGCTTCAAGGTCAAGACCGCACTGCGCTAATATTTGCGTATCCAATAGGTCTCTGTTCGAGAACTTCAGATGCCGATTGATCCAATCTCCGTGCGAAGAGACCGACCGCATGTGAGGATTGTATTGCTGCCTGAATTGCTCGCAGTTATGCTTGAACTGCTCTTGGATTTCATCACGAAAGCGAAATACTTCCTCACGCTCCTTCAACCTTCTTCGTTTAGCGACTGTAGCAGCCTCCTCGAAGTGGTACCCTACTTCGAATCCAGCCTGCAAGAGTTGCGCAATAAACACGCGATGCGCCTTGGCAGTGGAAAGCCTGAAATAATACGTCGCTGTTGCCCCATGGGCCCGTTCCACTCGAAAAAACATTTGATTCCCAGCTACACTATTGATATCCACATCATGGCGTAGGGCTAGGCATGGCTTCGTCGACACTCCGCCTCGAAATCGATCTAGGCTATCGATCAAAGTGATCATGTCAAATCCGCTCTGACCAGCTGCCTTCAGAAAAGCGTTGTAGGCCAGCTCATACGATGTGAACCTGCAATCAGACTGTATTCTGCGCACAAGACCCGTCAATGCATTGACCACGGACATTCCGATCATACCAGTGAGATTTTAAACCAGGCTGGATAAGCTGCCATTGTTTCCAATGATAACGAGCGGTACAAAGTAATTTCTTCAGAATCAGTTTTCTCGTCGTGGGGGCTAAAGCCTACCTCTGCGAGTATTCGATACATCTGCGCGTTTCTAGCAGTCTTCATAAAATGAACTTGCAGCGTTGGAGCTTGTGCTTCTGCGGCGGTATACGCTAGATGATTGAGACAGGCCTGCTCTACCTGCTTGCCCATTGCCCGACAACTGAAAGCCAACTCGATAATCTCCCAATAAGTCGTCTTCTTTTCAGCTATGACTGCCCCAATGAGACCATAATCTCCGAAACGGTCTTTCAACAATGCGATACGGAAAGCATATTGGTCTGGTTTACCAAAGTACTCTTGCAAATCAGCCATGGTCGTGCGCCGCATAGTGGCATTGAGTTGATTCGTTCGCTGAATCAACTCATGAACCCGAGAAATTTCTCCGGCCAGAGGAGGACGGATGGTCAGTTCCAGCTGACACTTCAATAGAAAATCCTCATAAACACCCTCTTTATACTCCTTTTCCAAGGCCTGACGTTCCGCCTGCTGCTGATACTTCTGGACCCTAGAGAACGCTTCTGGCGTCACCTGTCCGAATGGCTCGAACGCTGGATGTTTCAAGCTGGTGCCAATATCAGTTTCCGACAAAACCAGTACCTCGGCTGCATTGGTTTGTATTTCGGCACGCTCTACGGGATTATCATCAAATATTGCGAGCGTATCGAGACCAATATTCAATTCACCAGCAATTTCACGTAGATTAAACGATTTCGGCTGCCAGTTTAACTTTTTGACTACGATCTTATCCAATAAGGCTTGACCAATTAAACCCGGGAGATGCTCAAGCTCGACTTCGTCGTTCTTTGAACAAATCGCCAAGATGATTCCTCGGGTTGCCAAATGATGCATGATGGTCAGCACCTGGTTCCGCACGATGAGACCTTGCGGTCCATCTTCACGTAGAACTCCACTCCAAAGTGTTCCGTCCAGATCAAACACGGCACACTTCACTCGCCGCACCGAGGGCTCAATGGCATTGAGCTGGCATAGCAAATTATCACCCACAACTCTCGCGCCTTTTCGAGTCAGGTGCTCATAGACACCATCTGCATTTTCTGGGTCGATGCAACCTGTCTTCCCGGAATGCTCTAGCGCCAGGTTATTATCCAGAATGAATACTTGGCTATGTTCCTTGGCCAACTGATAGAGGCGTAATTCATAAGCGCGAATAAGCTCAATCAGGCTTAGGCTTTTAGGTAGTGAGCGGTACTCATGCATACCGAAAGCGGGCTTATATTCCAGCGGATACGTATATATGAAAATCGGGCTTTCAATTTCCTTTCGTATTCTCTGTATGGCCAGATCATAGTTGCGGATCATTTCCTCTAAGTCGCCTTCTTGTTCGACACGCTCGTAACTCCACCCCTCCCTCTGCACTCTGCCCACCAACCTTCGGAATAGCTGGACCTGTGAGAGCAGAAGATAGTCCGGAGAAAAACTCCAAAGAGGCCCATGGGAATCTTGTACATCGGCTAGTGGGTCAGAGACACGCCCATGGTCAAATGTATGGTAACACTGCACACCTTGAGCATTTAGTATGTCTTTGAAAAAGGTCAGCTCACAGCCGCCAACCAGGTACATGCGTTTTTTAGAAAGCCAGTCATATTTTTCTGTATCAGTGGTGGCTTCAACATGCCGCTCCCCTTCCACTTGGCGTTGAATGATTCCAATGACCTTATTGCGATATTGACGATTCAGGAGAAACTTTTTGGCGTATGTGGCAAGTCTATAAAATTGTCCCATGTGAACGGCCTTTGGAAAATATTTCGCACAAACCCATAGGGACTGAAGTAGCTAAAAACGATTCACGGCAGCTCAACACCACAGGCTGAGCTGATGCAACGAGACGGCATGGTTGTCACTGTAAAGCAGGGCATATGGCCGCTTGGCGTGACTTTAAAAGTTTTCACTTCCGTTGATGTGATATCCACCTGCACCAGCGAACACGTTGCCGCAGTTGACTAGGCCATAGTGAAACCCTGATACACCCCCTATATCATACACCTGAAAACTGCCTGCGGAAACGATGCTAGTCAGCATGGCACTGTCGGCACTGAGCCGCTTCAGTCGCTGACAAGACTGGATGGCGTATTTGCCTCCATGCCAACCAGCGTTAGCACTATTCGGCAGTAGAAGTAGGCCCGGCCACAATATGCTCCAACAGCTTCTGTTGCCACCGGGAGACCATCAGAGTTTTTGGTGATAGCGCATTGTTAGGCTAGCCTTTTCAGCTAGTGCTTACTTACTTCAACCTTTTAATCTTTGAGTCGCTCCCAATGTAAGTCAGAAAAACAAGGCCCTTGGGTAGCCTCACTGAATTTAATGTCATTATGTTCCGCATTCCACTCCATAATCCTCACTCTTTGCTGATCATCAAGAATTACATCCCATCCTATACATCGCGCATACGGAACCTTCTTATGAAGAGCCGTAACAAGCTTAAGACAATTCTCGTAAGCTGGAATGACTTTCCCCCGAAAGCTCACTCCATTTCCAGGATACGCGTCAATCTCTAGCCAATTAGTCGTGAAACCAACATGATTAAAGGTTCCACTTTTTAGTTCGATCGGTATTCTTATATGACTTTTTGATTGAACGTGGGTATCGGTCCCGCTACCCAATCTAAGGTAACACGCTCTCAGTGACGTTGTTCCGTCGTCCTCAATAACCGTCGTCATTCTCAGTGTCGCAACGGACCCTTTCGTAAACTCTTGGAAAACCTCGTGCTGATGAATGAAGCTCTGAAACAATCCATTCCCAAGCTTACAGATACTGCTCAGGTCAAAAGACTCCCTGTCGAAAAAGAAAATTGCTCTCCCTCGTGATGAGTTATTGGTCTTAAAGACCACTCTATCGTGGTCGGCGAACAGCTTATTTTTGACAGAATCACGAGGAAGCACCCTATATTCAGCATCAAAAAATACACCGTTCGAGTACGAAAGAATGTCGGGGAAACTGTGACTCGCAAAGATCGCAGAGTTCAATGGCTTGAGATTAGACACCTTTCCATAATCACCTTTAAGTTTGGGGACGACAACAGAGCCATAATAATTGTCTGGTATCCACCCTTCCTTAAAGCGTCCGGCAATAGCAGAATAGACATACAACCAAGCCGCGAAGTGACCGTGCCCAAGGACATCTACGGCATACTCATCGCACTGCTTCACTACTTGCTGAGATAAGGAGCCTTTTGCCCCCTCTACATTTTTCAATATTTTTTTAGCTTGCATCACATAATAGTGATGATAGCGATAGCTTAAAAGTGGCTTCAGCGCAGATCTAACCACATATGTAGGATTGCTAGGCATCAAAAATCTTTCACGAAAACCTGCTAGGATTACAAACCTCAGACAGAATGACCACCACAAGAGCCGCGACCTTGGTGAATTGGAGTTGACACGGCATCATGGCACACCACGTCTCACTTCATGTTACAAAACTCTATGCCTCAATGCATCTACTTTCATGCCTTTAACGATCTTGGACTTAAAATCTCATGATACAACGCAACCAGCTTCGCACCTTCGCACGACCAGTTATACTTTTCCATGACAACGCGCTTGCCCATTCTTCCCATTTGCTGTGCTATCTCAGGATTTTTCACCAAGTATTCGAGGGCATCTGCAATTTCCTCTGGCTTTTCGGGGTCCACTGCCACCCCCACACCATATTCATGGACATAACGTTGAAGCAAAGGAAAGTCTGAATAGATAACCGGCAATCCCAATGCCATGCACTCAAATAACTTGATCGGAAGTGTTTTGAGGGTATTGGGAATGGGTAATAACGTGACCATTCCAATACTCCCGCGAGACTCAAGTGCTACCGCATCCTTATGCGAGAGGATGCCAGAATACTGCACTTGATTGGAAACTCCTTCTTCTGTAGCAAGTCTCAGGATGGACTGTTCATACTCGGCACTCTCCCATTTGCCCGCCAACCACAATTGTAGCGTGATGTTTTTCTTTCTCAGTAACCCGACCGCCCGAACCATGTTCGCCATGTTCCGGTCTCGCTTCAGAGTGCCTGCGAACACGCACGCCTGCTGACGGTCACGTAAAGGAAAGTCGCTGAACTCTCCGTATGAGAGATCAGGAAAATTTCTGATCATCTCCACACGCTCGTGAAGCTTGCCATACCGTTCGGCCATCGGTTCTGCGACGGTAATAATGGCCTTACACCTCTTCACTAGTCCGGGTTCAATCTTCGCCCATATGGCCTTGACCAAAGGACGAAATGGACGAGGAATCCATCGGCGCTGGCCCAATACATCTACATACGATTCATGTGCATCATAAATCACCGGCTTATTGCCGACACGATTCAGGATGGGCGCAAGGAGCTCTGGTTCGTGAACATGGTAAAGATCTGCGGACACGCTTGCTGCAATATCCGCAATCATCCATCGTCGAGAGATCCGTTTGAAACGACTCTTCGGAACTGGAAGTGGATGAATGACGACACCCTCTGACGTATACTTGGTCGGATTCTTATCGGTCGCGATGAGATGGACTTCATACCCTGCTCGTGCCAAGGTTCGGCACTCCTTGTGAAAAACACGAGAATCATCTGACGTGTGTCCTGAACATACGTGACACACCTTGAGGGAACTCGAATGAGAAGATTGTGCCATTTCCCTTATCCCACTCGTGGGTTAGCTGTCTCACACGACGTTGTGACGAGCTCATCGTACAACCCCGCAAGACGCTCAGCGGTCTTTCGTGCATCAAAGTATTTTCGAGCAAACTCATACGCCGCGTCACCCATACGTTCTCGCTGAACGGTATCTTGAAGTAGAGACACCAAGGCCTCTGATAATTCCTGAGTGTTTCCCTTTCGTACTAATATGCCCGTCCGGTAAGACTCGATTATGTCTGGAATCCCTCCAACTTCTGTAGCAACAACCGGAAGACCACACGCCATCGCCTCCATAACGCAGTTTGGCGTTCCCTCTCCATGACTCGGCAAACAAAGAACTTGAGCTTGCCTCATCAGATCAGCGACCTCTCGAAGGGGAAGCGGCCCCAGGATCCTGATCTGCTGAGTTAGTCCATGCGACTCAATCGCTCGAAGAACACGAGCATCCGTGTGATTTGGCCCCACAATCCACAACTCCACACCCTCGCATCTTGCAGTAACTTCTCTCCAGGCTTCAAGCAGATCGAATATTCCCTTTGCCTCGGTGACTCTCCCGACAAATAGAATCATGGGTCGCCGAGCATTTCCCCCCTGAGGCGGGAAAAACATCTTCAGGTCTACTCCCCTCAACATGACCTCACATCGCCCCTGAGGCTGCACATATGTTTTGAGAATACGTTCTAAGGAACGACTCACCAGGACATTGAGATCAGCAAATCGAAATGAATCTCGACTGAGTCTCCATTCATTTTGCTGGTTGACCAAATCTGTGTGCACTTCAGTCCCTTGATACGTGACGACGCAAGGGATTCCGTATTGTCTCGCAGCCTGAATCGCCGACCAGGAACTCACACCACCTTTATTCGCATGGATAAGAGAGCATGGTCGCGTGTCAATGAATTCCCGCACCGTATTGGAAACAAGCCGACGCCACTGAGCAGCGGTCCACCACACGCACATATTTCCAGGCGCTTTCAGATATCGCGGAAATAAAACCTCGCAGCGATCTTTCACGAGTTCGTAGCGTGCAGGCAGAGACGCCTGAGCTGCAACTCGGCTAAATCTTGCAAATCGTGGAACATATGACGTTGGACATAGCACAGTAATCCGATCGACGTGATCCAGTAAGC
The DNA here is from genome assembly GCA_902500705.1 of uncultured Nitrospira sp. Lineage (GTDB taxonomy): Bacteria > Nitrospirota > Nitrospiria > Nitrospirales > Nitrospiraceae > Nitrospira_D. Next base: position 8,530 of record CABVRR010000034.1, read on the forward strand.
GTTTCACTTGCTCGCCGATGAACGTTCCCCGATAGGGGTACTCAGGCGAGGGGAAACTGACCGTGACCATGAGAATATGCATCATAAAATGGATTATTAAAAGGCAGTGCTCGGATATGTGGCTTGCCCGGGGGAATTATGTAGGCTCTCCCGGTCGTGTTGAAATCCTTCCAGGCTCTGCATGAGCGATCTTCGACAAGGACATTCCTGTCCCAGCCCCCTGACCTCCAACATTGATAGGGTTCGAAAATTGAACGGGGACTGGTTGAAGTGTTTCCCGAAATGACCAGGCACTCGCCATCACATAGGCCAAAGTCAGCCAGAACAATTTTCGATGGTGCCATGATCCCGCCATATTAAAGAGCAAAATACAGCTAAGCATCGCCATCGGCAATGCTCCTTCTATTCGAACACGGGCCTTCCAAGCGGATCTACCTAACAGCCCAAGGCCTGCGAAAAACAGAAGGGATCCGAGCAAGCCAGTTTCCGTCATCACCGATAGATATAAATTGTGAGGATCTCTTACTGACTTCCCAAGGCGCGACCCCAGCTCGACGGTGTTGTACACCGGCCCCCATCCCAACATGGGTTTTTCAAGGAACATCATCAACGCATGAGTGTGAATCTTATCCCTACCAGCCGTATCTCCTTGGTAGAACGAGCGCTCCAATCGAGCTCGCATTGTATCATTTGAAAATGCAGCAAAAACCAAAAAGCCAATGGCCAACACGACAATCGAACCAATTCTAAGTTTAGCTTTCCATGTTCCATCTCGAATGACCAATAGCGTGATTCCCACGACGAGCCCCACCAGTGCCGCTCTTGATCCAGTCATGACAATTGCTGTCCCGATGATTGGGAATGCGGTCCAAGCGAAAAGAGTGACTTTCCTCTCGATCGCGATGCGGCCATAGGTGATGCCCACCAATGCAATCAGTCCGAGAGATAAAGTGAGACCCACTGTATTGGCATTGTCACCGAACATCGACGACCTTCCTCGCCCCACACTTACTGCCCCTACGCCGAGCATCTGGAGTACTGAGAGGATCGCACACGCAGCGACAAAGGCTAAGAGAGCGCCCTTGCCAATTTCTGGATACCGAAAAAGATTAAAGCAAATCCACATCAACGCAAGCATCTGAGCTAAGGTAAATAGCTTCGTGAATACCGGACGCACATAGTCAAGATTCTGCGTGGTACCGAGCACGAGACAAACAACGAAGTACCCGACAAAACACCAGAATGCACCGGGAGGAGTCCTGAAACAAACCCGCGGTTGCAATAAGGCCGCTCCGGTCAGCAGCATTCCAATGATCATCGGAATGCTGCCGATGATTGAAACAGTGTCTGTATTCGCACTTTCAAACGGTATGGCGAATACAAATAGATAAAACGCATACCGTATAAGGGGGAGCACATTTTCTGGCATGTTGATCCTGTCCAGAAACCTGACGACTTAGCCTTAAATCCACTCGATTAAATCAAAAGACTTTGTGAAGAGACACTCAACCACCTATACAGAAGAAAACACAAACCTTCATACTTACTGAACCCCATTCGAGCTCATCCATAGCTCATGCACAACCCTTATCATAGTGAGTGATGCCTCTGTTGAGAACAGCACGAATATTACTCCCTGACGCTATCATTTAGCTGCCTCTCTGCATTGATCAGATCAACAACAGCGAGGAAATGAATTATTTTGTCTCATATTGACAGCCCTTCATCGTCAGACAATCATTACGCCATCCAGCCGACTGCATCTTCATCACAGACCAGCTCACGGCCCTGACTATGCCGACGATTTCACACATACACATACCCCAACACCTCGACATGCGCTAGACCTGAGCTGTGCCGGGCAGTGCTTTACGCAACACACAATCGAGGTTTGTTATAATATTTTCCCACGAAAACATCTCCACATTGTTGGCATTAGGAACCTGTCCGTGAACCACCTTCTTTAGAAAGGATGCCATACCCTGAATATCGGTTCCCAAAAAACTTTTTACTAACCCGGTAGCTTCAGTGGTTGTGATTGCATCACTATCCTTAGGAGCAATTAAAAGAACAGGTGTTCCAACTCCGATGGCCTCAAATATTTTGCCTGTGACAATGCCTTTGTCTTCGAGCGTACCTTCATCCTCAATCGATGTGATGACGATTGCAAGGTGCGCACCCTTCACTGCCGATAAAGCCTCTCTCCGAGAGACTTTTCCATGCAATTTAATCTGATCCGTTAACCCAAACCGCTCTGCCTGCTCACGGACGTGGCGTTCATCCGTTCCATAATAATGGAAGCACCATCGATTACTCCCTGTGCCAAGACTCTCCTTAAGATGCTTCAGTGCAGCGAGAAAAGGCGAAATGACTCGTTTCGGTGGGTAAAAGGTTCCTGTATAAACGATGGCACAATGATCAAAATCATAGGCTTTCACTTCCGCCATCTCGTTAGGATCATACCCATTGGGAACCACATGAAGCTTGGCCCCAACGCCATACGCTCGATCTAAACCAACGCCCCACGAAGGCGACACGATGGTGACCGCAGCACAATCTTTCAGTAAGCTCGTCTCTTCTTGAACAGAGTTTACCCATGACGAACGTTCATTGTGAGGATTTCCAGCCCAGGGATCACGATAGTCCAAGACATAAGGCCGGCCAAGTCGTTCCGACAGCCTCTTTGCCAGCCTAAAGGCCACATATGGTGAACCGGATGCAAGGATTAGGTCCACATCCTTAGAACTCAAGCTGGAACAGGCGTGCTCCGCGGCCGTGACCCATCCTATAGCCTTCTCGACCCCTAGATTTCTTGCAATGGCTCGGCAGACTCCTCCGGCAAGCCAACCAATGTTTTGGTTCCAACATTTCAAGTCCTGAGGTGAAAGGCATCGCCATCGATGATCTGTGACCAAGTACCTGATGCCTTCATGCGCAAGGAGAGCAGTGACCCTTTCTGAACCTTCTGGATTGCGCAGAAGAGCAGGAGCAGGCGCAACAACCGTTACACGCCAACCCAATCGAGCTAGATACCGAGCCATATTCCAGAGGCGCACAGAACCTGCTGCGTTACGCGGCGGGAAAGAGTATGCCAAAAACAATACCTGAGGTTTGTGTTCGTTCATTCTTTTATTCGCACTACTACTCAGATCTGGCTTGTCTACCTCGGTGTGTGAACCGTCATAGGATGTCCACGGAGCCGTCTAGCTTTTTTATTGTGAGGCAAGACTATCCCGGACAGCCTCTCACCAAATTACACCGTTCAGCATCGCTCTCCACAATAGAAAGAACCTATTTAACGCTGAAGCTGAATTGGTGACGAAAGACATCGATTAATGACAAAGACAGACTTTCCAGACGGAGGGATCTCAATATGGGATACCCTTTGGATAACTATCCGAGTTTTCCTTCCTAGATGCTTCGCAAAGAGATCTACTATAAGATTCTCATCTTTCAGGCCGTAGCTGGCTTCAGGGACAACATTAATAACAACGTGTAGGGGGGCTTCTTGGATGATTTGGTAGCTTCGAACGGACGGAATGTTACGAAAGACATGCGTACCAATAACTCCAGAAATCAAATCCCCGGTGTCTGTGAGAAGCAAACTATTATATCTCCCATCCAACCGTTCAATTCGGCTAAACGGGGAGCTACGGTCACAAGACTCAGAAACCTTGCCTGCATCACCATTCACGTATCGGATAATGGGCATGGCATAGTTATCGAGGTCGGTAATGATAAATCCACCATCACCTGATAGCTGCATTGAGCCATCCTTTTGCAAGACCTCTATGATGGCGTGCTCTTCTGGAATGAAATAGCCGCTGGAATCAGGCCGAGAATACCCTAAAGAACCTACTTCGCCGCTCCCGTAATACGGCAAGACGTGACATGCAAACACCTTCCGAATCGTATCCTCCCATTCAGGTAGTAACAGCTCAGCCGTGGGAAACACCGCATCGAATCGAATTGTTTGACCCATGTCTTTTGCAAGGCTGGCCAATCGATAGATGGCAGAGGCATAGCCAATCAAAAAACGACATTTTGACCTGCGAATTTTATCCAAGAAGATTGGCGCTGTATCCGCACGTAGTTCAAAGGCTGGCAAAAACACATCTCCTCGAACCTTTGGTCCGAGTTGTTCTATTAACGACTTCTTAGTAATTCCCAATGAACCACCAACGAGTCTTATCCTCGGATCATCCAGGCCTAATCCTCCCCATCGTAACCCACGCTCATAGCACATACTTGTCCATGCACCACATTCGACATTCCGACATGTCCGCATTGGCTCTCCGGTGGTCCCTCCGGTCCTAGACCAGCTCACTGCCATCTGCTTAATATTCGAAGCCATTAACTCATTTTGGCGTGTCCTTATTGTCTCTTTTGTTAAGAGAGGCAGCTTTACCAGATCAGCTGCGGACTGAATATCTTGCGGCTTGATCTTCTCACGATTCATCACGTCCCTATAATATCCAACATTCTCATAGCAATGAGCGATCAAACTACGAAGCTTGCCGTCACGGTAGACTTGCATCTCTTCTTTTGACCAATGCTCTGTTTGTGCAAGGTGACGAGCATAGGTATCGGCAGGAAAGCCATTCAACCACCAACGTATAGACCTACTTGCCGAATACAATCCCATGGTTCTACCCCGTTTCATGATTGAGTGAGCCGTTGTATGCCTGAAAATATAATAGACGCTCAAAATCTATGAACATCGCTACTGCAAGTCATATTATAGGCTCCCATTGAGCCACGCTGGGGTTAACTGGTTCCTCGACAGCAGTACGGGTAATATTATCGCGTGAGTAGCGTCAGACAGGTTTCGACATAAAGAATCTGGAAAGACTTGCAAATCAGGTGCTCCATATCCTCTTTGTTATCGCCAGAGTCAATCCATCTTCAGTTGAAGCAGCTCTTTGAAATTGCTGCGCGTTCCTCACGTAGCATCAGATGCATATACTTAGCGGGTTTCCAAGCCTAATGCGGCGAATCGCCCTTCATAAACCGGGTCAATTCGACTGCACAACGAACCAGCGATCGTGTGAACTAAAGTGTCCCAATCAACCCGTTTCGCGATGTTACGACGCTTTGCAATCTGATCTTTCGATACAGCGTTGGGCGTAAGCGATTCCGCTACGGCTCGCGACCATTCCTCTTGCGTGCTTGCCAGCTTGATGACATGGGCAAAATCCAAAAGCGATCGGATGGGGGTTCCCACAATCGGTTTCCCACCAGCCAGATATTCATGGAGTTTGAGTGGATAGATGTATTTCGTGTAATCGTTCGCTTTATACGGGAGTAAGCAGACATCGAAATGCTGCGGGTAGGCACACGCTTGCTCGATCGGCTTGTGTCCCAGAAAATGGACGTTGGGTAATTTGAATAGTTGCTCTGCCAGGGTCACATCTGTTCCCAAATTGCCTTTAGGACCCACAAAAACAAAAGACCACTCGTCATGGCGAGACGCCAGGCCCAGCAAAACCTGAAAATCCAGCTGCGTCTTGATGACTCCAATATACCCAATTCTCGGATGAGGGATGTCCTTTAAATCAGTCGGCTCCTCCTGTTGTGTCGCGAATGCTTGATAGTTCACGCCATTGGGAACAAACAGCGTATGAGGATTGAAATGCCCTTTACGTTCCAGCAACGCGGGTGAATGGATGAAAACTTGATCGACGCGTTTAATCAGCCCAATCTCTCGATTGGTCAGCGGAAGCTCGGATGGAGAGAACGAATATTCATCAACGATATGATAACAGCTGAGATCATACGAGCTACTGTCCAAGGCACGGTCAAAATACGGCCGCCAGAGATAGAAAATGATGGTCTTGCATCCACGCTGACGAAGCAACGCGGCAGCGCGGCGACCTCTTTCCGCCGCAGTCCATGAGGCCAACCAAGCCGGTCGACCGAACCACGGTAACCACCTTTCCGGTTGATACAGGAGAAAACCCTCTGGAAACGTTTCCGAACGATGTGACTGGCTTGCCGACTTTTGATTGTCAGCAAAAAACTCTCTCCATCTTCTTGCAGGTTCCGCCCAGACGACATGAAAATATCTGGAGAGACGGGTCAGCACCTGATGCCGTGACAGCCAGGGACCACCCCACTCTTCTGGAACAAAGGCGACCACCCCAACATCCGGGAAGATCGGCCT
>CABVRR010000034.1:14792-17441 GCA_902500705.1 uncultured Nitrospira sp.
AGACTCTCTGTCAGAATTTCTTCAAGCGTCTCTCAACGGTTCGCTTCGGGTTGAATAGGCAGTCAACAGCCTTCGCACCAACCGTCTTGGCTAATTTCGTGAAGCTTAACGGATAACCCATGTTTTTCATTTTTGCTTGGTGGAATTCCCAGAACTCCTTTTCCCTCAACACAAACACTGAAGCAGCCAGGTAGTCGTAGTAGGCGGTTATATAGTGGGTAATCCGCGCATCGAGTTCCTCTTGACTCAAAACTGCTTGCCCAAAGTTCAACAGTCTATCGAGCTTATTGGGCAAATAGGTATTATACCGCTGACTAAAGCTTCTCTCTGAGCCATCGCGTATTCTATTATAGGTCAGTACCTGATGGACAAAGCCAAAATCCCAGTCTCTTAAGATCCGTAGGCAGGCCTCCGAATCACGATGATTATTAGACTCATCATAAAAGGACTCCGACGCTCTGATATGATCTGACCGAAGGAGAAGAGAAGTAGGATTTCCGAATACGTAAGGTTTATCCAACAGAATCCATCTACTGATCTCTCGGCCAGACATCACGGTACTCGTGTACGGCAATCCGTCCCAGGACACCCTATCGCCAACCAATCCGTAGGCGCCGACGATGGCAACTGTCGGATGAGCCTCCGACAATTCAACCATTTTCATAATGCATTCGGGAAACAGCCAGTCATCGGCATACACCACTTTACAGTACTTGCTATCCGGCGACATTTTCCGAAAGGCAATATTGGCATTTCTACCGCTGCTGACAAATTCCGAGTTGCTATGGACATGAATTCGTCGATCTTTTTTGGCATATGCCTGGGCAATTTCTAAGGTCTGATCGGTACTGCAATTATTAACAATGCAATATTCCCAATTTTGATAAGTTTGCGCCAGAACACTCTCAATACACTCAGCCAGATACTGTCCGCAGTTGTACACCGGCGTCAGCACACTCACGAGTGGTGGTGATTCCAGTGTCATAGAGTGGCCTTAGCATTCATCTCAAATGTTTGATGTAGCCTGAACCTGACGGTGAAAGGCATCACGAATTGGATGGGTACGTGTGCTTCCGTTCTACTTCGAACTTGAGACCCTGCCTTGCTGACTCTCAGCCTTTCTCAGAACATCGAGTGCAAATCTCTGATACTCTTCTGAAAATTTCTCTCTCGTATGCTTAGCCCTCACAGACTCCCAGGCCTTGTGGGCCATGTGTTTCAGCTCTTCATCAGGAAGGCCGGCAACTCTCTGAATGGCTGTCTTAATGGCATCGATAGAGCTATTCGTTAAAAGAACGCCAAAATCCTCCACATCGACACTGGATTCACGATTGACAATCGGAATCAGCCCCCCATGCATACAGGTGATGATGCTTGCCCCACCGCCTTCAGAACAAGACGCATTCAGCACCCCCACACACCTTGCGAGAATTTCTACAAACTCAGGACTCTCCACATCAACCCACCCGACAGCATGAATATTTGGCGTGTGATAGAGCTCCCTGTCAAAGTGCTTCGCAAACTCCTTTTCTTTATGGAGCGGAGCGCAAACATAGAGATGACAATCGGGCATGTCCGAAAATGCCTCAAGCACGACATCCAATCCTTTGTGAACAAAACCGTGACTTCCAAACCACAGGAAATGCTTGCGACAGGCGTGAAAGTTTTTGCCATCCGGCCAGGGGTATGTCGTAGGCGGTGACTGAGGCAGCTGATAGATCGGCTTACCGGCATACCGAAACGTACCCGACGTAAAGTCATTGGCGCACATACTGCCACAGTCTGCATGTTCGATTGCCAGGTTTGGCTCTACAATTCTGTGGCTTCCCAATATCGTGACCCCTCGTCGCTGTTGCAATTCCAGCTTACGTCGATAGGTCGCGTAATTATTAAAAACCCAATGAGCCGTATCAAGGTGCGCTACTTTGATGCAGCGCTCATGGAGACCCACCGCAATCTGATCAAAATTGATTCGGTGTCCGACAAACACCGCGTACTTTTTCTCCGGCTGAAAGGTCCTATTGTGAGAATCAATGATATCGACAGCGTATCCAAGCTGGAGAAATGTCTTTGCGATTTGCAAACACCTCCAATAGCTATTATGGGAGTTCGGTAAGGACTCGCCTGGCTTTAACAGGAAAGGTGACACCATATAAGAAAACAGCACATCTCCACGAGAATTATGCTCTGGCTTCAGCGATACGACGTCTTCATTAGGAGTTGGGGTATACCGTGTTACCTCCGTCCCGAATGCTCTGAAAATTTTCTTGGTTAATTTCTTCACGATCCCGCACGCCTAACAATGAACATCAGCGCTCTGGTCTCCGAATGCAGACAACCAGCGTCATAAAGCTCGCCAGAGATACCTGAGCTGTCTCAGGGTTCGTCGATCCTAAGTTACGACATGCGGTCGACCATCCAATTTACGACAGGAGATACGACACCATCCCGCTTAGGTTGTAGTGTATACCCCACTCCTGACACATCGAACGTTAACACGCGCTGAAGCTGCTCAATGACTCTCACTCCCTCGACAAATGCCAAGAACGATAGCTGATAGCGCCCAGGTCTAAGAAGACGGGGGGGAATATTGAGCCTCGCACAATAGCTGGCAGGCTCCCTAACCTTTCCATTCCATTCCGGCATATC
>CABVRR010000034.1:17541-20194 GCA_902500705.1 uncultured Nitrospira sp.
ACGAACAAAACCGTGCGACCTTCTTTGGCCACCGCACCCATCTTCCCGAGACACTTTTGCTGAAAACCCGCGTCCCCGACCGCCAGCACCTCATCAACGATCAGGATCTCCGGTTCAAGATGAGCGGCAACGGCAAACGCCAATCGAAGATACATTCCACTAGAGTAATGCTTGACAGGAGTATCAATAAACTTGTCAACTTCGGAGAACGCGACGATCTCATCGAATTTCCTATCGATCTCCTTCTTGTTCATGCCGAGGATTGCGCCATTTAGATACGTATTTTCCCTCCCTGTCAACTCCTGATGAAAGCCAGTTCCTACTTCCAGGAGAGATCCGACACGCCCATGAATTTCAGCAAAGCCCATCGTCGGCTCGGTAATTCGTGAGAGTATTTTCAAGAGTGTGCTTTTACCGGCCCCGTTACCGCCGATCACTCCAATCACTTCCCCCTGCCTCACTTCGAAAGAGACATCTTTCAACGCCCAGAACTGCTCGTACCGCTCAGAATCGTCAGCCGATGCTCCTTGCAAGACACGCCCAACCTTGCGAAATGGAGCGGTGAGGGCCGATGCCAAGGTATCTCGAAGCGTTTTGTATTTTTCCGCTTTCCCGACATAGTACCTCTTGCTGATTGCTTCTACTCGAATGGCAATATCACCCATAACTCCTCGTTGTAGACTAAGGGTTAGATAGCTCGTCCGACCTCAACTCTCAGCTGCCTGTTCTACCCTCTCCACAAACACTACTTAGCCACTATCAAACGACGTCAGCAAAAGTCTTTTCGAGGCGGCGGAAGTAAAACAAACCACTTACCAAAATAGCCAAGGCAGCCAAAAAGGAAACGAGCACCATCGGTCCCGGCGCAGTCTGCGCCCCAAGCAAAGCCCAGCGGAATCCTTCAACTACGCCAACCATAGGATTGATGCTATAGAGTGTTCGCCAGGGCTCGGACAAGAGACTGCTTGGATAGGCGATCGGCGTTGCAAAGAGCCAGAGTTGCGTCAAAAACGGGATGACATGTCGCACATCACGGAAATGAACATTCAATGCAGAAAGCCAGAGCGAGACACCAAGCGAGGTAATCACCGTCAGGAGAAGTAACGCGGGGAGCCAAAGCACTTTAATCCCCGGGAGAATCCCGTAATAGAGCATCATCCCGAGCAAGACAATAAAAGCCAGTGCAAAATCCACGAGACCCGAGATCACGGCCGCGATGGGGACACTCAGTCGTGGGAAATATACTTTCTTGATCAGGTTAGCACTGCCGACCAAACTGTTGGACGCCTGACTCAATCCTTGAGCAAAAAAGGTCCATGGAACCAACGCCACGTAGGCAAAGATCGGATAGGGGATTCCATCGGACGGGATCTTTCCTAATCGTCCGAAGAACAGGCTAAAGACAAGCATGGTAAAAATAGGTTGGATAATAGCCCATGCCGCACCCAGAGCTGTTTGTTTGTAGCGCACCATCACATCGCGCCAGATCAAAAAATACAGCAGTTCCCGATAGGCCCATAACTCTTGCAGTTGAAGCGCTACCCACCCCTTGGACGGCTCTATTCGAATGACCGCAATACGCTCTTCCATAGAATCCTCAAAGATACCCTGGGGACTTGATACAAGAAGAACTCCCGTAACCTCGACAGGCTAAAGCCTCAGCACTCAGCTGTTAAGACTGAACCATTGTAATAGCAGATGCATGGCCAATTGGCCAGATTACTGGAGGATCTGAGAGGAGCGTCATTCTCTATACAGAGAATCTAAAAAAGTCTGCGATTTACTGTTTCACCAGAGGGAAACTCTGTTCAGCCTTGCCAGGAAGTGAGTCACTGTGCTCCCTAAACCAATCCACCGTACGTTCCAATCCTATGGCTAAAGAAGTCTGCGGCGTCCAGCCTGTGCTGTCATACGTTTTTTGAATATTTGCAACGCGCGTCTGTTCCATCTGACGTTCAGGTAACGCACCCCATAGCAGCTCGACCTGAGGATCTATCTGGTCTGCCAATAGTTGAACAATCGACTTGATTGATACTAAAGATCCAGAACCCAAATCTACAGTCTGCCCCTCGATATTTTGAGCCTGAGCAGCTGCAATGAGCCCTTCCACAACGTCTTGGACATAAACCCAATCAACTTGACGTTGCCCGATACTGAGCATTGGAGGCTGCTTGCTAAGTAGAGACTGGATCACATACGGGACCAATTTGTTCATATCTTGTTGTCCAGGCCCATACACCATAAACAGGCGTGCGATCACGACAGGAGTCTGGTAGAGCGCATGAAACATACGCGCATAGCTGCTGCTCGCACCCTTCGCAGCCGCGTACGGAGAGCATGGAATTGTTTCATTACTGGGTGATTCCGCTTCTTCTAATGACCCCGTCAGGATGATCCGGCGACAGCCGATTTCCGACGCGATGGTGAGCAAATGAATGGTGCTCACTAGATTGCTCTCAAAAGTCGGTCTTACGAGGCTCAGATCTCGCGAGCCGGCAACATGACTTGCTAAGTGGAAAATAATATCAGGCTTAATTGTTACGATCAGTTTTCGAATGGTTGTCTCATCGACAAGGTCGCCTTGCCACCACTGCATATCATCATCGCAGCCAATGTGTACCCTTCGAGAGACACCATGCACTTCAGCACCAGC
>CABVRR010000034.1:20294-29348 GCA_902500705.1 uncultured Nitrospira sp.
TCTACGACAAACATAACTCCCACTTCATGGCGCGAGTATTGAAACTGAATTGACGACGCATCACTATCAATGTTTTGGTAGAGATAAAAGAGCTCTCCCGTCACATTCCGTGTCAGGTTATAGGCGAGCTTCGATGTCGCAGTGAGATTCTTGATGGTCCTCTCTGTGTTAGGAAATAGCTCATTGTAGGCATAAGCAATCGTCCCATCAAGCTCAAGCCGCTCATAAATTCTATGGCTGACTCCCAGTCTTGCGATATTGCTGATCGTCGCGCCCCCCTGTAAGAAATATGATGGCCTACCTTCTCGTGAAACGGCAAAACGGACGGCCGTATCCTTCTCCACTTTGGTTCGCACCTCAAGAGTACCTGACGGAAATGTCCGGCCGACTGGTTCAGCAAACGTGAGCCCCCCTTGGATTTTAAAGCTCCATTCCTGAAAGTTTTTGGTATAGTCGCCCATCAGCGTTATCAAATTGGTGTTGAAGCTCCTGCCACCTTCCGATCTCGACTGCATGATAAACACCTGTTTATACAAAACCGCGACACTGTCGTTTCGTGTCAGACTATAGCGAGGCCCCCCCTGCCATGTATGAGTCATCGTATTAAAGTAGTTCACTCCGGGGAGATCTCCCCCTTGAACCGTCCCTATCCTCCGAAGGCCGAATGCATAACCACCTTCCACCGAGAGATCTCGGGACACAGGGTACTCCCCTTTAAAGTCAGTGGTGTTGTACAACATATTCGCTCGAAACCCCTGGACGCCGTTAGCTAAGACCTCATTTTCTCCCGGATCTCTCGCTCCTCCTGATAGAAAGCTTGGTTGCTCCGGGGTATATCGTAATCGTTCGACGATGCGCAACTTTGCGCCTCTGACATACTGATCCACCCACTGATCCAGCCCGATCTGGCCTTGGAGCAGCGCACCAAAGAAATTTCGGTCCGTATTTTGTGCGTAGACATTGAAGAAGCCTCCCATCCTCACATCCGCTTCCATATCTCGCGTCTTGTGCACTAGATCTATGCCCGCACCCAAGGTCGTCACAAAGTCATCGGCCTGTGTGCCAGGCTCTAATAACTGCTTCGGACGACGAAACACATTGGAATCGTACCGTGACCGTACCATCGCTGAAGGAACAATCAGCGTCTCCGCATGGTTTGGCAATACCGGTAAAGCTTCCCAAACAAGCGCTACGAGAATTACGAATCTGAACAATCGAGCGATCTCAAAATACCTACAATATCGCAACAGAATCACAGAATTGCCAACGCTCCTTTTCAAGAATGAGTGCAAGGGAATAAAGATCGGAGACTCACCAATCCGACAGGCAGGCTACTTATCTGGGATTTACAGAAAGCAGGATCAGCGCCGTATCGGAGGCTCCGCATCATCTCCATCACGGTACAACAACCGTATCACCGGAAGCCAACACAATGTTGCCTGGTTCACCACGACCGCTGACGAGGTCATCATATCGTAACGGAATGTGAATCTCCTGGCGTTTATGCCCGGGGCTTTCAATGACCCTCACAACTTGCAGCTTATTCTTGCTCGCATAATTTGTGAAGCCTCCGGCCATCGAAATAGCTTGTAGCACGGTGACGTACGATTTCAGTTGGTACTTACCCGGCTTCGTGACTTCCCCCAAAACGAACACCGAATAACTGTTGAGCTCCTTGACATTAACGGATACTGAAGGATTCTGAATATACCCCTTGAGACGCTCGGTGATCTGCGCCGCTAGCGCCTCTGCCGTAAGGCCTGCTGCTTGAACATCTCCGATGATCGGCATTGAGACATACCCATCCGGCCGTATTAACGTGATCCTGGACAAATCTGGATTTTTCCAGACATTGACCTCGATCTGATCTTCGGATCCCAAAAGGAATTCTGTGGGGACATCGGATGCTTTATATTCTCTGGACGTCACCGGCCCCAGACAACCAATTTGGGCCACAATAGAACACATCACAAGGCCGATCGATAGCGCTCTTGGCACGAGCAGATTCAGTTGAGCTATTCTTGTCCATCGCGCGTAGTCGTCCACAATCATCCTTTCCGGTCTTCCTTACCGACCAGGGAAGACCACCATTGACTCACTGGGAACCACGAGGGTATCACCCGGCTTCAGCTCGAAATTGTCTGTGATTCCGCTGCGAAGCACAATATCGTCGTAGCTCGCAGTGAATCGCTTCATGCCCGGAGCAGTTTCAGTAAATCGGAATATGACGATCTGATTCCTTGCCGCAGTCTCTTTAAACCCACCGGCCATGGTAATTCCCTGTAAAAGCGTCGTTTTACTCTTGAGTGGGTACTTCCCAGGATGGGCAACTTCGCCAAGCAGGAAGATGTTCGAGCTATTGACTTCCTTCAAAGTCACCGCAACGACCGGGTTTTGGACATATTCCTTCAGCTTGTTCGTCATTTCCTCAGCCAGTTTGGTGGGCGTTTTCCCTACAGCCACCACATCGCGAATGATCGGCATTGAGATTCTTCCGTCAGGACGTACTTGCACTTGTCTCGACAGATCAGGGTTTCTCCATACGGTGATGTCCAGCATGTCTTCAGCACCGATCACATACTCGCTACCGACCGCATTCGATAACTTATCCATCATCCCCTGGCTGATCGCTTTCTCTGCCTGCGCTGTCGGAGCGGGCAAAAGTTCCGTCGCCGACTTGCCGGTATCTGGCTTAACCGACCCCGAATCACAGAACCCGATACTCGGGCTTATCACCAGCATGAGTGAACCAAGTAGAAACCATCGAAGGTATTTCATAGCCTTAAGGTCTTTCTGTTGGTACAGCGCTTTCGCCGAATCCAACGCTCAAAGTTATACTTATGTCCTCAGAAAGCTTCGGCTGTGCCCACCATATTACGAACTCGCTTTGCGTAACCTATCAACCTCGCTCTTTGATGCATAAAACATAACCTGCGCTTTATCACTCTTGTTTCCATATGAAGTTATGCCGGGTACGATGCCTGAGAATGGGATACGAACCTATGAACCATAGAAAGGCCAGAGGGAGTGCCGATATCAATATAACGACCTGAGGGGAACGTAACTCCCTCGATCTTGAGTTTAGCCTTCACCGCTTCTTTCAGCACAACACCCACTGGAATATCGCCATGGGCATCGATTCTACGATTCCGGACCACCCTTGCTTTTTGCCCTTGCTTCTTTACTCCGTATAAGAACTGATGAAGAAACTCCGTAAACACAGGCGTCCACACCGCACACACCCACGCATACCGTAGCCGTGTCATTTTAGGCTTCAGATGAATGGCACGAATACGACCAGCCCCGTCAACATCGACCATGTCCATGGTCTTGGCATCATATGCGGGGAACAGCGCCAACACGGCATCACCACCTGAACAATCCAACCGATCTAACAGATTCACAAAAACATCCTTCGGATGAAGAATAATGTCTGGAAATCCGAATGCGACGATTTTATCTTTCACGAATGCATACGCCCGATCGATTGTGTCAGGTGGGCCACTCGACCCTTCGATTACCAGATAAGCAAGGTTTATCCCCACCATTTCTCCACCTTGCCAGTACGCTGGAATATCCCATTTGCCTTGCCGAATGACGATGTAGCCCTTCCTAATATCCGCCTTTTGTAGACATTCCAGCAGATAGTGGCTCGCCACCCTAAGGTGTGGTTTTCTCGAACCAACCATACCCTTCAAATCTATAGGAAGTACTTCCTTGCTACATGGAAGCGGAGCCAGTCGAAGAGACCGGCCAGCTGCCGGAAGCACCGCTACAACCTCTTTCTGCCGATTACTCCCATTCCTCATCTGATCATCTGAAATAGCATGTGCCGCACTCGACTTTATGCTGATATTTTGCGCTGATATGTGAGGACACCGGCCTTGGCGGTTTCGTCATCATAGAGCGCAACAAGGTCGGCAGGGATATGGGAGAAGTCACTCCCTTTCAAGTAATCTCTCATGGTCGTTCCAGTGCACTCCTCATCCACCCGTGGAGCGCCTTTTCTTCCCATTACATCATCAAGGTTTACAACACGAAAGTCTATGCTAAACCGAGTTTTCCCAGAAGTATTGGGTACGGTCGAGTGCAGCTGGGCTGCCGAAAACAAAATGATACCTCCCGCCGGCACAACGACACGAAGCTGGGGATCGAGCGTAAGCGATTCGGTTGGCTTCGGAAGCGGCCTGGGATCGTCTTTTAAATACCGAGCAACATGTGTTCCTCGATTCTGCTGATTCCACACATAGTAATTGTACTCTTTAGAGCTATTCTTGACCGGAACGTTCCAATATTGAGGGTGGAAGGCCATGGCATTATTCGACTGAATATCATAGATCGGGATCCACCAATTAATCTGACACGAAGGAGCTGAATACCAGGTATCGCGATGCGGATGCCACGCGTAGGCAATTCCTGTCGTGAGATAATCATCACTGGTGGAGCTGCGCATTTTCGGCACATCAAAATATGTTTTATCCAGATCACATCCCATCTCGTCAAAAATGTCTCGCATGAGCGCTTTGGATTCGGAATGATGGATGAAATTTGGCTTCAGCGTCCCAAGGAGATCGGCGTACTGCTCAACAGGAAGATGCCGTTGAGCTGTCTCCGGGGCGTACGGAGCAAAGGTCTCTGTAATGAGCTTCCTGGCAAACTCGATAAACGCGAGCGTACTTTTTCTTGGAGAATAGACAAGCAACTGTCCCTGATAGAGCTCTTCACGGCGGCGCTCGTCGGAAAATGAAGGATCATAGTAAACCGTATTCATGATCGCTTCTCCATTGCGTACTTTCCGGCCTCGGACATTCTTTCAAGAGTCCGACCTCGAGAAGGGCTTCTGCTGCCGATTGAATCTTGTCAAACGAAAGATCGGCACGTTCTGCTATATCCAGTAACGTGTGGCGTCCATCGGATGCATTCAAGACCCAGAAGAGTGCCAATTCCGTCCATTGTTTTTCTTGTTGGCCAGCGACGGTACGATAGAGCCCTCGCCGGCCCAATTGCGGTTCGCACTTTGGATTTTGATTGACGTATATTCGATTCCCTTCCAGTAGTTCGAATAGCCTGAGGCATTGGGCATACGATTGCGCAAGAGAGTCGGGCTTCACGAAGTCTAGATTGTCCGCAGAGGAGTGATATTCCGGATAGTGGCCGTGTGGAGTCCGCATGAAACACCCGACCGGCAGATCAAACCCAGGCGAGCAATATTGCCGCTCATCATACCCATAAGGGAAAAAATCAATGAGAGTAAAGGCCTCTTCTACATGCTTCAGTACATGCGCCATTGCTCGATCGACCTCTGCATTGCCCTGACGGCTCTTCTTGTAGGTGATGCGCCCGGCATCGCCGACCCCGGTCAAGACAAGCCCATGCTTGATGCGAGACACTGTTTGTTCATTCTGGGCCAGCCAGGTAATAGACCCAATTGTTCCAGGAATGAAGAGAAAGCGATATGAATATCGTCTTTGGCGAGCTGCCATGGTTTCGGCGAGCTTCACCGCTACCGCAATACCCGATAAGTTATCGTTACATAGAGAAGGGTGACACACATGACATGAGATCAGAATCTCATCAGAACTTTCACCCGGCAAATACGCCTCGCCATACGTCAGTGACCCAGGCTGAAGCCTCGAATCGATGACCACCTCGTATTCTTCTTCGGGCAGCCGTTCGAAATCTGCGTGTCGCAGACAAAACCCCCAACTCTCCTTGTAATAGGATGTTCGATACGGGATCCACTCTGGATGGTCCGGCAGGGTGAATAAATGAGGCCTGAGATCCGCCAATGGCATCTTCTTCCTAACAGGCGAACTGTAGCTCATTAGATGTAAATTGTGCGCCTTGAAATCGATGACTCGCTTTCCCGCCTGGTTCATGACATAGGCATCGGTGACGTTCCACTCCAACGGGACCGTCCAATCAAATGCCTTAGTCCCGCTGGGAACTTCATAGATTTGAAGCGGAATACGCTTCTGGATCGCGTGAAGAGTTTCCCTAACGCCCCCACCAGTAATACTCCGACATATCGGGTACAGCTCCGCCATGAAGCGATGCATTGCTTCGCCTAACTCTTCGCCTCTCGATGATTCTTCGGAGTCAGCACCTGTCATGATGGCAGTGCATGGTCCTTGTGAAAGGCTGGCCAGGCTCGATCTTTTTCCGACATGATCAAAATGGGTGCGGGCCAGGCAATCTTGAAGACCGGATCATCCCAGCGAAATCCTCGATCGTTAGCGGGCACATAGAACTCCGACATGTAGTACAATACTTGGCTGTCTTGTTCGAGTGTCAGAAACCCATGGGCACAACGTTCCGGAACATAGACAGCCCGGCGATTGTCCGCCGAGAGTATTATTCCGACAGACTGACAGTACGTCGGTGATGCAGGTCGTAAATCGACAATGACATCGTAGATGGCTCCCGCCGTGCAACGAACCAACCTCACTTCCTCGTTTGATTTATAGTGAAGCCCTCGCATGGTGCCGATATGGTTGTTCACTGAAACACTTGACTGCACCCACGTGGGCGAAATCCCATGGGCCTCAAACTCTCGTTGGCACCAGGTTCGCATGAACATGCCCCGCTCATCTCGTACCGGCTCAGGATCGATCAAGAATACCCCTTTGAGGGCAGTTTCTGTAAAAATCATGAATAGACTTGCACCTCAGGAATCGGAACCACAAATCTCCCTCCCCACTCCCGAATATAGCTCATCTGCTGCATGACCTCTTCCCGAAGATTCCAGGGCAGGATCAGAAGATAATCTGGACGAGTCTGACGAACCCGTTCCGGTTCATAGATAGGGATTCGGACTCCCGGCAAGAAATGTCCCTGCTTATGCGGACTCCGATCAACCGTGTAATCAATGAGGTCTGTCCGAATTCCGCAATAATTGAGCAGGGTATTGCCCTTCGCCGGAGCTCCGTAGCCCACCACGTGCTTTCCTTCCTCCTTGGCGGAGATGAGGAACGAGAGCAGCCTTCTCTTCGTCGCCTCAACTTGCGGACCAAAGGACTGATAGTGCCGGAGCCGATTGAACCCTGCACCTTCTTCCCGAGATTTCAACTCCTTCGCTCGTAAAGACTTAGGCTTAGACCTATCTTCATCGTGGCAGGCATAGATTCGGAGAGAGCCACCGTGCGTTGCCAGCTCTTCCACATCGAACAATTTCATTCCATGACGGGCAAATACCTGTTCCACCGCCAAGAATGAAAAATAAGAAAAGTGCTCGTGATAGATGGTATCAAACTGATTCTGCTGCATCAGTTGAAGCACATGAGGAAATTCCATAGTGATCAGGCCTGTCGGCTTCAGCAGGACCTTGAGCCCTTTCACGAAATCGTTCAAACCCGGGACATGAGCTAGCACGTTATTTCCGATCACCAGATCAGCGCCCCATTCTTCCGCGACTAAGTCGCGCGCCGTCTTTTCACCAAAGAAAGCCACTTTTGTATCGATCCCTCTTTTCTTCGCGACCTCAGCCACATTCGCTGCAGGCTCGACTCCCAGAGCCGGAATCCCCTGAGCCACGAAGTTTTGCAGAAGATATCCGTCATTACTGGCAATCTCCACGACTCTAGAATTTCGATTCAATTTGAATCGATCGACAATCATGTCCACATACACCCGTGCATGGGCCAGCCACGAATCTGAAAATGAGGAGAAATAGGCATAGTCTGAAAAAATATCGTGCGGCGTCGTAAACTGTTCTAACTGCACCAGCAAACACTTCTCGCACACATACACATGCAACGGATAGAACGACTCCGCATAATTCAGCTGCTCTGGCTTGATGTAAGAATTGGCTAATGGAGACATCCCAAGATCGACGAACGTACGCTCAAGCGTCACACCGCAAGACCGACACTCTGATTGCCCCATGTTGCTATTTCCTCCAAACTAACCAAGACAAGGATGAGTCGTCTCACGACCTGGCACTACGATCGACCACGCCTTTAGCATGAGCTATTACTTCGCTCTTTCCATACAAGATCGTCTGTCAGTTGCCCACTTTCCCGAAGCCGCTTTAAGGTGACCAGTCTGATCAACTCTCCCGTCCGAAACTCCTGGTCGCCAAACTGCATGGCCTTGAGTCCGTCACGGAGATCCTTCACCGCACTCTGAAGGTCAACTAAAGGGAGGAAGCCTTGCGCCAACTTGGAGAACTTGTCAAAACTCACTCGATACGAGCGTTTATCTGGTTGCGCATCTTTATTGATCGACACCTCGACGTTCGGCACAAGATCGGCTACCGCTGCCGCCAAGTCCTTCACCTGATAATTCCATGCGTCGCTTCCTGCGTTGACAGTCAGAAAAGATCCTCCATCTCGACGGTCTCGCTGCACGGCCCAATCGATTGCTCTCGCCATATCCTTGACGTGAATCAAGGGACGCCATGGCGTCCCATCACTCAGGATAGTGATGCGCTTCGACGCAAGCGCGCCAGCCACAAAATCATTCAACACAAGATCCAATCGCAGCCGATCACTCATGCCACACGCTGTTGCAAACCGTAAACAGGTCGCCGTGAAAGCGTCCGATGCAAGTGATGCCAGATCTTGCTCAGTCTGTACTTTCGATTTGGCATATGCCGTAAGTGGATTTAGGGCATCCTCTTCTCGGCGGGGGCCACCTTCGGCAAATCCGTACACACTGCAGCTCGACGCAAATACAAACTTCTTTACGCCTGCTTGCTTTGCCTTCTCGGCAAGATCGACACTCGCTCGGTGGTTTATATCAAGAGTAACCTTTTCAAACGTGGCCCCCATAGGATCGTTTGAGATAGCACAGAGATGTACGATGGCATCGACTCCATGCAGGATCTGCTCGGGAACATGTCGGATATCTCCAAAATATTGCAGATCGGCCCGGCTTTCAGGGAGTCGCAGCGCACCGGTCAAACAATGGGCAAAGTAACCCATATCGTAACCGACGAGCGTTGCTTTTGGATGGGATTCTCGCAAACGTCGTAGCACCAATGGACCGACATAGCCCATGTTGCCTGTCACTAGGATCTTCATACTCTACCCCCGATTTAACACCCATTTTTTG
>CABVRR010000034.1:29448-31200 GCA_902500705.1 uncultured Nitrospira sp.
CGTATCCATGCAAGACCAGAAACGATCATGTCGATACCCCATCAACTGACTATCTTTTGTGAGTTGCTGGATGGGATCCCTCTCCCATATGGTCTCATCACCCGCAATGTAATCAATGGCCTTATGCTCGAGAACATAGAAACCACCATTGATCCAGCCTTCCTCGCCATGAGGTTTCTCTTTGAAGTCAACGATATGGTCTTGATCAAACACGAGTCGTCCGAATCGAGAAGGCGGAAGAACTGACGTCACTGTGGCTAACTTCCCGTGTGATTGATGAAACTTAATAGTGGCTTGGATGTCGACATCGGAGACTCCGTCTCCGTATGTAAATAAAAACGTTTCATTCTCACCTATCCACTTTTTCAGCTGTTTAAGCCTACCCCCAGTCTGAGTGTGTAACCCCGTATCGACAAGATGTACCTTCCAGTCTTCATGCCGTTTCCCGTCATGAATCGTCGTCTTGCCACTTCCAAGATCGACCGAAATATCATTATTGAACGCATAGAAGTTCAGAAAATAATCCTTGATCATCTCCCCTTTATATCCAAGACCGATAACAAATTCCTTAATCCCATGAGCAGCATAAATCTTCATAATATGCCAGAGTATAGGTTTCCCTCCGATCTCCACCATCGGCTTTGGTCGCAGCGTCGTCTCTTCAGATAACCGA
Organism: uncultured Nitrospira sp.; assembly: GCA_902500705.1. Taxonomy (GTDB): domain Bacteria; phylum Nitrospirota; class Nitrospiria; order Nitrospirales; family Nitrospiraceae; genus Nitrospira_D. Next base: position 30,122 of record CABVRR010000034.1, read on the forward strand.
GTTCCCCATCCTCCGGCAAGAATTACGGCCTTCATCCTCATCATCCCCCTTGCATCAGGCTTCCAGCATTTTGAATGAATTCACCATCGACATCATTTAAGAACAAACCCATAGTTTTGCACTGTGGATTTTACGCAGCGGCATATGGAGTGAGTTGGTTGACCTCGAGCACAACCCGTGCCTGCAGCGCGAGAGTTCGTAGAAGCACCATTGCTCGTTGATGCCCTGGCATCTCTCGCATAAACACGGCATTGAGCCCCACGAATGGGCCATCCTTAATGTGGACAAGTTGGCCGCTACTTAGCTCTTTCTCCGGCCCTAATACACTTACTTCTGCCCCTACCATTCTACGCTTAATGGCATCAATGATCGCAAGATCGACCTCCACAGGGGTTGCGCCAAACTCCACAATCTTCCGAACCCCCCGGGCATAAATCACCGCTCGATAGTGCTCCGAGAGATGAACTCGGACAAATAGATATCCGGGAAAGAGCGGAGCAATGACGGTTTTCACCTTGTGTCGAATAATCCGCTGCTCTTGCAGCAGCGGTAAGAAACACTCCACTCCCGTACGTCGGATATTCTGCTCCGCTTGCTTTTCGCAGTTTGACTTCGTACTCAACACATACCACCGCAGCTCACAGCACCTCGATCTGTTGGAGAGAGAATGGCTCATCGCTTACGTCTCTACCTGCGTGACTTGGTACCTTAACGGGCTACCGCCCTTCCGGTACCCACCAGATCTTAACTTTCTAATAAACTATGTGCCTTAAGTCAACTTGCTACGAGAAAGCTGCCATCACAAGGCAATCGCAATTCTTCTGAGAAAAGGACTACAGTGACATCATATTCTCAATCGAGTACAGCTAGGCACACAAAATGCCATGACCATAAGACTTTTTACTGCCACAGGCACAGAACGACGCCTAAGGATAGGCAGGTTGCTAAGATCTAGCCTCGGACTTCTTTTGTCCGAGCATTAGTCTTTAGACTCAACTATTCGAAGGATACCGACGCTACGAATGAAAGCAACAACTTACGAATCGTATAATAAGCAGGGTCGGTCAGTGCGTGTAGGA
>CABVRR010000035.1:0-12919 GCA_902500705.1 uncultured Nitrospira sp.
TTATCTTAAAGGAGGAACCCCGATGGGTTCGAAGATCTATGTCGGTGGGTTGCCCTATTCGGCGACCGAGCAGCAATTGAGTGACTTATTCGCAGCCCATGGCGCAGTCGCCTCGGCGCGGATCATTACGGATAAGTTCACCGGCCAATCCCGCGGATTCGGCTTCGTGGAAATGTCCTCGGACTCTGAGGCCCAAGCCGCGATTACGGCTCTCAATGGCTCGGATATGGGTGGCCGGACATTAACAGTCAATGAAGCACGTCCTCAGGAACCGCGTACGGGCGGTGGCGGTGGTCGTGGTGGATTCGGTGGAGGCGGCGGTCGGAGCGGAGGCGGTGGAAAGCGCGATCGCTGGTAGTAAATAGAGACCTAGACTTGAAGTGAAGGGGCTGTCATTGTACGAATGGCAGCCCCTTCTTTTTTGGGCGATAGACTTGATCGAGAATGGGGCGAGACTGATGGTCGACCTGATTCATTTTCGGAACCGTGGTCAAGTATGAAGATTGCCCAATCAACAGTAGCGATGGATGATCTACGCTCACTCTCATTCCACAGAAACTCGGTATTGGTTGTGGAGAATTTTTGGTCACCTGCCGAGCAAGCGTTTTTCCGAGAGCAGATGAACCAGGCGCCGTGGAGAAACCTTTCCGATCTGCCAAATGCTCGAGAAGATTTTCCGAATTCCGGTAACTGGGCGAAAGCTGAAATAGGACTTGATGAGGGCCGGCGATTTCTGTCGAGGCTAGAGCTTCCCTGTATTCGGGACTACATCGAGTCGTTTCCCAATATCATCGGACGTCATGTGGGATTCAACTACTATTCGTATTCCGCCGGTGATTGTCTCTTGACTCATGACGACACGGATCAAGGTCGATTTGTAACGGGGCGTCGAGCGATGCAGCGTCGGATCGCCGTGGTCACCTACTTCCATGAGGAATGGCAGCCCGACTGGGGTGGGGAGTTGATCGTCTATGAGCGGCGGGCAGATGGGAAGACCGAGCTTCTACCGACTCACTGTATCGAGCCTCGTCCCGGATCGCTCGTCATGTTTACTGTTCCTCGATTCCATCGGGTTTGCCGCGTGGACCCCACGGCTGGTGAGCATCGGCGGCTCTCGATCGCCGGCTGGTTTATGACGGAGCATCGGTAGAATTTTAGCGTGCAAAGTTCCTGTGTAGATGAGAACGAATCCTAACCTATTTCGTTGAGCGGTGGCCTCTTCAGGTATTCACCCGAACCACTCGGTGTCGTTCGCTGCGTGCGCACGTTTTTCTACGGCAAGGGTCGGCGCCGGTTGTGCGAGCACGTTTTGCACGAGGGCGATCAGGCGGTCACGTTCAAACGGTTTGGCCAAAAACGGGAGAGTTCCTCGTTTAATCCCATGACTGGCAAGCTCCTTATCCGGATTTCCAGACATCAAAATGACGCGAAGACCACTCCGAATTGTGGTCGCACGAACCGCCAGCTCATGGCCGTTGACGTGTGGAAATTTGTTGGAGGTTGAAGCCAGCTGAAAACCAGGAGGAGGAAGAACCAGGTCCGTGATCAGGAGGTCGATTGATTTTTGATACTCTGTGCAAATCTTAAGCGCTTCAGCGCTGCTATCGGCATGGAGTACAGTAAACCCTGCTTCTTCAAGAAGTGTTTTGCAAAGCGTGATGAGGGAGAGCTCGTCGTCAACAACTAAAATGGTCGATGATACTGCTGCTGATCGACGATCTTGTTTCCCCTCCATACCAGATCCTCTCGCTCCTCAGCATAGAGCTGAATACGTCATGGGGCGAGGAAAACCAAGATTTCAGCAGGTCACGCACTGGATGTTAGGATGAGGGCGTTGCTGAAGTTGGTTCCCATCCGCCTCCAAGCGCTTTGAAGAGGCTCACTATTTCTGCCAGGCGGGCGCGTTCCGTGAAGACCAGTTGAGTTTCAGCCGTCAAGACCGTTCGCTGGGCATCCAGCACATCCAAATAATTGACCATTCCTTTTCGATATCGGACCTGGGCCAATTGCATAGCCGTCTGTGCCGCAGCGAGTTGCTCGCGCTGATGCGTGAGCTGTTCGCTGCGCGCACTCACGGCGGTCAACAAATCGGAGACTTCTCGGAACGCCAACAAGATCGTCTGTCGATAACTTTCCAGCATTTGCTGGTAGTAGGATTCCGCCTGGTCGAGCCGAGCCAGGTTGGTGCCCCCTTGAAAGATAGGCAACGTAACCGATGGGCCGATGCTGTAATTCAGACTGTTACCGGTAAACCACTTGGCAAAATCGGCACTCTGTATTCCCCCTTGCCCGGTAATCGTCAAGGCCGGGAAAAAATACGCACGAGCTTGACCGATACGGGCATTAGATGCCACGAGCGTCGCTTCTGCTTGAAGAATATCCGGGCGACGTTCCAGCAGCTGAGAAGGGAGTCCGACCGGGATATCCGGTTGAACGACGACGGTGCGAAGAGGTTTGCCGTCCAGATGAAGAGACCCTGGTGCCATGCCGGTCAAGACTTCGAGTCGGTGCAGCTCTATGGTTCGTAGTCTGATCAGATCCGGAAGAAGCCCCGCCGCTTCAGCCACCAACACTTCCGTGCGTTTGACGTCCAGCTCGGAAGCTAATCCGACCGTCGCCCGTTTCTGGATGATCTCAAGCGACTCTCGGCGGATCGCAAGGGTGCGTGTAGCGATGTCGAGCTGTTCGTCCAGCTCTCTGATGCGAAAATACGATTGCCCGACATCGCTGATTAACGAGAGCGCGACAGCGCGCGCGTCTTCCTCGACGGCCTTGGCTTCAGCCTGTGCTGCCTCACGCCCTCGCCTGATACGACCCCAAAAGTCGATCTCCCAGCGAAGATCGAGCGCTCCATTCCATAGGTCGAAGGTGGATCCCGGTGTGGCAAATACTTGAGGACCGGGTCGTTGTCCGATCGAGAGACCCAACCCTGCCAGGGTATTTTTCGACACGGCGATGTTTGTATACGCGCTGGAGAGGTTCACCTGAGGGAAAAGGCCGGCCGTGGCGGAGAGGACGGACGCTCGCCCTTCCAAAATTCTGGCGACCGCACGTTTGACGTCGTGATTCTGTTGCAGTGCTCGCTCGATCAAAATCGTGAGCTCATCATTATGAAAGGCCTTCCACCAGGCCGCTTCCGGTCGGCGATCTGGAGAGGCTGACGTGGGAACGGAAGAAAGCTGGGACCAGCTCTCAGGAGTTTCTAGGAGAGGGCGTTGGTAGTCTTTCCCCTGCATGCAGGCGGATAAGGCGAATCCTGCGAGGATGACTCCCAGGATCGATGCCGTTCGATTCACGATTGCCGCTCCTCGTGGACAACAGGTGAAGAGGGTGAACGATCGATGGTATCTGCAGCACGTCGCTCAATGAACACGTCGACCTGTTGTCCTGCATAGACTGGAAAGGGGGGGCGTTCGAACCGATAGATGATCTGCAGCACTCTCGTGTCGACTCGCTCGGTGTTCTCACCGGTCAACGATCGTTTGGGGATGACGTATGGCTCAATGCGAACAAAGGTCAGGGGAATTTGCTGTTCGCCGCGTGATTTGATTGAAGCTACTCCGGTTGCTTGCGGCATCACGAGCGGCGCGTTGACTTCATCGACATCAGCCCGGATCTGTAGCTGATCTGTTTCACCCAAGAGCATGAGAGGATCACCGGATCCTAACGTCGCATATTCTCCGGCCCGAATATTGACTTGAAGAATGGTTCCTCGCCGTGGAGCGCGCACGGTGAGGCGTTCCAGAACAATCGTGATTTCATCTCGCTGCGCCATGGCTTGTCGGAGATTGGCTTCAAGTCGCTGTGAAGTTCGCTTGGCCATTTCCAGGGCGTACCAGGTTCGTTTGAGGTCGTCTTCGCTCACTGCCCGTTCATCATGCACCGACTTCAGGCGCTGTAATTGTGTGTCCAGATCGCCGACCCGATAGCGTTGTTCTTCGATTTGTGCGCGCAGGGGAGGAATCGCTGCTTCCCGGGTCAACAGCTGAGCTCGAAGTTCCCGATCGTCCAGTTGAAAGAGCGGTACCTGTTCTTCAACTTGGGTACCGACTGCTACAAATACCTTGGTAACTAAGCCGGCTACGGGAGGTGCAATACGGACGTTTTCGTTGACGGCCTCGATAATGCCGGAGGCAGCCACGACGTGTTCGTAGGGCGAACGTGGCGGCTCCGAGATGGGAGTCGGCATGGGCTCCTTCTTGTTGGCACCCAGCAAAACCCAAGCCGTGAAGACGAGGCCGAGCAGCGCCATCCAGACGCTCAACCGTTTTGCGATGATCATGCTGTTCCTTCCTGCTGGATCTGCTCGATACTGACGATTCGCCCATCGATAAGCGTTGCCATACGATCACCGAAGTGAAAAATTCGACTGTCGTGAGTCACGACGATGACGCAGCGGTTGGGAGACCGTCCGACCGCACGCAGTAACTCCATGACTTTTTGCCCGTTCGGTCCATCCAACGCTGCCGTTGGTTCGTCGCAGATGAGCAGGCGCGGTTCGTTGACCAAGGCTCGTGCAATGGCCACGCGCTGTTGCTGACCACCGGAAAGATTTTTAGGAAGAAATTCGGTTCGGTCACCGAGGCCGACTCGGTCAAGCATCACGCGCGCTCGCCGGACTGCCTCGATGCGTCCGACGTGCTGGATCAAAAGCGGGACCGCGACATTCTCGGCTGCAGTGAGCGCCGGCAAGAGATTGAATTGCTGGTAGATAAACCCCATCATTTGACCGCGAAATGCCGTACGCTTGCCTGCGGATAACGTACTGAGCGGCACACCCAATACATCGATATCGCCTTGATCGATATCGAGAATTCCGGCAATAGCCGACAGCAGTGTTGTTTTCCCGCCTCCTGATTCACCGACCAGCAAGAGCAATTCCCCTAAATAGACGTCAAGATCAATGCCGTTGAGCACTGTGACCTGAGCGTCTCCCGAGCCGAATGATTTTACGATGCCACGGGCGCGTACTGCCGATGGAGGTGTTTCGCTGGTCATACCGTGATCACCGAAAAACAATCGCCGGTTCCAACCGTGCAAGTTTCACGATGCTGATGAAAGCTGAACCAGCACAAATTGTGAGCAACGCGACGAGGACGAGCAGGAGCAGTTGCCAGGTCTCGGCGAACGGCAATCCTCCACTGCGGGCCGTTATGTATCCGAATGCCGTGGCAAACCCGATTCCGACACCATAGCCGATAATACCGACGGTAAAGGCCTGGAGTAAAATCATTCGCGCTAAGATCATGGTCGATGCGCCCATGGCCTTAAGCGCACCGAACTGCCGGAGATTTTCGACGGTAAAGAGATAAAATGTTTGCCCTGCGATGGCCATGCCGACAATGAATCCCAGCAGGATGGTCGTGCCGAAGTTGATACCGATGCCGGTATGCTTGAGCACCCAGCCGATGGTTTTCCAACCGAAGTCTTCAGCCGTGAATGCGCCGAGACCGGTTTGTGACTGGATTCGCCGGATCACGTCTTCGGTCGAGACGCCATCTTTCGCTTTTGCCAAGACGTAGGAGAGGGTACGACGTTCTCGTGGCACATAGCGGATCGCGCGCTCATAGGTCGTATAGACGACGGGAATATTCGTAAAGCTCTTCTGGGTTTTAGCAATGGCGACCACACGGGCCAGTTTGTCGTTCAACTCGAAGATCGTGCCGACCTTCACGACAGTCGGGCCGCCCATCCGTTCGACCGCCCATTGGTCCAACGCGACGGCGTCTGGTTGCAGGATATCTTCGAACCGGCCTTCCAGGACCTCGGCCGGACGTCCGATGAGCGTGGAAGACTCGAGTCCGGTCAATGTGATCTGATGATATTCTCCATTGGCGAGGCGGGCACGTAGGAGACCTTTGTAAAGCGGAACCGCCCATTCCACGCCTTCGACACTTCGAACGCGATCAACCACCGTGTCGGCGATGGGTTTCACCTCGTCGACTTGGGCGATACCGGGATCGGTCACCCAGATGGGGACGTTGAGGTTGCTGATGCTGGCTTGCGACCACATCATGAGGCCCCAGAAAATAGACCCCTGTTGGACAATCAGCATCACCGCGAAGGTCAACCCGCACAGCAACATGAGGTATTTGGCTCGATCACCGAACAGCATCTTGAGCGCCACGTAGCTCATTCGCTTGGCTCCGGTTCAGAGTGATGGAGAGGGAAGTTGGCGACCCGATGCGTTTGTGGGAGCGGTACCTGGTCATGCCGATGAAAAAAGTAGGTGCAGTGCCTGGCGAGCGGGTAGCCGTGGTCGAGCGCCGTCGTCCCAACGCGCCGTATGTGAGTCTCATCTGTGAGTCGTTCTTCATTCATGAGTCGAAGCGGGCCGGGAAAGAATTTGGTGACGGTAATACCTTGCTTCGCCAGATGTTCTGAGAGTTCCTCAGTCAAAAATTTGAGCACGTTTCTACACCGGGATAATAGTCTTCTATCTTTGGTCTGTTGCCTTGCGGGATGTAGTTCTCTACGCCGTTCAGAGAAGAAGTCCTCACTGAATGACAGATCTGTTCCGAGGTAAGAGGAGTGAGCTAGCTCATGGTAGCGCAATGAGCAGGGACGATGCCAGCGACACGTTGGAGTTTTTTCGACTCGCGTATGCATAGAAATTTCGTTTGGAGATCGAGCGGGAGTTTTCCGATTTCATCTTGGGAAATCGTACTGCCGGCCACCAGCTCGAAGCGGCCGAGTTTTTTGGCGATGACATTCGTAAACGCTGGAGAGTCGGCAAGGTCATTTGTGAGGAGTGTTGTGCCTTGCCGGACCACAGTCTCTTTCAGGGTACCTTCTAGGAGAGTTGTGCGATGAGATAGCCTGGAGACGTCGAGTGCGTCAACAGATTGCAAACTGGGGGAAACCTCTTTGTTATATGACGGTATAGGTAGAAACCGACGAAATCACAAGGCAATATGTTTGGAAAAGCTTGACTGAGCTTGCGATCAAACTTGTGGAGCCCCTTACAGATGATCAGTGAGTTGAGAAGTAACCGGTCATCAAAAGAGGATATTGCACAGTGCCCGTATGTGGGCACTGTGGCATGGGCAACGATGGGAGGGGAAGCCTAGATCAAACGGGAAAGAACTATTTTTTTTAAGATGCTCGACTCTTGAGCGCCTGGAGCCGGTTCTTATCAAGATTGACGTGCAGCGATTTCTCCTGGGTGACGACAACCGCCCCTGGCGCGTGCCCCTTTGCCTTCTTGATCCACTTACGCCGCGTGTAGATCACCTCGCCTTTGCCGCTTTTCTTGAGATCGCTATAGAGAAGCGCCAACATAGCGGCGTCACGGAGAGTTTCTGACGGAGGATCGGTGCCTTTGCCTAATCGCACGACGACGTGAGATCCGGGTGTCCCGCGAGCATGCAGCCAGAGATCGTCGCTCTTGGCCAGGCCGAACGTCAGCTCGTCGTTTTCTCTGGCATTGCGTCCGACGAAGATCGGTAGCCCATCAGTCGAGGTAAACCGACGGAACGGTCCACGTTGCTGATCAGGCACGGGACGCCTCTTGCCGGTGGCTGTGGTGAGACGGGCAGGGAGGACGGCAGGCGGAGTCCAGGTTCCTTGCTCAATATCTCTGAGCTCCTGGCGAAGCCTTTCCAGGCCCTGCTCAGCGTGCTCAATACGCGGTGGGAGTTCACGCTCAGCGGCAAGATATTTTCGATGTTTCCGAAAGTAGTCGTCCATGTTGCCCTGGGTTGATTTCATGGGGTCGAGCGGAACTGTGATGTGAGGGAGTCTCTCATCGAAATAATCCGTCATCTCAATATGATCCATTCTCTTTGTGATTGTACTGAGATTAGCCTTGAGTAATTCTCCATATCGAGCATAGTCACGATAGGCCGTTGTTCGTGAGAGATCGCTTCGCCAGGCCTCAACCAATCGCTGCTCTTTTTTGAGTGTTTTCCTGAGGACGCGCAGACGGTCTTCCTTCATCCGGTCAACGGCCCGCGTGGCTTCCTGTTCGCGGTAACAAGCATCGATCGCTTCAGAAACAGGATATGTGCCTCCAGCTGTATTTGTGAAGCGACTGGGTGCCGCATTGTGGACGGTGTTGCGAGGAGATGGTGGGGCGTAGGCTTGTCCGGTAAATGTGCGTTGATGGCTGAGCTCTTTCAGCACGTGACGGTTAGCATCAAGGATCAGGATGTTCGCCTTGTTGCCGGTCAATTCACACACGATCGTGTGGGCTCCTTCTTTCCCGGTGAGTTGCAATTCAATGATGCGATCGTGTCCGACCTGGCGAATATCATCGATCCGTGATCCTTGGAAGTGGGCACGAAGAAACTGACAGAACGCCGGAGGTGTCGGAGGATTGGCCGGTGAGGACGTGGTGAGGTGTATGCGAGCAGTGTCTGGATGACAGGAGATTAGCAGCCGATGGGTCTGTCCCGGCACACGCACATCCAGTATCACGGTACGGTCCGTGGGCTGTTGAATCTTTTGTATCCAGCCACCCCGCAGGAGTGGGGAAATCTCCGTCAGCACGGCGGTCACATCCGATGCGGTCAACATCATGAATGAATCATGCCGTGGCTCATTGGCGTAACTTGCCCCAATTTTGTCTCATGCGAACAATCTGGACACATGATCCGTGCCGTTCTTCTGCTCGCACTGTACGATCTGCTGTGAAAACCCGCAAGAGGAGGGATGTAAGAATGTCATGAAGGTCGCTGGCATCATCATTGCCTGCAATAATCAGTGCATGGTGGGTGTGGTCAGGTCGCCGGCGATTTACGAGGAGGAAGACTCATGAAGTGTGCACGATGCTGCGGACTCATGGTTGCGGATGAGTTACTTGATCTGCAAGAAAGCTATCTTCCGATGTGGATGCGCGCACTGCGATGTGTGACGTGCGGCAATATAGAAGATCCATTAATCCGTCACCATCGTGCTGGTCGGTCAGGCAGAGTGACGAAGGTCGTTGAGGCCTCACACACTGCTCGAATCTCCCCGCGACCGTCTCAGGCGGCATAGGCTGAAAACGAAGCCTCCGATCTCACCACAACCATAGCGCGGCATAACTGGCTTGGCTTCCAGCTTGCGCTCACACTCCGGTCACGCTAGAGTTCTTCCATCATTTCTCATGCTGGTTGTTCTCCCATGCGTCTTTTCGATTCGCAGTGGCTTGCGCAAGTACGGAATGAGTTTCGCCTCTCGATGCGGCGGCTGTTGATCGACCTATGTCGCGAAGTGCGTGCCGACCATGCCGATCTCGCCGGACGATTCGAGCTTCCGGCGGGTTTCTTTGACAGCCTCCAGGCACATTTCAAACTGGAGGCCTATTCCAATTGGAAAGTCGTCGGATGGATCGAGACCCTCAATGATCTCGTGTATCTTTTGGATGTGCTCCGTCAGTTCAAACACGAACGAGATCGGTCCGAGTTTGCAAAACAATTGCTGAATGAATGTCAGGAGAAGTTTTTTGAGCATGGCTATCTAGACGATCTCTTTCCGATGGGCCGACCTCGAGTACAGGGACTCGAGAAACGGTTGTGTGCGCTATGTCGACGATTGGCTCAGGAATTGACGCTAGAGTCTCTGTGGTTTGATCCGGCGTTGACGGTTAGGTGGAGTCGCCGTCAGAAGGTTGGGTACTGGGATGTGCCTGGAACGATGCTAGATAATTTTGAGCGTAGTGAACCTGCTGGAACAATTGCAACCGATATAACGGGAGCCTGGTGTCAGGCACCGAACAATGTTCGACGGGCGTTGTCTCAGTCGTCAGGGGATATGGTGTTTCGAGTGGAGCCGACCGGTATTGCGGTGAAGATCGGTAAGAGCCGTTCATCAATCTGGGTAGATAGAAAAGACGCAGGGCAATGGCAGTGGACCTATCACCCTTCGGTGGTCGCAATCCGGATCGGCCCCGACCCTGTCACGGTTGGCCCAACACTTGTCTATGGAAAGAATCGCCAGCCGAGAACGGTGAAGTTCACGGAGTCCCAACAAGTTGCACGGATTGCTCGCGCGTGGCAGACCATCCGGCTTGCTTGGCCTGAAGGCCATGATGTGTTGGCGCTACTGACTTCCCGCATCGTTCCATTGCGGGCGAGGGGCGTGGTCAGCTTCAGCTACCGCCATCGCCCTGGGCTATCATTCATCAACTGTTTCGATCGCGGCAATCTGGATCTGATCGACGATCTGATTCATGAAAATAGCCACCACCACTTGAACCTCTTGCTGCGAAAATATGTCCTGTTTCGTGGAGACCATAACCAGCAAATTTTTTACTCGCCGTGGCGGCGGAGTCTCCGGCCATTACGCGGCATTCTTCACGCAACCTTCACGTTCACCATGGGCGCACGTCTCTTCCAGCGACTATCGGTATGGGCATCGGGACAAAAGGGAGCGGTGAGATGGAGACAGGCTGGTCTGACACGGCGAGATTTACAGCGAGCGCATGTGCGGTGCTTGGAGGAGATTGAGTCTGTTCGATACTCGTTGCAAGATCTGCACTACGCCGATTGCCATTTGAGGTGGCTCACCGGTTCAGGCCGATCCTTGGTTGAGCAATTGACGGAAGAGATCGATCGGGTCGCACGGCTTAGTGAGGAGTTCACGCGCGAAACGCAGCGGTCCTCCTTGGGGCCGGCTTTGCGGAAGCATAGCAAGGAACTTCAACAGGCCCGTCAAACTTATGGACCAGTTCAGTCGAAGAAGAAAATGTGATGTGTGATCATGACGATCAAAGAGATCATATTCCTTGACGATCGGTCTGCACGATGTAGACTCGACTGCAAGAGGTGACCTTATGCACGACATAAAGAGAAGGCGTCATGTAAAGAGTGTGTCTGTTGCTCTGCGAGGTTGGTTTTGTTGTGCGATGGTGATTGCTGGTACGACGGTCGTAGATGCAGCAACGATTGAGAACACCAAGTCGATCAAAGTTGAGAAGCTCCTCACTCTTATCCGAGTCTCAGAGCTTGAGACGGAATATGATGCGCTCACGCAGAAATATATCCGCGAGTACGAGCAGCAAATAAGAAAATCTATTGGGAGTACCTATGCCGACGTGGCCGGCGAGAAAAAGAAGGAGATCGAACGGCTTATTGAGGCATTTTTGCAGGACGTCAGGAAATCCATTGGCCAAGTTGAGACCCTACATGATCATTTGAAACGGGCATATTCGAGAAATTTTGGCGAAGAGGAACTTGATCGCCTGATTGCACATTATTCCTCTCCGCTTGGGGAAAAAGATGCGGGTATGAAGAAAAGCGCGGCAATCGAATACAATGAAATGTGGACGGCGCAATTCATGAACCAATACAAGGCACGAGTGGAGAAGCTGTTTCAGGTGATCGCTATGGTTGCGAAAGGAAAGGGGAAGCAGGGGGCGTAGTGATAGCCAGTCTGTTATCGTACGTCCGAATCTTACCCGTGAAACGTATTACCAGCCGACGGCAGTGAAATGTTCTGCATGAGGATAGTTCAAATACCCTTTTGAATAATTGAGAAATTAGGTAGATCGCCCCACATTCGCAAGGTCTTAGGGAAGCCCATCAAAGAATTTCGATAGCTTGCCAAATCTGCCAGGTGGTGGAGTAAGTCATAGATAACCGACCTCCTTGTATCGTGCTCTCTTCTTCCATCTAGACATCACGAAGAACGCGTTGTAACATTGTAAGGACGTGAGGTGGATATGATTAAGAAATTACAAAAGCATGGGAACAGTGCCGCGCTAATTATTGAAAAGCCGGTCATGCAGGCGCTTGGCATTACAGAAGATACTCCGCTGCAAGTCACAGTGAATGGTAACGCGCTCGTCATTACGCCGGCGAACGTTGGGGTGGGGCCTGAGCGCATGAAGGCCACGATCAAACAACTGCGGAGGAGGTATGGGCCGATGCTGAAGCGGCTTGCGGACTGACGCTGTGGAGGATATTACCTTTCTCAGCGTGGACGACGTTCTGTTGATCCACGCAGATACCATCGACACTGACGGCGGTTCGTATGGCGTGAGAGATCATGGCTTGCTGGATGCTGCGGTTGCCATGCCACGCCAGCAGTTTGAGGGGAAATACCTGCATGAGAACCTCTCTGCAATGGCCGCCGCCTACATGTTTCATATTGCTCAGAATCATCCTTTTGTTGATGGGAACAAGCGAGCAGCCGTTCTCTCTACGCTGGCCTTTCTTACGGTAAACAAGATTGAGGAGCTTCCTGATCCAAAAGAGTTGGAGTCAATTACTCTTCAGGTGGCTGCCGGTGAGCTGGATAAAGATGCGCTGACTAAGTGGATGCGAAAGAGCATGAGCGAGACAAAATAATTTTCTGAGAAGACATCCGATGTTCCTCGTGTCGAGTACGCAGGTACGTTTAGGGTCCAGGGACTTCAGGCACTGATTTGCTGACCAATTGCTGCGGATAGGAATGAGTGTCAACTCACCCAACGCTTTCTTTGGTTGCTCATCGTTGCACTCTTATTCCGCCAGGCTTCAATGCTGGCCCAGGCATGGACTAGTTTCAGAAGCCGATGCTTGTTCAGGCGCTCATCTCATCTTATATGCTACGGCTCCACTGTCACATCCACAAACGCCGGCAGGCTGTCGGCGCCCTTCTTATCCGTCACACGTAATTTGAAACGATAGGTTCGTGGCTCAGAGACAGCTGGGGCAAGGAAAGACGCTTCTGAGTTATTGGCGTCGAGCAGCGAGACTTTGCTGCCGCGCACTTGGCTCCAGCTATAGTAGAGGGCTTCGCCTTCCGGGTCGCGACTGTTCAGCCCGCTCAGTTTCACTCGAGAGCCGGCCTTCACAGACTTGTTCGTTCCGGCGTCAGCAACCGGTGGTTCATTTGGCTCGTCATTCACATGAACATCCACATCCAGCGATGCCTGCTTGCTACGGTTGGTGACGGTGACGGTGGCCTTGCCGTTGCCGACGATCTGGAGCAATCCCTCCTGCACCACCTTGAG
>CABVRR010000035.1:13019-30533 GCA_902500705.1 uncultured Nitrospira sp.
CGAATCTTAACGATGCCGGTATCTTTGCCGAGATCTATACGCACAACCACGGTGCTACCAGCGGAAAGTTTCATTCCAGCGGCTGGTTCGGTAATTTTCAATGCCAGTGCGTGGGACGGTAGACAGATGGCTACAATGAAAAGCACAGATGCTCGAAGATACGTCTGACACGTGACGGGTAATGGGTGATAATACACGGTCTCACCTCGTCAGGTGATACGGAACGTCGGTCAGAATTACTCGGTCTTTGAAGAGCAGCGAGGCCTTGAGCAGTAATGCCCGCTGGTTGTGCAGAATGTTCTGCCACCATCGCGCTGGAAGGATTTCCGGGATGACGACGGTTACCCAGGTGTTCGGATCTTTCTCAAGCACCTCTTCGACATAGTCCAATAATGATCCAAGGACCGAACGGTAAGGCGAGGGAAGGGCAATCAAGTTAATGCCGCCCCCCCATTGAGCCCACTGAATTTTGACCTTTGCGCTTTCGGCCGGGTCGAGGTCGACATAGACGGCACGAACTTCTCCGGGTCGGCTTCTGGCATAGTCCAAGGCACGAACTACGGCACGATTCAAGCCGCTGATCGGGATAATCACGATATTCCGTCGAGGCAACGGAGGCCGTTCGCCCCGGCGATCCAGCGCAATCTGTTCGGCGACGGCCTTGTAGTGAGACCGAATGCCTTGAAACATGAGCATGAGAATCGCGACCAGCACGAATACGATCCACGCCCCCTGCATGAACTTAGTACTGGCGATGATGATGGTGGCGATGCCGGTGGTGACGGCGCCGACACCGTTGACGATCAGCTTGGTTTGCCAATGTGGGCCTTTTTTGGAGAGCCATCGCTTCACCATTCCGGTCTGTGAGAGCGTAAACGATGCAAAGACGCCGATGGCGTACAAGGGAATGAGTGCGTGCGTATCTCCCTGGAACACGACGAGCAGGAGACAGGCAAAAAATCCAAGGATAATGATGCCGTTGGAAAAGACCAGGCGATCACCGAATGTCGCCATTTGATGAGGCATGAATCCGTCCCGTGCGAGAATGGACGCGAGGTGGGGGAAGCCTGCGAAAGCGCTGTTGGCCGCCAATACGAGTAGCGCCATGGTACCGATCTGCACTGCGTAATAAACGGCGCCTGTGCCGAATGTCAGGCGAGCCAGCTGAGACACGACCGTTTCATCAACCTTGGCCAGAATGCCGTAGTGATAGGCCATCCAACTGATGCCCATGAACAGCGATGCGAGGATGACGGACATCCAGATCATTGTTGTGGCCGCATTCTTCGGCTCAGGTGGGCGAAAGGCCTTTACGCCGTTTGAGATGACTTCCATGCCGGTGACGGCCGAACAGCCTGCGGCAAAGGCGCGAAGCACTAAGAATAGGGTCAATGTTTCTGCTTCCCCAGGGTTTGTCGAGGGAAGGACTGCGCTGGAGCCGGAGAGCGAGCGCACGGTTCCGACGACGACCAGAAGAGCGAGTGCGCCGATGGCAAAATAGGTTGGAATGGCGAAGAACTTGCCTGATTCGCGCACTCCGCGAAGATTCATCACGATCATGAACAGAATGGCGACCAGCCCCAGCGATTCGCGGTGAACGAATAAACTTGGGACGGCTGAGGTGAGCGCGGCAATGCCTGCCGCCACGCTGACGGCTACGGTCAACACATAGTCGATCATCAGCGCCGCCGCCGCCACTAGGGCCGGCCGATCGCCGAGGTTCGTTCGCGCAACGACATACGCGCCGCCTCCCTCCGGATATTCATGGATGATCTGGCGGTAGGAGATCGTCAAGACCAGCACGAGAAAGAGAATGGCCAGGCTGACAGGAATCGACCAGGCGACTGCTGCCGTGCCGGCGAGAATCAATACCAGAAGAATTTCTTCCGTTCCGTACGCAACGGATGAGATCGCGTTCGATGAGAAAATAGCCAGGGCAATCGTTTTTGAAAGCCGCTCGTGCCTTGCCTGCGCGGTTTTTAGAGGGTCGCCTACGAGCCAACGCTTGATCATGCGTGGATTATCGCATAAACCTCCAAGATGGTGAACGCTATGATGGCCTCAGCATAGGGCGAAAGACCCAGGAACCGAGTACGTTAAATTGCTCTGTGCTGAGAACAGGAACCGACGAACGAGTTGACGTGCGGGGAGTGATACGGTATGGTGAGACTGCGTCTTACTCGCAGTGATCCGGCGAGGAGATGTTCCTAACTATAACGGATCTCGCGATCGCATCGCGACCAGGTCCGGTTTGGAGCGGCACCCTGCTCGGTTGTTTCTCCCCTCGGTTCTCTGATCCCGTCATCATGCGATCAAACTGAAAGGATATTTGTAGTGGATACGTCTGTTCATAGTGGCTTTCACGCGCTCGGTTTGTCCGACGCACTATTGCGAGACTTAACTGGTGCCGGATTTTCGTCACCGACTCCTATTCAAGAACAAGCCATCCCGCCTGCGCTTGCGGGGCGAGATGTCATCGGGTGCGCACAGACCGGCACAGGGAAGACCGCTGCCTTCGTCATTCCAATGATCGAACGGCTCGCAACGCTCCCCAAAGGGCAGCCTCAGGCATTGATCCTCGCGCCGACGCGCGAACTCGCCGTGCAGATCTTAGCGACGATCGAGAAACTCGGGCGGAATCGGCGTATGTCCGCCACGGTCATTGTGGGAGGCGCGGACATGCAAGCCCAAGTGCGGGGCTTGCGGCAACGACCGGACATCTTGGTCGCAACGCCGGGCCGCCTCCTGGATCACATGTGGAACGGCACGGTTTTGTTGTCGTCCATAAAGATATTGGTATTGGATGAAGCGGATCGCATGCTGGATATGGGTTTTGCCCCACAGATCAACCAAATACTCGATGCCCTACCGGAACAACGACAGACGCTGTTGTTTTCAGCGACCCTGCCGACGGATCTGGCACGGCTGGTTCAAGCCAGCGTGAATAATCCGGTGCGTGTGATGGTGGCTCCGTCTGCGACGACAGCCGAGGGAGTCACACAGGCGGTGCATTACACGTCCCACGCCGACAAACCGGACCTCTTGTTGTCCCTCTTGGGGACTGACCAGGCAACCATGCTGGTCTTTACCAGGACAAAGCATCGAGCGGATCGCTTGGGACGTGTACTGGATCGTGCAGGTCATCGCGTGGCTGTGTTGCACGGAGACCGGAGTCTCTCGCAGCGGCGCGCCGCTCTGGAGGGGTTCAGGCGCGGAGCCTTTCGTGTCTTGGTGGCGACGGATATTGCTGCTCGCGGGATCGATGTCGCGAACATCGGTCACGTGGTCAATTTCGATCTTCCCAATTGCCCGGAAGATTACGTGCATCGTATCGGGCGCACGGCTCGGATGAAGACGACCGGGCGCGCCACAAGTTTCGTCACGGGAGAAGATCAGCAGCAACTGCGGAGCATCGAGCGTCTGTTAGGACATGCCGTTCCGCTTGCTCCTGGAAGCAAGGAGCCTTCTGCCGCGAGTGCTCCCTCCGACCGAAATGCTCGTCGGAGTGGGCATCCTTCAACGAGTCCGGCGATGCGTTCCCGCCCCCACTTGCTCCGCAATGCCAGAAAGCCGCGCGTCGAATCCTCAGCGCATAGTGCGGCAGCGACCACTCGTACATAAAGTAGGAAAATAGTTCGCAGAATTCACCTTGTGAGATACAGTATTTCTCACGAGGTGAGTCTGTATGCAGACGATACAGTTGTCCGATGCGAGAGAGCACAAGACGCAACGGCATCCCCGAGTACGGATCTCCACGCCTTTCAGCTGTATACTCGCCTCACTGGAAACCAGATGGTGGTTCCGAAGGTCGATCAGTGCTGTCGGTCTGGTCTATGATCTATCCCCGCACGGCGTCTGTGTCAGCACGGAAGTGCTGATTAGGACAGGCGAGCAAATTGCTCTCACCCTCCGCTTGACCAAAGCTGCTCCTCCGGCAGAAGTAGCGGTGGCGACTGTGTGTTGGATGAACTATCCATTCTATGGATTTGCGTTCAGGAGGATTTCTGAGTCGTCACTGAAGCAGTTAACCGAGTACATGAACGCCGTTGGTTCGGCGAAAGAGAGGGGCATGTGGAAGATCTAGACTGCAAGATCATCGGTGAGCAGACAACCCCGCAATTGCGCAAGCACCCTCGTGTGCGTATCGCGTCTCCATTTCCCTGTTCATTGGCCCGAGTCGGTTTTTTGCGCAAAGGCGCGGTCGAACAAGGCCTGGGGATTGTCTATGACGTGTCGGCAAAAGGGGCGCGTGTCATGACGGAAGCAGTGATCACACCCGGTGACCGGATCGCCATGCGTTTGCGATTGCCCAATCAGGCGGTGGCCATGCTCATTGAAACTGCTACGGTTCGATGGGGGAAAGAACATACATACGGAGTAGAATTCGAGGCATTGTCCCTCAACGACAACAAGCATCTTCAGGCCTTCATGAATCACCAGTCCGGTTCAGGATTGCCGCTTGCCGTCTGATCCTCCGGCCTTGCCGAGTACCTCGTGATCTTCCTGAATGATGCGCAAGGCATTCAACGTTCGCTCTCTCCACGCGCAGAGACAAACTGCTTGCGGAAGGTGACGACCTTCACGAGGTAGTCCCTCGTTTCCTGGTACGGCAGGTTCGTGCGTAACCGATCATAGACAGCCGGTGGTTCGAGGCCATTAATGTGATTGATGGCGGTTGTGGAGTTGTTTGCAAATGTCTTGAAGACGTTTCCGGTGCCGGTGTTGTACGCTGAGATCACGCAATATTCTCGCGAGGTTTCATTGCCGATCTGCTCAAGCAAGTTATACGACAGGACATTCAGATAGGCACTGCCGAGTTCGATGTTGTTATCTGGGTCGAACAGGTAATCACGCGATGGAATCGTGTCTTTCCCCTTGGCTTTTCGGTAGGCGTCTCGGCCTCCGCTCGTTGGAACCAACTGCATCAAGCCATAGGCCGGGGCGGAGCTTACGGCAAAAGGATTGAAGTTGCTTTCCGTTCGAATGACGGCAAAGATGAGGCTTGGGCTGATCTTGAACTGTTCAGCATACCGGGTAACGGTTGCCCGATATTTGTCCGCCTGTCGGTTGGAGAAATTCGAGACCATCCTGATTTCGGCGATCACCGCTTGTTTCATCGCCCCATTCTGGTCAACGCTCCGTGTTTTTGCGTTGGCGACCATGGACGCCGCAAGCGTTTCTGCTTGGGCCGGGGTGCGGATGGACTGGCCTTGTTGATCCAGTACCAGCCCCAATAAATACGGAGGTCGGTCGCTGGTCAGCGTAATCGGTTTATCGGAGAACAGATCGACGGAGCGTGGATCGTCGGGAGTCAGTAAGGTCGTGACGATTGCGTTTTTAAGACTCTCCTTCGGTGCGTTGTCGTCCAACGTTTCGACGACGATCAATCCGCTGTCGAAGTCGACGATGGTCCGGCTCTTATAGTTTTGTGTGTATTTTACGTATTTCTTTTGTTCCGGAACCTTCACTTCTTTCTCGCCCCATGTGTGTCGTACCTGTCCCGTGAGCGCAGTCATGAGGGTGCTGAAATCCCGCTGAACGGTCCGTAGATCTCTGATTACGGCTTCGGGGTCTCGCTGATAGGCATCGACACGCTCTTTGACGATTTGTTTGGGATCTTTGCCGGTGGCAATGTCGAGCACAGTCCTGCTGGTTCGGCTGCCGAGCACTCGTTCGGCGCTCGTGAGGACGCGGTCCGTGGATTCACATCCTGAGAGAAGGAGCAGTGAGGTCAAGAAGAGCGAGGTGATCCGCATCATAGGTACTCCGTATAGGGCGGCGCATTCTACATGGTTGTGTGTAAAGAGTGAAAGAGGGCGAAGCTTGAACGTAGATGATTTTGGAATCGTTCGAAGAACTTATTTGATGGCGACGGCTTTGACTTCCTTGTAAGTGGTGTGACCCTGCATCACCTTGTGAATGCCGTCCTGTACGAGCGTCGTCATGCCTTCTTCAAGTGCGATATGCAACATTTCCTCGGTTCGAGATTTTTGCTGCACCATTCGTTTCATACGGTCTGTACCCAAAAGGAGTTCATGCAAAGCGACGCGACCTTTAAAGCCGGATCGATTGCACGTTTCGCAACCCTTCCCGCGGGACAGCCGGAAGGTATTGTCCTGTTTGATATCGAGCTTATCCCAATACTCAGACCCATACCCTGTTCGAAGTTCTTCGTATTCTTCTTTGCTCCCGACGTATTGTTCTTTGCAGTCCTTGCAGATCCGGCGAGCCAACCGTTGCGCGAGCACACCGAGCATGGCATCGGCGAAACTGAACGGATCGCATCCCATGTCGAGCAGGCGGGTGACTGTTTCGACGGCACTGTTAGTGTGCAGCGTGCTTAACACCAGGTGGCCGGTGAGAGAGGCTTCGATGCCGGTGTCGGCCGTTTCTTTATCTCGCATTTCCCCTACCATGATGACATCAGGGTCGGCCCGGAGAAATGCGCGCATCGCACTGGCGAACGTCAGGCCGATCTTGGCCTGAACCTGGACCTGACGCAGGCCGTATTGCGTAATTTCGACCGGATCTTCAGCCGTCCATATCTTGATGTCCGGAGTGTTGATATTGCCCAGGACCGAGTGCAGCGTGGTTGTTTTTCCAGATCCGGTCGGCCCGACGCACAGAATGATGCCGTAGGGTTTTTCAGAAATCTCTTTGAGCATTTTGAGGTTCCGGTCTGAGAATCCCATCTTGTCAAGAGGCAACGGTTCACTTGCCGCGAGGATACGCATGACGACGTCTTCATTGTATCCGGCCGTGGGGAGGGTTGCGACGCGAAGCTCAATCTCTTTCGTCTCAGTGAGCTTGAATTTAATTTTTCCATCCTGGGGTTTGCGGCGTTCGGCAATATCCAAGCTGGCCATGATTTTGAGCCGGGAGACGATCGCCCGTCGGTAACTCTGCGGGATCTTCATATACTCGAAACAGTCACCGTCCACCCGGAAACGGACCAAGGTTTCACGTTTTTCCCCGTAGGGCTCGATGTGAATGTCCGACGCATTCTGGCGGTAGGCATCGGCGATGATTTGATTGGCTAGACGGACGATCGCGCTGTCGTTTTCATCCAATCCGGCGCCGGAAGAATCTTCCATCGCCTCGGCCTGCGCCTCGGTGACGAGTTCTCCAAGAATATCGGACACATTTTCGTCGAGCTTGCGTCCTCCGTTGTCGCTTTGTCCGGTCGCCGAACTCAGAAACTGGGCGATATCGCGACGAAGGCTGACGGCGAAGCGAATGTTGAGGCCAGGGAAGGTCCGTTTAATGTCCTGCACACGATCGAGATTGCCTGGGTCATCGGTCAGAATCTCAATTGCCGTGCGGTCTCGCTTGAGCGGCATCCAATGGTTCTTTTTTAGATAGTCGACATTGAGATTTTTCAGCAGTTCCACGTCGACGAGGGTGCGTTCGCTGTACTCGATATACGGACACTTATGGAACTGGGCGAGCGATCGTCCGATCTCGAGTTTGGGAACTTTATATTTTTCGATCAGAATGCTTTCCAGATCGCTCATTCCTTTTCGAGAGTCGGCGAGGGCTTGATCAAGGTCATTCTGAGAAATCCGATTATTGCCGACCAAGAGATCGAACTTTGTGGGATTCTTTTTGGATGTTTTGCGTAGGTTGAAAAATGCGATGCCCAGCGCTTTGGCAATCTCGTCGACGACTTCTTCATCTTTTCTAGTAAATCGACTTCCGCTCTTTTTGTTAAGGAGCTGAAGGACGCCCATCAGGTATTTGTTGTCGGCGACGATCGGGTAGGTGAGGACTTGTTTGGTCCTAAAGCCGGTGCGTTTATCATACGACGTGTCGTGGAGCAGAGATGGATGAATGATGTGGAGTTCAGCAATATTGTACGCATCGGCGATATTGACGGGACGGAGATATTTGGCACAGAAACCGGCGAGACTCTGTTCGGTAATCGGAATGCGGACTTCTTCGACGCCGTCGATGTGAGGGACTTTGGAGAAAATTTCCTTCTTTTCGGAGTCGAATGCAAACAGTGTTAAATCTTCTGCATCGAACAGACTTAAGATGTCTTTGTGCAGGTCGAGAAGAATGTGATCGAGGTTGCTGGCCGCATGGATCTGGGATGTAATGCGTTTGACGTGCTCAGTGTGCTCGATCTTGTTCTGTAACTCCGGGACATTCTGAGTCGTCGATTTGGCTTGCATCCGACTGTATTCTCTCTGAGGTCGAGAGGTGAACGAACCGAGTAGCCTATTGGAGCGGCAGGTGTTGGGCCACGAATAGGTTACCGAGCGCAGAGTCGAATTTTAGTCTAACTGAATGACTTGGGAAGGCAAGGAAAAGACATTTTTTGTCATCCGTTTTTCATACATGAGAAACGGCTCTGATCAAAATGGTGTGTATGGATCAAGCCACGGATGGATCGGCTTCGGTGGAGAGTGTGCGGAGATGGGTGACCAGATGATCAGGTGCAATACGGGATTTGATTCCCGTTCGTCGAACCTTGACCTCAACCACGCCGTCTGCAAGGCCTTTATCCCCGATCACGATCTGAAATGGGGCGCCGATGAGATCCGCATCGTTAAATTTGACACCGGCCCGATCGGCACGGTCGTCCCACAAGACGTCGATGCCTGCCGCCATTAAATCGGCATAAAGCTGTGTGGCGACCTGGATGGTTTTTTCAGATTGGCTGACCGTCAAAAGATGTGCGTGGAATGGTGCGATAGGAAACGGCCAGATGATACCCTTGTCATCATGGTTTTGCTCGATCGCCGCAGCGGCCGTTCGACCGACGCCAATGCCGTAGCACCCCATGATGGCCAGACGCTCCTTGCCTTGATCATCGAGGATGGTGGCGTTCATTTTGTGACTGTATTTCGTCCCGAGTAAGAAGACTTGCCCGACTTCAATCCCCTTGGCGAGGGTTAACACACCCGGTCCTCGGGGAGAAGGGTCACCGGCTTGCGCATTACGAAGATCAGCAAATTGTTCGACCGTGAAATCTCGATTAAGATTGGCATTCTGGTAATGGGTGTCGGCTTTGTTTGCGCCGATGACGACGTTGCTCATCCCTTTAACGGTGTGATCTGCCACGATTCGCGCGTGCTGCAGACCCACTGGTCCAGCAAATCCAGGAGGAGCGCCTGTTACATATTGGACCGTCTCGGCATCGGCTAAAGCCACGTCAGTGACCTTCAGCAGCCGCGCCAATTTGACCTCGTTGACTTCATGATCGCCTCGGATCAGTACGGCAACGGTTTCGGTTCCTGCACGGTACAGCAAGGTCTTCACGAGTTGACGGGGTGTAATCTGCAAAAAGGCTGTGACCTCTTCCACCGTCCGGCGCTGTGGCGTGGCGATCGGCGTCAAGGGGAGAAGGGGGGGCTGATCGATATCAGATGGAGGCAGCACTTCCGCCCGTTCAAGATTGGCGGCGTACGAACTCTGATCGCTGTAGGCTACCGTCGCTTCACCGGTATCGGCTAGGACCATGAACTCGTGTGAGACGTCCCCTCCGATAAGGCCCGTGTCGGCTTCAACTGCTCGAAATGTGAGTCCGCATCGCGTGAAGATTCGGGTGTACGCATCGTACATCTTCTGGTAGCTGACCGTGGCCGCGGCTTCATCGATGTCAAAGCTGTAGGCATCCTTCATGATGAATTCCCGCCCCCGCATGAGCCCAAAGCGCGGGCGGATCTCGTCTCGAAATTTCGTTTGAATCTGGTAGAAATTAAGCGGGAGTTGACGATAGGACCGCACTTCTCGACGGAAGAGATCGGTGATGACCTCTTCATGTGTCGGACCCAGGCAAAAATCGCGCTCGTGACGATCCTTGAAACGTAACAGCTCTTTGCCGTAGTAGTCCCAACGGCCTGTTTCTTTCCAGAGCTCGGCAGGGGAGGCGATTGGCATCAGCAGCTCCTGCGCGCCGGCGCGGTTCATTTCTTCCCGGATGATCTGTTCAATTTTTCGGATCACACGGAGCCCTAGCGGCAAATAAGTATAGATGCCAGCCGCTACTTTTCGGATCAGTCCGGCCCGTAGCATCAATCGATGGCTGACGGTTTCTGCTTCACCGGGGTCATCCCGCAATGTGGGAACCAACAACTGGGACGTTTTCATGGTGTCGTAACTAGTCGCGTGTGAGTTGAACCGTGGAAGGTTTCAGTATTCTCTCTAGCGGGCGAAGATGCGTTCAAGATCGTTCCAGAAAGCAAAGATCATCACGCCGACCAACAGAACCAACCCGACCTGTTGGGCGACCTCCCGTTGGCGTTCGCCAAGGGGTTTGCGCAGAATGCCTTCAATCAAGAAAAAGAGCAAGTGGCCGCCGTCGAGAATCGGGATCGGCAATAAGTTGAGGACTCCGAGGTTGATGCTCAGGATGGCGATCAGGAACACGACGCTCGAGGCGCCCTGGGAAGCCGCTTCACCAGAAATATTGGCGATCGTCAGCGGCCCGCCGATATTCTTACTTGAAATATCCCCCACGATCATTTTATAGAGCCCGATCGCGGTCAATTCAGTCCATCCCCAGGTGGCTTCGAGCCCTTGGTAAACGGCCTTTGCTGCATTATCGGAGCGCATCAGCGAACGGCCAGGCCCTGAGATCCCGATTTTCCCCACTTCGAGCGTTTGTCCGTTCACCGTTACTTTTTCACTGCTCGGTGTGACGGTTAAGGCGGTCCGTTTTTCGTCGCGGAGCACCTCGAATTTCAGCGGTTGTTGAGGATGTTCCCGTACCTGAGTGGTCATCTGCGACCAGGTATAGATCGCGTGCCCTTCTATCGCGACCACTCGATCGCCCGGTTGCATCCCAGCTGATGATGCGGGGGATCCATGCATGACCGAGGTGACGAGGGAAGGAGTCTCTTCCACACCGATCGTATACAACGGCTCATCCCCGGTTGGCCCCTCTCCAGTGATCGGCACAGGGGTCGCCGTGAATGTTTTCAGCTGACCTTCCCGCTTGACCTCGAGCGAGACCGGTTGGCCTTTGCTTTTGCTGACGATATCCAGCAGCTCTGTTTTCGTTGAGATGTCTTTTCCGTTGATCTTGACGACCTGATCACCGACTTCCATGCCTGCCATCGATGCAGGAGAATCCGGAACCAAGGCTTCGATATCGGCGCTCAGATCCCGGAACGTCGGAACAAAAAGTGGGGTGCCCGTGGACAACCACCCGGCGAAGATCAGGTAGGCCAGGATAAAATTAAATCCAGGGCCTGCCGCGACAATCAGCACCTTTCCCCAAAGCCCCTGATGCGCAAACGATCGCCGGCGATCGTCGGCGGTCGTTGCCTCCGTCTCGTCCTCGCCGAACAGCTTGACGTACCCGCCGAGTGGGACGGCAGAGACAAGATATTCGGTTTCGCCGACTTGGCGTCCGAATAACTTCGGGCCGAAGCCGATGGAAAACTTAAGGACCTTCACGCCGACCCATCGAGCGGCGAGAAAATGGCCCAGCTCATGGAACGCGACCAGCACGCCGAGGACTACAAGAAACCACCAGGCTTTCTGAAGAAGCAGCCACAAAGTATCAGGGGACCAGGCAAATACGGAAGCCATCGAAACTCCCTTGCGTGTGAGATCTACTACTCTAACATTCGCCGCGTGAAATGCAACTGATCGTTAGTGAGGCAACGCGTGCACCAACGATCCGGCTTTTTCCCGAGCCCATCGATCCGCTTCCAGCGTGTCGTCAAGGCAGGTGATGTCCTGTGGCGTGTGCGCATCCATTGTGCTGCGAATGACGTGCGCGATTTCGATGAAGCGAAGTCCGTGGTTGAGAAACGCCTCAACGGCAATCTCATTCGCGGCATTCATAATGGCCGGCATCGTGCCTCCGACTCGAAGCGATTCGTAGCCGAGGTTGAGACAGGGGAAGCGGTCGTGGTCGGGCTTGCTGAAGGTCAACTGCCCGATCTCGGTCAGATCTAAGGAGGGAAGATCAAGCGCCATTCTCGCGGGATACCGCATCGCGTACGAGATCGGTGTTCGCATATCCGGAAGTCCCAGTTGAGCGATCATGGAGCGGTCTTTGTATTCGACCAACGAGTGGATGATGCTTTCTCGATGCACCAACACATCGATGTTAGATGCGAGAATATTGAAGAGCCATCGGGCTTCCACGACTTCCAATCCTTTGTTCATCAAGGTTGCCGAGTCGATGGTGATCTTGGCGCCCATCTTCCAGTTGGGATGCTGCAGGGCTCGTTCTGGTGTCACGGTCAGGAGCTGCTCTTGAGACAGCGTCCAGAGGGCTCCGCCGGACGCCGTGAGGATCAAACGTCGAACATCTTCAATCCGATGCCCCTCCAACGATTGAAAGATGGCACTGTGCTCGCTGTCGACCGGGAAAATTTTCACACCATGTTTCCGCGCCTCATCCTGCATCAGCTTGCCGGCCATCACCATTGGTTCCTTGTTGGCTAGGGCAATGTGTTTTCCGCTGCGGATGGCGGACAAGGTCGGGACGAGTCCGGCCGCGCCGACGATGGCGGAAATCACCAGTTCGGCATCCAGTGCTGAGGCCACCTGTGTGATGCCTTCGTCGCCGGCCATGATCTCAACGGAAAGATCGGCGCACCGTTCCCGTAACAACGCTGCGGACGATTCCGTGGAGACGGCCACGGCTTGAGGTGTGAATTGGCGGATCTGCGTCTCAAGCTTGTCGATGTTACTGCCGGCCGTCAGTCCGACGACGCGGAATTCATCGGGAAACCGCCGAACAATATCAAGCGTATTCGTTCCGATTGATCCGGTCGATCCTAGAATGATAATCGACTTCATCTTTCCTCCTCTCCATGCTCATAGAGGCGGCGACAGGCCGCGAACGTAGGCGACATAGTAGTAGAAGGCGGGGGCAGTGAACAAGAGACTATCGAGCCGGTCCAACATACCGCCATGACCAGGCAGGATTCCACCTGAATCTTTGACGCCTGTCCGACGTTTGATCCCTGACTCGAAGAGATCTCCGAGCAAACCCGCTCCCGTCAGGAGCGCTCCAAGGATCAACGCATCCGATACGGAGAGCTGTGAGGCAAACCACCATTGGGCCAACAGCGCGACACCGACGGCCAGTGCGAGTCCCCCGAGTAACCCTTCGAGCGTCTTCTTCGGGCTGACCGAGGGAAGCAGGAGGTGTTTGCCCCATAGCGTTCCAGCGTAATAGGCACCGGTGTCGGACGCCCATGTGACCACCGCCAGAAACAGCACGAGGAATGCTCCGTCCGGCAATGAGCGAGTTGAGACGACGGTACTGAGGGGAATCCCGATATAGAGCACACCGAAGAGGATGAGCAGTATGCTGTTCCAGCGGCGATCAGTCGGACCGGACGACAGGGCGACCCCAATCGATACCACGAGCGCCGAGGCGATCAGAAGATCGACCAAGGCAAGAGACAGATGTTCATGTGCGACGACCAAGCTAAAGGCGGCGAGTCCGATCCCGATCACAATGCGGTTGACGGGAGCGGGGAAACAGATGTGATACAGCTCGACCAACGCAATGGATCCTACGGCAATCAACAGCAGCGTCAACGCCCACGGTGCGAGATGCGCGATGATGACGTAGACCGTCGGGATCAATACCGCTGCCGTGTAGAGACGGCGGAGATCGAATTGTCGGGTGCGTGCTGGTGGGGTGGTCACGGATATTGAGTTGTGGGCGATCGTGTCATCAGTCGTAGAGGGTGGATGTCCCACATGAATTATGATGAGAGGGTGCTCAGCACTCGACCGAATCGGCGCTCCCGGCCTTGATACTCGATCAACGCACGAAGAAACTCGCGTCGTCGAAAATCCGGCCATAAAGTCGGCGTGAAGCACAATTCGGTGTAGGCCAGTTGCCAGAGGAGAAAGTTGCTGATCCTGGTTTCTCCGCTCGTCCGAATCAGTAAGTCCGGGTCCTGAAGCGGATGTGTGTAGAGATGCTGTTGGATCGTGGCTTCATTGATATGACTCGGTTGTAAGGCCCCTGTTTGCACGTCCTCTATCAGTGTTTTCACCGCATCGACGATTTCCGCTCGCCCTCCGTAACTGAGGGCGACGGTCAGGATCATTTTATTCAGATGTGCCGTTTCTTTCTCGGTCGTGCGTATCCAGTGCTGCGCCGACGGAGGGAGTAGCTCGTGGCGGCCGATGGCGCGGAAACAGACGCCTTGCTCGATCAAACTGGCCCGTTCCGTAGAAAGGTAATGCTCTAACAGCCCCATGAGCGCGCTGATTTCTTGTGTCGGACGGTTCCAATTTTCTTGCGAAAACGCATAGATGGTCAAGGCCTGAATACCCAGCTCCAGACAGAGGGTAATCATTTCCCTGACGGAATTGATGCCTTCGCGATGGCCTGCGATGCGGGGAAGACCACGAAGTTCCGCCCACCGACCGTTGCCGTCCATAATCACTGCGACATGTTTCGGGAGCAGTTCCAGTTCCAGCTTGGCGGTCAATTCGCGCTCTGAGAGATGGTCAAGGCTTGAGGGGGACTGGTGTGCCATAGGGTCTTGCAGCAAGCTCCTCATGCCCCGTGTATTACGAGAGAGGAGTGCGCAAAGTCTACTGTCGAGGGTGTGGAATGTCAAACGATAACTAGGGAATGATCTCACAACCTGCTTCATGAGGAGCCGTCGCATTGCGACGACGGAAATGAATGGGCTATACTCACGTCCGTACTCGGATGACAGAGACGAAGGAGGCCACGAGACCTATGCCCGAGCCGGTTCAGCTAGCCACATTCGGTCTTACCGAACTCGAAGCCCAACACGCGCTTGATCGGTTGAACGTTCGGGATGTGGATTATGCGGATCTATATTTCGAGTCCCGCACCTCGGAGTCGGTGTCGATGGAGGAAGGGATCGTGAAGCGCGCGGCGAAGAGTATATCTCGCGGGGTCGGGGTCCGTGCTACGGCCGGCGAAAAAACAGGGTTCGCCTACTCAGATGAATTGACGAAGAAAGATCTGGAGGTTGCGGCAGATACGGCGCGGTACATCGCCAATTCCCCCAAGGGCGATTCCTCTGTTCCGGTGCCCACCCAGCGCCGACCGACCAGAGACCTGTATCCGGTCGAGCGGGCGAAGGCCGAAGTTGCTACGGCGGATCGCGTGGCGCTGTTGAATGAGATCGATGCCGAGGCCAGGCGGTATGATCCCCGTATTAAAAACGTGATGGCGTCCTTTAACACCGAATATAAGATGGTAGCGGTTGCGACTTCCGATGGAACCTTGGTTGGTGATATCCAACCCTTGTCCCGCCTCCAGATCACCTGTATTGCCGAAGATCGTGAGAATCGACAGGTCGGGAGCTTCGGTGGAGGAGGCCGGGTTGCGTTTGAGTATTATCGTGAGGACAATCGACATCTGAGTTATGCACGGGAAGCTGCGAGAGAGGCGATCCTGAACTTGTCTGCGGTGGATGCTCCGGCCGGGGTGATGCCTGTGGTGTTGGCCGGTGGGTGGCCTGGTATTCTGTTGCACGAAGCGATCGGACACGGATTGGAAGCCGACTTCAACCGAAAGAAAACATCAGCCTTTTCGAACCTGACCGGAAAACGTGTGGCGTCGGACGTCTGCACCATCGTCGACGACGGCACCCTTCCGTTTCGCAGAGGCTCGCTGAACATGGACGATGAAGGGACGCCGACCAGCTCTACGACTCTCATTGAGAAGGGCATCCTCCGCCGCTATATCACCGATAAGCTCAACGCTCGGCTCATGGGGATTCCCCTGACCGGTAACGGTCGACGAGAGAATTATCAAAGTGTGGTGCTCCCTCGGATGACGAATACCTTCATGTTGGCCGGGGAGTCGGACCCTCAGGATATTATCCGGTCGGTTAAAAAGGGATTGTATGCCGTCTCCTTCGGCGGTGGGCAGGTCGATATCACCAACGGGAAGTTCGTGTTCTCTGCCAGCGAAGCCTATCTCATCGAGGACGGACGGATCACGACACCGGTGAAGGGAGCCACACTGATTGGGAATGGACCGGAGATCCTCACTAAGGTCTCGATGGTGGGGCATGACCTGAAACTCGACAACGGTATCGGCACGTGCGGCAAAGATGGTCAATCCGTGCCGGTCGGGGTCGGTTTGCCGACCATCAAGATCGACGAAATTACGGTCGGCGGAACACAAGGGTAAGGAAGGCGACGCAGGTACGATCATGCTCCAGCCGTATTCCAATCAGAGAGAGGCCACCAACGGCTATGCGCAACTGGCAGCCGATGTGCTGGCCCGTGCGAAAGCCTGCGGCGCGACAGAGGCCGATATCGTGGTGGCCGATGGTCAGACGCTTTCCGTCCAAGTGCGGGTTGGCGCGGTTGATCGGCTGACAAAGGCGAGAGAAAAGCGACTCGGATTGCGTGTCTTCATCGGAAAACGTTCGGCGACGACTTCTACATCCGATTTCTCCAAAGCGTCTCTCGATCAACTGGTTGATGATACCTGTGCTCTGGCTAATGCCGTGGTCGAGGATGACGTCTCAGGATTGCCGGACGCCGGTCAGATGGCCACGGAACAACCGAGTCTGGATCTCTATGATGAGACGGTCGTCGACACGGAGACGCAGATCGATTGGGCCAAGCGTGGGGAAGCAGCCGCGTTTGCCGCTGATCCACGCGTAACCAACTCGGAAGGGGCAGAGTTCGACTCGTCGTCGGGGCGCGTAGTACTGGCAAACAGCCACGGATTCGTCGGGTCCTATAAGAGTTCAAGCTTTTCACTGTCCGTCTCTCCCATTGCGATCGAGTCCGGAACCGGGGCCATGCAACGGGATGCCTGGTATGAGGTGCAGCGAAAGTTTGCGCGGCTGGCATCCGCAGAATCTATCGGGCAGGAAGCGACCAAGCGAGCCGTTCGACGCCTGGGTGCGCGCAAGGTCTCGACGAAACGGGTGCCGGTCGTGTTTGATCAAGAGACGGCCGGGAGTCTGCTGGCGAATTTATGCAGCGCGGTGTCCGGCTACGGGCTCTACAAACGCGCCTCATTTCTGCTCGATAAACTGGGACAGCCCATTGCCTCCGATCTGATGACAGTATACGACGATGGGCGGATGATGGGTGGACTCGGCTCTCGTCCCTTCGATGGTGAGGGGTTGGCTACCCGAAAGAATGCGATCGTCGAGCGCGGCGTCCTGAAGAGTTATCTGCTCGATACCTATTCTGGCAAGAAGCTGGGATTGCCGTCGACGGGGAACGCCTCGCGGAGCGTGGGGGAAAGCCCTTCAGTCGGCCCGACGAATTTTTATCTCGTTCCCGGACTCAAGAGCGCTCAAGACATCATCGGCTCGGTTAAGGAAGGGCTCTACGTCACGGAGTTGATCGGATTCGGAATCAATATGGTCACGGGAGATTACTCGCGTGGAGCCAGCGGATTCTGGATTGAAAACGGTGAATTGGCCTATCCCGTCGAAGAAATCACTATCGCGGGGAATTTGAAGCAGATGTTCAAAGATATCGATGTGATTGGGAACGACCTTGTGTTCCGAGGCCGTATTGCCAGTCCGACGCTGAAGATTTCCGAGCTGATGGTGGCGGGTAATTGAG
>CABVRR010000036.1 GCA_902500705.1 uncultured Nitrospira sp.
GTTTGCCGGTCTTCACATAGTCCACGAGGAAGTCCTTGTGATAGATGCGCCCAGCTGATTTGAGCCGTCGAAGGTACTCAGGAAAGAGACCAGCCATAAACAGGGTGAAATCGCCGATGTGCTGATGGACATCTCGTTCACGATCCAGCGATTGAGCTTCAAGCATGATCTCGGATTCAAAGAGCAACTCGACTACCGAATCGACCGGTTGATTCTCTCGATTTCTGATCTTGTAGAGTTGATCCGTACGAGTAAAGTCGACCAGCAGGTCGGAGACGTAGGAGGTGACCTTGGTATCGGGCCAACCAAGATGTTCCGTAAAGCTCTTCTCGGTCAGGGCGCCGAAGAGTTGCCGAAGCGGATGGCGTGGCGGAACTTGAGTGCCCATCTCCACCTCCTGCGAAGTCCGATGAGGCTCGTGCTCAGTATACCAGATCCCGATCGGGACCCGTCTTCCACTCGTGTCGATTCTATCGGCACTCCACCGCCGGATCTTGAGTTGAGATCAGTGCCGCTCCCGGCTGTCCACCACAAAGGTCACCGGCCCATCGTTCACCAAGGCCACCTGCATGTGCGCCGCAAACACACCCGTTTCAACCGATGTTCCGCAGGCTCGCAGATCAGCCACAACCTGTTCGTACAGCCCCTTAGCCATGTCCGGAGGAGCTGCCCCGTCGAAACTGGGTCGGCGTCCGGTGGCGGTCCGACCCAACAATGTGAATTGAGAGACCAGCAGCACAGCACCCCCTACATCGGTCAACGATCGATTCATCTTCCCCTGTTCGTCGGAAAACAGACGGAGACTCCGAATCTTGTCGACCAGATAGCGTACATCCGATTCATCATCGCCTTTCGCCACCCCCAACAACACGACTAGGCCGCCTTGAATCCGGCCTACAATGTGGCCGTCAATCTCCACCGAGGCACTGGTCACGCGCTGCAGAACCGCCTTCATCGATCAGGCTCGGCCTCGTTGTAATTGTGTCAGCGTTCCCTCAAGCGAGAGCAACTTGCGCTTCATAGGCAACCCACCCGAGAAACCGCCGAGTGACGCATCCTGCGCGACGATTCGATGACAGGGGATCACGATCGGCAATGGATTCGCACCGACCGCATTGCCGACCGCTCGGGCGTACTGGCGGCCTCCTACCCGAGAGGCAATCCATTGATAGGAGCGCAGCTTGCCGTACGGAACGCGGTGTAACACCCGCCAGACCTTTCGTTGAAACGATGTTCCTTGTGATAAATCAAGCGGGACATCAAAGGTATCTCGCCGCCCGGTAAGATAATCGAGCAACTGCCGGCGGGCCATGTCCAGTCGCGCAGAATCCTCCTGTTGCACCGGCTCATTCGACAGCGCGCTGAGATCAGACACAACGGCTCGCTTCGATCGTTTCGGCAACACGATCGCTTGAATCCCTTTTGAGGATTCAGCGATTCCCATCCAGCCCCAAGGCGAGTGAAAGATCATGGCGCGCGGCATAGGTTCTTACTCCTTGCTTACTTCTTGAATCGGCCCAACTTTCTCGCCACCATCCCCCAGACTACCCCAAGTTCCTCCGACCGGAACAAAACATGAACACCCAGGTAGCTACCGACACTGAGACCGATAGCGGCGAACAGCATCGCGGATTTCGTGCCCCAGTCGTCTGCATGAGTCCAGATCTGCGCATCGGCCACCCACCAACATGCCGCCACAAGCGGGACACACGCGACAATTACCCGAGCCGCCGATCGGCCTACGAGATTCCATTCAATCCCGCCCAGCCGCCGGTTCAACACCACCACGAGAATGCCGCCGTTCACCATCGCGGCTAACGCCGTCGCCAATGCCAATCCTGCCACGCCAAGATAGGACATCAGTACCAAGGAGAACAGGATGTTCGCACCAAGCGCAACGGCCGCCGAGATAGCCGGCGTGGTGGTGTCTTTTAATGAATAGAATGCAGTAACAATGATGCGGACACCGCCAAAAGCCCACAACCCGATCGAATAGCACAAGACTGCGAGCGCAGTTTCAGTCGTATCATGCGCCGTGAATGTTCCATGCTCGAAAAACAGATGTACGATCGGGACTCGCAACACGATCAACCCCAACATCGCCGGCACGATGATAAACAGAATCATGCGCAGGCCGAACCCGAGCGTCGTGCGCAATTCCTCCATCGCGCCTCGTGCGGCCTGTGCCGATAACGTGGGCAAGATCGCCGTCGCTAACGCGACGCCGAAGATGCCGAGTGGAAACTGAATCAATCGCATGCCATAAAACAGATAGGTCGGTCCACCGGCGAAAAACGATCCCAAGATCGTGCTCACGGTGATGTTGATCTGCGTCACGGACAGCCCCAGAAGTGAGGGAATCATCAGACGTCCGATCTTTCTGACTCCGGGATGATCAGGCTGAAACCGAAATCCGAACAGCATACCGCGCACCTTCAACCCTGGTAACTGCATCGCAAATTGTGCGGCGCCGCCTGCGACCACGCCGATGGCGACGCCGATAACAGGCTCTGGCAAGTTGGGCGCCAGAAAGAGCGAACATCCGATAATGAACAGATTGAAAAAGACGGGGGAGAAAGCCGGTGCGGCAAAGGCTCGCAACGAGTTCAAAATGCCCATCGCTACCGCCGCCAAGCTGATGAACAACAAATAGGGAAACATCACACGGGTCAGGACCGTCGTCAGCGCCAATTGTTCAGGATTGTCATGAAAGCCCCACCCGATCAGCCATGCAATCCAAGGGGCCGCCAACATACCGACGAGCGTGACGCCGGTCACGATCGTCAGCAAGGTCGTGAACGCCGCGCTGGCGAGCTCCCAGGCATCCTGTTTTGATTTGAGCGTGTGATATTCTGTGAAGACAGGGATGAATGCGGCAGACATCGAGCCTTCGGCAAAGAGCTCGCGGAGCAGATTCGGGATGCGATAGGCGACAAAGAACGCATCGGCGGCAGGAGTCGCGCCCAACAGTCGTGCGAGAACCATGTCGCGGATAAACCCGAGCACGCGACTGGAAAACGTCGCCATTCCGATCATACCGGCTGCTTTGACGACCGAATACTTCTCGTCCTGCAGTTTGGCTGGCGCGCCGGCCGAGGCGCTGGACTCCGACATGGACCGGATTCTAGCGGAACGCTCGAAGCGCGTCTATCCAGGAGATAATTTCTCTACAGTTAACCAGGTGTCAGGGATCATCTGAGAATTCATCGTAAGGCATGCTCGTGTAGATCTTGCTCACTACGTCGTTTCCGCAGAAGAGGCGCAGGCCACCCTGGTTGAGTGGCGTGCGCCTAACTCACAAACCTTACTGACACAGAGCAGTCACGAACACCCAGACATACAGGTCCTCGTCACTTCGACCGTGGCACACTTGAGCGACAGGCCTGTAAAAACATCCTTCTTGCCGTCAGGTCTGATATGCACGATGAGATCGGTCGCGACTGTTCCTGACGGGCACATTGCCGGCTCGCGCCAATCACCGTCGCAATTGGGGCGTTTTAACGTTGGTGGATTCGAGATCATACTGAAAGAGCCATCGTCTTCAATCCGTGCTTGATATACCTTGACGCCCTTCAAGCGTGTACTGTTCTTCGTCGTCGAATTGCAGACTGCAACTCCACGTATGAATGTGTCGTGATCAGAAGTCATGGTGGGAACATATTCCAACGACCGATCAGTTGGACCATTACCATCACAGATATTCAATTCTCCGTGTGGTTTCACAATAGTGTGCGCAACAATGTCTGCCGTTTCCGCTTTGGCATAACATGGCTCGTCGCTGTGCTCTCCAAACTGAAGACGCTCGATTGCAGTACGCTGTCCGGTTCCACTGATGATGCTTGTACGAGCGCCCGTGAATCCCGAGACAACTCGATCTGCATCGACGGAATCGGTTCCGAGGGAGATAACCGTCTCGTAGACGGCACCGCTAGGTGTTGCTGGATGAAGCTCGGCGATCGCTGCCTTGAGGTCTGGCAATGGACCAATGTTTTTCCCTCCTGTCTGAGGTGTACCGGTCTTCGCAAGCACGTCTGCCATCTCATACCAATCCAGAGGCGCGTTGTTTCGTTCGATCTGGATGCCTTGAATAGCTGCAACTGCACCTGCAACGATTGGTGTGGCACTAGACGTACCGCTGAAGGTGGACGTGTACCATTGATTATCGTCGACACCGTTCACCTTGAACGTGTCTGCCGAACCATACCCCGTCGTCATAACGCTATCCCCCCATCCTTGAACATCCACACGGCCACCATGATTGGACCAGCACCAGGGCTTATGTGAGGTGGCATCTCCCGCCCCCACAAACAATGCACCGGAGTTTCTCACATTACGATTAAACCGGTCGTCATAACGTTCATGATCTAAATTCATCTCCCCATTCCCAGCCGCTTCCACCACAATGATGCCTGATGCCGTCGCCGCGTTCACCGCATCGAAGATATCGTTCCAATATTCCATAGCAATGTACCCACACTGATCGCGAGGCTTTCCAGAAGTAATACACGCGGTGCAATCTCCATCATTACCTGGACCCCGAGAGTGTTGCTCAATGAGAATCACGTCACCTGGAGACAGTTTCATACTTGCCACAAGCACAGCTTCTGCAACATTTTTATAGTAAGAGATACCTAGCCCACGATTGACGGAAACAACCCCTCCACTCGCATCAGGCACGATACCCGTGATGCCAACACCATCCTGACGTCCTAACATCACACCAAGAACCGCCGTGCCATGTTGGCGCGAATCATCATTGTCGATGCGCCCATCGTTCAGAAACAAGCTGGGCAGATCCTCGTGGTTGAGGTTCCAGCCCGATTCGATGTCGATGATTTTCACTTGGCTTCCAGTGCCGCCGGGCACAGTCCACGCATACTTGGCATCAATTCCACCCGGCGCCTGATCGAGATATGTTTGTTGATTCTGAAAGCTCGGAGTTACCGGTGGGATATCCGCGTCCTTGGGAATTGGGGAAAGATAGGCAAGCTCAACGATGTCGAGTTCATTCAGGCGATCCGCAAGCCGCTCGCCTTGCTCGGTATTCTCTAGATGAAAGACGTAATAATTGGACAGATCGGAGGCTTGTCGCTTCTTTCGTATCTCTGCATTGATGCGGAACTTACTAAGCAAATCGTCGTCTAATCTGAATACTTTTCGCCAGTGTCGAATACCGCGCTCCTTGAGCACACTGCGCACCTTGCCTATCTGGCGATCCACATCAGCGAGAGTCAGGTTTCGCCGTTTCAAGAGTCCACGGTCATATTCATCCAGTGTCGCCAACTGTGGCTTTAAATCATCGAGGCGCGAGCGAAGTGTTGTCGTGTCGGTCTTCTCCTGTCGTTCTGCCGACGCATGCTCTTCTCGAACCTTTGCACCATCGACAAATTTGACGATGACCACATCTCGTCTCAATCCGCTCGAATGTTCAGTCTTCGCCGGCTTCTTTGCCGAATACTTCGGTGGAAGAGCCATCCGCTCGGTTAGCGATAGATCCATGGTCTTGAACTTGCTAATGGCCAGAGGACGCGCCGGCTTCGCTTTTGGATGCCGCTGGTTCGATTGTTCAATTCGGTCGGACATCGTGGTGTCCTTACCATCCTGAGCTGTCACGACCAGCAATGGAAAGCCGACTATCAACATGAGCAAGAAGATCGTTGTGAGCACTATCTTAGAGATTCGCATGGTGCTAATACCGGGTGACTTGCCTCTCTCAGCATGATGATTCTTATGATTCATACTCATGATTTGGTCCCTCCAAATAAATAAAAAGATCGTTCAAGGACGAAGGAGATTCATGCTGGTCATGCTTACAAGAAATTTATATTTGCCTAGGCAGGATTAATGCCACGAACAATGAGATGGCGGTTGATATCGCAACGAGGCGAATTATTTTGAAATATCTGATTGAGGAATCGATGAGGCCAGCAGCTAACGCTTCACGAGAAACGTATCCGATTAGATACCTCATTGAAACAAAACGATGCACATGCAGGCGAGGTATCACTCGCCTGAGAAACAGTTTTTCTCTCACGAGAAGTCAAACACATTGAGGGCATATGCCATCAACCGTTCTTTTGCATGAATGAGACTCGACTGGTGGGAGCCATACTGCCTGGAGAAGCCACTCCATCTATCGTGGCTGGCGAGTATATATTATGTGTGCAAGCAACAAATCTTGAGAGGATATTTGGCCTAGCAATGTTTAACCTGAATCAGCGAAACCATCGAATAGGCAAGCCGATGTCTTGCTATGACAAGGCGCCTTATTCATCACCCGTACGATTGTTGAGCAACTGAAAGGAGACAGAAGAAGACCACGTTGGATTCTTGGATCTCTCAGGCCCCTGGTGCTGGTCAAAAGCTCACACCAGAGGCGGCCGGTATGTCATTATGCCGCGAGTCGTTGAACCGGTGGTCGGCTGGTCGTGGGTCCGACCTCGCGCAATACCTCGACCCTTGCCTGCGACTTCATCTCCAACGTCCCGTTGAATACGACGCCCTCTTCCATTGAAAGAACCGGGGTCGTCAGGCTGCCCTGCACGACAGCCGGAGCACAGAGCACAATCTGGTCCTTCGCCAGAATATCGCCATGGATGGTCCCACGGCATACCACCGTCCCGGCGATCACCTTGGCCTTGATCACGGCTTCAGGCCCGACGAGCAAACCGCCGTCGGTGTGAATTTCACCGTCCAGGGTCCCATCAATCCGTACCGTGCCGGAATAGGTAATGACACCTTTGAACTCGACATCTTTCCCAACGAATGCAACCTCATCCGGAAGTGTCAGGCCGCTCTTTGCCGAACTGCGCCGATCCTCTCCCCACCGTTCCCGCTCACCCTCGCCTCCTGCCGCCTCTTCCTGCTTCCACATGATGTTGCTCCCTCCTTGTCTCTCTTGGCACATCCTGGCCGATCATGAGTCCCGCCGAGTCCCTTATCTATCGGCTAACCACGGTGTTTTATTGAGCGCGCAAGGAGGGGCTGTGGATTCCTTATGGCTCCTGGACTAATTCGTTCGATAATTCATCGGGGTTGTCTTCTGGGCGACTCGGGTAGACCTCAGCCAGAAGCGCGCCGCACGTTTCAATACTCTGGCACAGCCCACCGACCATATCGCCTGTTTTCAATCGGCCGACAGCAGCATGGACAACCTGCAACCAGCGTTCCACTGGGACTCGCTGGAAAAGCGGTTGATCTGGAAAGACATAGATCTGATGCTCCAGCAGAGAGACCATGATCAGCACGCCCGTTCGTTCACGAGTCTGTGCGACAGCGTGTTGCGCAAAGGCTCGTTCTGCCCTGAGCCTGACTTTATGGCGCATGCGGTCAGGCGGTGTGAGGAGCCGAATGGACGGAGCCAATGTGCCTATCCAGGTGCCTAGCACATACGCCAGCGTCGTCCCCAGCAAGAGCCAAGCCGCATTGAGGGCATGCCACCCCCAGGGAAGCCACAGGAGTTCCGTTGTCAGCAAGATGGTAAGAATCGACACGGCAAGAATGAGGCCGGCTCGATGTTGTGCATCGCGATAGAGACCGGACCGACTGACGATCATGGGAACGATCTCAGCAGTGGTGTACTGTTCCGCGAGATGAACGGCCGACCTGATCCGTTCTCGCTCGTCAGCCGTCAGTTGCACCCGTTCACCAGTCTCCACTGGCGCCACCTCCTCCAAAGTTTCCTCCGCCTCCGCTAAAACCACCGCCACTACCGAAGGATCCTCCTCCCCATCCACCACCGCGACTGCTGTACCACATCCAATCATCCATGCCGCGGTACGAACTGTTCCTCCCTCCAGTCCGTGACGCGCCGATGACAAGCAACAGGAGCAGCGTCACTCCGCTCGCAACCAGTGCGGGAACAAGCCAAGGAGCCAGCACCGTGGAAATGCCCGCCCCGGCAACTGGGCCGACTACTCGATGGACGTTCATCAGCACAAGCCCGACCAAGAGCCCGACCATAACAGCCGCGACGACCTGTCCGATGACATCGCTGTCTTGCCGAGAGGCCTCTTGCTTGGGTGCCTGATACGTACCGTCAATGGTGTGTAAGATGGCATTGACTCCATCGGTCACGCCGCCGGCCAGATCTCCCGTTTTAAACTTTGGCACGATCTCGTGCCTGATAATCTGGGCGGAGCGAATGTCGGTCAGCACTCCTTCCAAGCCATACCCGACTTCAATGCGCACCTTGCGCTCCGCGATCGCCACCAACAGCAGCACGCCGTTGTCCGTGCCCTTGCGACCTAGCTTCCAGGTCGTTGCGACGCGATGGGAAAATTCTTCGAGCACGTCGCCTTCGAGGGAAGGCATGGTGAGAACGACGACCTGATTGCCCGACTGGGTTTCATGCGCCGCCAGTTGAGTCGTCAACGACTCAACCGTGGAGCCCGGCAAGACATGGGCGAGATCGACGACTCGCCCGGTCAGAGGTGGAACGTCGAGGGCATAGGCAAGAAGGGTGAATGCGACGGCTGAGACCAAGGTGAAGAGGCAGAAGAGGACGCCGTAGCATCTTCTCCTATGCAACTCCGCCGTTCCTCTCAACCTTAGCGTCAACCTAGACCTAGAATTTGACTTCAGGTGGCTTGGCAACGGCGTTCTCATCGGCGACGGTAAAGTTGGGCCGCTCTTCCAGGTGCAGCAGTTTTGCCGTGAGGTTGGTCGGGAAATACCGGACCATCTTGTTGTACTCCGCCACTCGATCGATATACCGCTTGCGCGCCACGGTGATCCGGTTTTC
This sequence comes from uncultured Nitrospira sp., assembly GCA_902500705.1. Taxonomy (GTDB): domain Bacteria; phylum Nitrospirota; class Nitrospiria; order Nitrospirales; family Nitrospiraceae; genus Nitrospira_D. The sequence goes on from CABVRR010000036.1 coordinate 8,744, forward strand.
GGTCCCCTCCAGCTGACTTTGGAGATCCCGGAAGTTTTGATCGGCTTTGAGATTCGGATAATTCTCGGCGATCGCGATCAATCGGCCTAACGCCGATGTCAGGCCTGCTTGGGCTTTCTGAAAGGTTTCGAATGCGGCCGGGTCCTTCAACACCTCCGGCGTGACTTGCATGCCCGTTGCTTTGGCTCTGGCATTGACCACGCTCTCGAGGGTTTCTTTTTCGTGGGCTGCATATCCTTTGACCGTCGCCACGAGGTTCGGAATGAGGTCGGCACGGCGCTGGTATTGATTGATGACTTCACTCCACGCCGCCTTCGTATCCTCATCCAAACCCTGGAGATCGTTGTACCCGCAACCGGATACGGACAACGCACTGACCATCGCTATGGCGCACACCATCTTTGTCCACGAAAGACGCCCCATCGTTCCCTCCTTCACCAGTCGAGCAGGACACGGTGTCCCTTGATTCAGCAATCATGCTACCATGGGCATTAATCATTAATATATGTCGGTCAAGGGGGCCTCTATGCCACGGGAGCGGTCGATGAAGAGTCTCGGTGGGTTTCAGGTACGACACCGCACCCTCGGCGTCTACCAAGGCAGTGCGATCGATCTTGCCTTTTGGCACCCGTCGTCAGGCATGCCCGAACACGGACTCTGCCGGTTTTCGACAAGAGACAAGGCTCAAGCGCTGATTGCTGTACTATCGTCTTCAGCCTGTGCAGAGCCGATGGATCCTTGCGATCTGATGATCGAGCCGTACGATGTCGCCGAACAGGACCGTCTGATCGCCGACTATCCGCTGCCGTCTGCCTGGGAGACGCCTACCTAGTGCTCTGTCCAAAAACTTTGCCGCAGCGGTTCGCCCTGGGTTTGTCAACGGAACGCGATTTCAAAGGGTGTCGTTCATGAGCTGATAGGCGCACCACAAACGGATTACTGAGACATGATGTTAGGCAGAAAATCGAGGCTAGCTGGCGACCGTCGGCTCGACGGCCTTGGAGAGAATGCCGGACGTAGAGCCGGACTGTGATTGGACGAACGTCAGCAGGCGTTTGTTCTCCGACGCCTTGCGAAGAAACTTGAAGGCGATGCCGCGCGCACTCACCGAGCGCACCATGGCAGCGACTTCAATGGGAGCTTCATCTTCGGGGACGACGATCTCCAGGTAAAAAATATCATCAACCCGCACCTGGGTCTCGCTTTTGATGATGCAACCGCCCAAGGAGAGATCCAGCACAGTTCCTTCGCCCCTCACCTTTCCCCCAGAAAACGACAAGCAGAGGCGAACAGGGATACGGAGGTGCTCGCGCCGTTCGACTAGGCTGGAAGATCCTGTTGGACTCACCCGACGAGCGAGGAATCGATGGTCACACGATTGGCACTGAAACGGAGCAATCCGAATCAGCGCCGCAACCACTTCACGAGGGGTTTGGGGTCTGGCCTGCACTGCGCCCTCTTTGCGACACCGCGGACATACGACCTGACGACTCATTCGACGCACATCTCCCGTTCTCTTAGGTTTACTATCTGCCTATCATTGCACTATAAAGGCCTTCCCTCCACAGTCAAGTTGATTGCCATCTGGCGCAAATAGGCCTCCACCAGCCGTTCTCACCATCGAAGGATCACCGATCGATACTCGGTTACGAATCGACGTGAGAAAAGGCCGTGCCGTCAACGTACCGACTAGGTCGATTCGGCGTGGGGAGATTCCGGCTCGGCGGGAAGACCGGATTCGACGACGCCGGCTCGGAGGTATTCCCGATTGAGCATGGCAATGAAACGGACACTGATGTTTTTTGGGCAGACAGCTTCACACTCGGATTGATTCCCGCACGAACCAAATCCTTCCTGATCCATGGCCTCCAGCATCACGCTCACACGACGCGTGCGCTCGGGCTTCCCTTGCGGCAAGAGCGCCAGGTGAGACACCTTCGCCGCCACAAACAGCATGGCCGACGCGTTCTTACAGGCTGCCACACAGGCCCCGCACCCGATACACGAGGCGGCATCCATCGCCGTTTCGGCCCGATCCTTTCCGATCAACAGAACGTTCCCGTCCACCGCGCCACCGGTATTGACGGAGACGTAGCCCCCGGCCTGCATGATGCGATCCAACGCGCGGCGATCTACGACCAAGTCTTTAATGATGGGGAAGGCCCGTGCGCGCCACGGCTCGATCGTGATGACGGCTCTATCGGAAAACCGCCGCATGTACAACTGACAGGTGGTGATGCCGCGGTCCGGACCATGCGGAATTCCATTGATGACCAACGAACAGCTCCCACAGATGCCTTCACGACAATCTTGCTCGAACGCCACCGGCTCCTCACCGCTGGCGATCAATCCTTGATTCACACTATCGAGCATCTCCAAGAACGACATACCGGGGCTCACATCGCGAGCCTCATACGTCACAAATCGGCCTTGTTCGTTCGGCCCCTGCTGCCGCCAAATGTTCAACGTGAATCGCATGGTGGTGTTTACTGATAGTTTCTCGTCGTCGGTTGCACGAACTCAAAGGTCAGGGGTTCTTTATGCACGAGGGGTGAGAGCCCTTCCCGGTACTCCCATGCAGCCACGTGCGCGAAACGGACGTCGTTCCGTTGCGGCTCACCGTCGTCCGTCTGATGTTCTTCACGAAAATGGGCTCCGCACGACTCTGCTCGATGCAAGGCATCGTGACACAGCAGTTCGGCAAATTCGAGATAGTCCGCCACTCGCCCCGCATACTCCAGCTCTTGGTTGAAGGTTTCTCCTGATCCCGGCACCATCACCTCTCGCCAAAAGGCTTCTCGTAGCACCGGGATCTTCGTCAGTGCCGCCTTGAGCCCTTCTTCGTTGCGTGACATGCCGCAGTGATTCCACAGCAGCTCTCCAACATTCCGGTGAAATGAGGCCGCTGATCGACTCCCCCGGACATTCAATAGACGGCTCACTCTCGTGGTCACACGTTGGATCGCCGCGCGGGACTCTTGATGATCCTCCCCGACCACAGGGAGGTTCGCCGTCGCTAAATAATGACCGATCGTATAGGGCAGGATAAAATAGCCGTCCGCGAGTCCTTGCATCAGCGAGCTGGCTCCGAGCCGGTTGGCGCCATGATCCGCGAAGTTTGCTTCACCGATCACGAAGAGTCCGGGGATGGTGCTCATGAGATTGTAGTCAACCCAGAGCCCTCCCATCGTGTAGTGCGGCGCCGGGTAAATGCGCATGGGGGCATGGTAGGCATCTTCCCCTGTGATCCGCTGGTACATGTCGAAGAGGTTGCCGTAGCGCTCACGGACGACTTCGAACCCTTGCCGGTCGATCACATCGCCAAAATCCAAATAGACGCCGTGCCCGCCCGGACCGACGCCGCGGCCTTCGTCGCACACGGCCTTGACGGCGCGGGATGCGATATCACGCGGCGCAAGATTTCCGAAACGGGGGTATCGGCGTTCCAGAAAATAGTCGCGTTCGGCAGCGGGGATGTCGCCCGGACACCGATGATCCATCGGCATCGTCGGCACCCACAACCGGCCATCGTTGCGGAGTGATTCGGACATCAGGGTCAACTTGGCCTGGTGCGCATCGCCCGGTGGAATCGCCGTGGGGTGAATCTGTGTAAAGCAAGGATTCGCAAATGCGGCACCCTGTTTCCATGCGCGGTATGTGGCCGTCACGTTGCTGCCGCTCGCGTTGGTCGACAGATAGTACACATTGCTGTACCCGCCGGTCGCAAGCACCACGGCGTGAGCCGTATGGACGCTCACCCGTCCCGTCACAAGATCGCGTGCCACGATACCGCGCGCTTGCCCGTCGACCACAACAAGGTCGAGCAGCTCGGTGCGGGGGTGCATCGTGACCTGCCCTCGTTCATTCTGCCAACAGAGCGCCGAATAGGCGCCTAAGAGCAGTTGCTGTCCGGTCTGCCCTCGACAGTAGAACGTACGCGAGACTTGCACACCTCCGAACGATCGGTTCGCTAATTGTCCGCCGTACTCCCTGGCAAACGGAATACCGAGCGCCACACATTGATCGATGATTTGCGTGCTCACCTGGGCCAATCGGTAGACATTGGCCTCGCGAGAGCGAAAGTCTCCACCTTTGATCGTGTCATAGAACAGACGGCCCACACTGTCTCCGTCGTCTTGGTAATTCTTGGCTGCGTTGATTCCTCCCTGCGCCGCAATGCTATGGGCCCGACGCGGGCTGTCGTGAAAACAAAAACACTCCACGTGATAGCCCAACTGTCCCAGCGTCGACGCCGCGCTGGCTCCGGCAAGGCCGGCCCCGACGACGATGACCGTGATCTTCCGCTTGTTGTTCGGACTCACTAATTTTTCGCTGAACCGCCGCCGATCCCATTTGGTTTCCAGCGGGCCGGGAGGAATTTTTGGATCGAGTGAGATCATCCGTGTACGATTCCTAAAAAAACGGCGAGGACGATGACGATATTACCCAGAACGACCAACAGCGCAACCGTGGGACCGGCGGCTTTGAAGAGGTGGTTGAATGCGGCATACTCCAGTCCCAATGTCTGTAGGCTGCTGGTGACGGCATGGTTCAAATGCAAGCCCAGTCCCACCTGACCCACCACATAGAGCACCACGATGAACGGATTTTGAAACGCACGGACGATCTTCCCATAGACGTCACGATGCCCCTCAACGTCGAGACGATCGATAGCCAAGGGATCGATGACACCGGCCGTCAGATGCAACAGGTGGAACAGGATAAAGAGCGCGAGCAGTAGGCCGGAGACAGCCATCGTGCGAGACGCAAACGAGGCTTGTCGATACTTGCGGGCCGCATAGGCCACCGGACGAGCCCGCCGATTCCGCACGGTCAACCTGATCGCCAGAACGATGTGAAGAACCACCAGACTTAACAACCCCGCTCGAACTATCCAGAGAAGGATCGGCATGTCGCGGAGGAAGGCCGCATAACCATTGAGCGTTGGAGCTCCCTCGAATATCTGAAGATTTCCCAACATGTGGATAACAACATAGAACACGAGTCCCAGCCCGCTCAGGGCCATGACGACTTTACCACCCACTGAGGATCGGACATGATTCGACAGGCGTGTCATCCGCGACCATTATACAATACAGTGCTCGATACTCCGTGCGGATTCACAAAGCATCAGGGGAACCTGGGAGACCTATATTGATGGGGCAAGGCAAAGCGGCTGTGGCGAGTGATGCTCGCTGACACGCCGGACCACACGAGGATGTCATCGAATAGTCGACAATCGAGACCGTGGCGTGATTCGTCTGACTTGGAGTTCCAGTTGCGCGGAAGGATTCATTCCGGGAACCAAGACATCGAGCGCCATGACACAGTTTCGCCCGCCTTCCTTGGCGGCATACAACGCCTTATCCGCTTGATCAATCAGCTCCAATGGAGTCCGTGCTCCACAGGTGAGGGCCGACACTCCGATACTCACCGTAAGCGTCAACCGTGTCGATATCCGCATGCGGTTGCTGGCCTCCCTCCCGACATACATCCGCAACCGTTCCGCCAATTCTGTCGCTTCGGCCAATGTCGTGTGCGGGAACATCAGACAGAACTCTTCCCCTCCGTAGCGTCCGACCGTGTCCGTTAAACGCAATCCTGCCGAAAGACAGCTGACGACCGCTTGGATGGCTTGATCTCCGACGGCATGTCCAAACTGATCATTCACGCCCTTGAATTCGTCGATGTCGACCATCAGACAACAGAGATCTCTTCCCTGTTCGCGACTCTCGACAAACGCCTTTTCAAACAGCGCATAAAACGCACGTCGATTCAGACATCCGGTGAGCGGATCGCGCGAGGCCAGCCGCTCCAGCTCGCCGTTTTGGCGTAACACTTCCGTCTGTGCCGCCTCAAGATTCACTACCGTCCGCATCAGTGCACCGTTGATCTCCGTGAGCTGCTGATTCGCGTGCTGGAGCTCCGCCGTGCGTGCATTGATCAAATGATTCAGTTCATCGAGCCGTTCGGCCGCCTTACTGGTCAGATCCCATTTACGACTGAGTGTCGTGGCCATCTGCAGCGCCTCGATCCCGTTGAACGGTTTCTGGAGAATCAATAACTTGTCATCTTGGCCGATACGATTTCTGATTTCATCCCATGGTTGATCGGCATACGCCGAGCAGATAACCACTTGCAGCCTGTCATCCACTTGCCACAGTCGTTCAATGGTTTCCAAGCCGTCCCACCCAGGCGGCATCCGCATGTCGACAAACGCAACGGCATACGGCCTCTCCTCTTTGCCGGCCGTCTCGACGAGGGCTAAGGCTGTGGCCCCTTGATCTGCGCAATCCACGATAAAGGGTTCATGGGGCGGCAGCGGGCTGGGTTCACCAAAGAGAGCCGAACGCGCCTGTGCCAGCGCATCCGGCTCACGATCGGGTTGTAAGATCTTCTGAAAGTCGTGATGGATCGAGACGTTGTCGTCCACGACGAGAATCCGTCTATTGGGAGCATTCGTCAGCACCGCCACATATCCTTTTCTTATGGCACAGTCTGCATCAGACCGCTTGTGCCAATACGGTTCGCGCAGAGGAATGATTGAGGCCTATCGTGCACCGAAACGTCGACCCATACCCCAACACACTTTCTACACCGACCGTCCCACCCATCATTTGAGTCAACTGCTTCACGATGGCCAACCCCAGCCCGGTCCCGCCGTATCGACGCGTGGTGCTGCCGTCGGCTTGGGTAAACGGCATAAAGAGCTTGGCTTGGACATCCGGCTCGATACCGATCCCTGTATCCCGCACCGTAAAACAGATCGTTGTCCGACTGATCGTCTCTTCCACAATGGAAACCTGAAGCGCGACCTGTCCGCGCAGTGTAAATTTAACGGCATTGCCGAGCAGGTTGGTCAAGATCTGACGGATGCGCACAGCATCTCCCTCATACTCCGGCAGCACAGTTTCCGGCAGCGCAGCGGTCAAGTGCAGTCCCTTGCTCGCCGCCGGGTGAGAAAAGAGCGCCATGACCTCACCAACAAGCTGACGCATGTCGAATGGGCTACAGTCCAATGTCAACCGGCCGGCTTCGATCTTGGAAAAATCCAGGATGTCATCGATCACCTGCAACAGCGCCATTCCCGACTGATGCAGCGTCGTGATGTATTGGCGCTGCTTGTCGCTCACAGGCTGCTGCAACAGGAGTTCGCTCATCCCAAGAATCCCATTCATGGGCGTGCGAAGCTCATGGCTGATATTGGCAAGAAATTGCGACTTCGCGATATTAGCGGCTTCAGCGGCTTCTAGCCGTTGGCGGGCCTGGCGGGCCAGATTCCACTTGGTGGTCAAGGAGGTCGCCAATTGCGAGACTTCGATGGTGGAAAATGGCTTTTGCAGAATCAACAAGCGATCGTCGTACCCCAGTCGATGAATGATGTCGTCCCAGGAATGGTCGGTGTAGGCCGTGCAGATCACCGTCTGGATCTCAGGGTCAACCTCCCAGATACGTGCGATGGTCTCCAGTCCATCCCACCCAGGCGGCATCCGCATATCCACAAACGCGACCGCATACGGCCGCCCTTGCTGACGCGCCGTCTGGACCATAGGCAACGCCGCTTGCCCCTGCCCTACGTAATCCACTTCAAACCGCAGAAGGGCCTTCAGAAGAGGCTCACCACCGAATAGCGACGCGCGCGCGTCATCCAGAGCCTGCGTCTCTGTCCCAGGTTGAAGGATCTTCCGAAAATCCTCGTGGATCGAGTGATTGTCATCAATGACCAAAACCCGCAAGTTGTGATCACCTTGTCCACTATCCATACACATCTCGCTCACTTCCATCGCACTACCGGGACACTGCCTCTAAGCCGCACGAGAACCGACGGTGGGCAACCACTGGCGCAGCGCTTTCTGGATCGCTTTGAGCCCCACCGGCTTCGACAGAAACCCATCCATGCCACCCGCAAAGCAGGCGGTTTGAAAACTACTCACGGCATACCCCGACAGCGCAAGAATGGTGACGGGCCGACCATCCGCTCTCGTCACCCCTCGACGTCGGATTTCAGCGGTCGCGGTTAATCCGTCCATTTCTGGCATTTCGCAGTCCATCAAAATCAGGTCGTATCGACGCTGCTCAAGCGCATGAAGAACCTCTCGACCTGTGCTCACCATATCGACCGATTCCCCGCAGAGATCCAACATACGGAGAAAGACTTCGCGGTTGGTCTCATTGTCTTCAGCCAAGAGAATGCGTGCCGTCGACGGACGTGCGGTGGGATTACTAGCGGTACGACGACTCACCAAAGTTTCAGGCCCCGCGGCACGATCGTCCGGTTTGTCTGCCACCTCGATCGGAACGTGCTTCTCAAGGCGGATCGTGAACCAGAACGTGGCTCCATTTCCCGGCGTGCTCGTGAGGCCGACATCGCCCCCCATGATATTGACCAATCGCTGAACGATCGCAAGGCCCAATCCCGTGCCGCCGAACCGCCTCGACATCGATCCGTCGGCCTGTGCGAACGGATCAAAAATCTTTTGCTGCACGTTGAGGGGGATGCCGATGCCGGTATCGCACACCGTCACTTTCACGAGCGCATCCGACGTTCGATCTTCGAGCCGGTGAATGTGAATCAAGATGCCGCCCCGCTCCGTAAACTTCACGGCATTCCCCACTAAATTGATGAGAATCTGTCGGAAGCGCACGACATCGCCTCGCCAAGCGGCGGGCAACTGCGGATCGATCTGACATTCCAGGCTGAGCCCTTTCCGTCGCGATGACTCAAGAAATAAATTGGCGACGTCCTGGGCGGTTGCCGGCAAATCAAACTCCGCGATATGGAGGTCCATTTTGTTGGCCTCGATCTTGGAGAAATCCAGCACGTCGTTGATGATCTGCAGCAGCTGCTCGCCGGAATGATGGACGGTTTCTACAAAGTGCCGCTGTTGATCGGTCAGCGCCGTTGAAAACAGCAGCTCGTTCATCCCCAGCATGCCGTTCAGCGGCGTGCGGATCTCATGACTCATATGGGCCAAGAAGTGCGATTTGGCCTGGTTGGCGTTGTCCGCCGCGACCTTGGCCTCTTTGAGTGCTTTGACCATGTCGTGTAATTCGTCGTTGCGCTGTTGGAGCTCGGACGTCCGCAGAGCGACCTGTTGCTCCAGGTGCTGATTCGTCGCGTGAAGTTCTTGATTGCGGGCATTGACCTGGGCGACGAGCCCCTCAATCTGTAATCGAATATCTCGCCCCAATTCCCATTTCCTGGTCAACGACGCGGCAATCTGTTGCACCTCGATGGAATCAAACGGTTTCCGAAGGATGAGCAGCCGATCGCCCATTTCCAACCGTGCCGCGATTTCCGTCCACGAATGGTCCGAATACGCCGTACAGATCACGACCTGGAGTCGTCCGTCCACCTCCCACAGCCGTTCGACGGTTTCCAGACCATCCCACCCCGGCGGCATTCGCATATCCACAAACGCCACCGCATACGGGCGTCCTTCCTGACGCGCCGTCTGGACCATGGCCAGCGCCGCTTGTCCTTGCTCCGCATACTCCACCTCGAACCGGTCCAGCGCTTGTACGATCAGCGACTCTCCGAACAACGCCGCCCGTGCCTGCGTGAGACTCTCATCCTCAGTTGGCGCCTCAAGGATCCTGCGAAAATCCTCGTGGATCGCGCGATTATCGTCGACGACTATGATGCGAAGATTTTTTGTACCAGCGCCCATAATCATTCACGTCCTTCTGTCATCTGATGAAGCGACATTTCGTCACGTACCGCCCCGAGTCTGAGATTCTTGTTTTCGCCCGACCATGAACTGGTGCATGTCATTGATGAGGGAGGACAGATCCTGTGCGCACCGTTGAAGTGTCATTGCATGCTCACGCTGCCCGGAGCTCAACGAGCTATCCAACAAAAGACTTACTTTACTCACAAGTTCATTCATCGGCGTCAGAATTTCATGGCTCATGATCGCCAAGAATTCTTCTTTCTGACGGCAAATCTCCTCGAGTTCGTTTTTCGATGGAGTTGGTACTATATCCAACGTCCTGGCATCGACATGGGCTTGAAGGCGCGCATTCGCCGCTTGCAACTCGACGGTTCGCTGGCTGACGCTGAATGCGAGACTATCAATCTGCAGTTTGACGGCACGTGCCAGATTCCATTTCTTCGTCAACGCATTGGCCAGCTGAATCACTTCGATGCTGTTAAAAGGCTTCAAGAGGACGAGCACCTTGTCGGTTTCTCCGATGCGGCGACTCACTTCTTCCCACGGATGATCCGAATACGCGGAGCAGATCACGATATGGAGATCGGGATCGACATGCCAAAGATGTTCGACGGTCTCGAGCCCGTCCCATCCCGGCGGCATCCGCATATCTACAAACGCCACCGCATAGGGAGCCCCTCTCTGATGGGCGGCCTGGGCAAGATCAAAGCCTTCGCGTCCCTGACTCGCAAACTTCAACTCATACTCAACCTGTGGCGGCAGAGTGGGCACCTCTCCGAACAACGCCGCCCGAGCCTGACCGAGCGAATCCGCGTCTTTCGGCGGCAGCAAGACCTTACGGAAGTCCTCATGGATACTGACGTTATCGTCGATCACCAAAATGCGCCGATTGTCGGTGGCGTACGTGCTGTTCATGCTGCGGCTTCCATCACGGTCAACGGAAGATCCAGCGTGAACGTCGCGCCACACCCCTCACCCGCACTCTGCGCGAGCAACGTTCCGCCAAGATTTTTCGAGACAATCGCCGCGCTATGAAGCCCTAGTCCGTGCCCGTCTTTTCTCGTCGTAAAGCCTTGCGCAAACAGCCGGGAGAGATTTTCGGGTTTGATCCCGCTACCGGTATCGATCACCTCGAATCGAGCGCAGGCCTTGGCGGAAGGCACTCCGATGCGGAGCGTAAGCCGACGGGCGCTTCCCGTATGCTCGACCATGGCATTCTTCGCGTTGGAGATCAGATTGACTAATATTTGCAGAACTTGGTGTCGGTCCGTCGTAATCGCGGGAACCGGACTGTATTCCCGTGCGATGTGGATGCGGTATTTCTCCGGTTCGGGGAGCGCCATCAGGACCGCTTGTTCCATCAAACCTTCGACCGACACCGACTCACGAACATTGCCGGCACGGGCGATATCTTGCTGCGACATGATTACCTGCTTGACGTGCTCGACTTTCTTCACCAGCAAGTCGAGCTCGCCTTGGATCGTCTGATGGCTCCCGGTGAGCGACTCGGCCACCAACCCAAGATATGAGGGGATCTGCTTGCCTTTTGGATCCGTCGTTAAAAATTCCTGCAAGTCGTGTTGGTGCTCATGAAAGAGCGAGGCAATACGACAGACATCCCCGACCATCGGCTTCTTGAGTGTCTTCAGTAATGTATCGGTCGATACGTTGATGCTGTTGAGCACGTTCCCGACGTTATGCAGCACGCTCGATGCGACATCCGCCATGCCGGCTTGACGCGAGGCGTACATCAGTTGCTGGTGCAACTTTTCTTTTTCTGCTTCGGCTTTTTTTCTCTCGTTGATTTCGACATGGAGATTGGTATTCGTGACTTCGAGCGCTTGATTTTTTTCAAGAATCTGAACGCGTGATGCCTCCAGCTCGCTGTTCGCTTCCTTGAGTTGGGAATTGGCTCGATCCAGCTCAGAGACGTCATGAAACGAGACAAGCGCCCCCCTGACCGTGGATGCGTCATCCATGATCGGAACCGTGTTGACGATGAACTTCTTCGATTCGCCGTCGGGAAGATTCAGCAGCAGGGGAATATTGTCGTGCGCCTTCCGGTCCATAATGGCCCTGGTCCAGGGGTGCACCATGAGCGAATCCGCCGGAGTCATTGATTTCCAGGCAAGTGTCCCGAGGTCGGAGCCGATCAACGACGTCACGGGCTTATCGACGGCACGGCTGAACGACTCGTTTGTCAGGACAATTAGGTCCTGTGTATCAATCATCACCACGCCCTGCGTCAACGCATCGAGCGCCGCTTTCACGCGTGTGGGAACAATGCCGGAGGGATCGAGCTGGCGGAGCGTGCGCTTCATGAAGAACAGGTAGCCGATGAACCCCATCACACCGACGAACGCAAGAAACCGGACCCAGGGATCCGTCAGCAGGCGATCGACGTACGAGACTTCCGTCTGGCGAAAGGCAATCTGAAGCACCCCCCATGGCTGGTCGCCGGAAAAGATCGGGACTTGGAGAAATTGGAGCGTCGATTCATCGCCGGAAGGTTGGATCCAGACCTGCGCGTGATCGCCGACTTGTGCGACAATCACGCCGCTCTTCTCCCGGAGCGCCAACGACCAGATACCCGGATTCCGCTTCGCCAGCGCCTCCATTGCAAATTGAATGGTTTCGACCTGATCCCGTTCCGCCAAGGCAGAGTATTGCACCGCCAGGGCTTCGGCTAAGTCGCGGCGATATTCGAGCACTTGGCGATCTTGGTTGGGCGCCAAATCAACGAGCGAAGAGCCGACCAGCATGACGCTGATCGTCAAACTGACCAGGCCAAAACTGATCCAGACGATCGGTGTCACTCGCATGAATTCGGGTCTCTCATGAGTCGCGCTTCTTACCGTCCGGTCCGTTATGCGAAGATTTCAGAACTCGATCGAGGCCGCTGAACTGTTGTTTCTCTTGCTCATCTTCCTCGCGCATCTTGCGGTCTCGTTTTCGGCGGTCGTGGTCGGGCATACCCAGCACCGGCAACGGATCAAAATGCCTCCAGGCCGGCATCGAGACCAGGAAGCTCGCGACCAGTGATCCGCCGCGCAGAATCCAGGCGACGAATCCCGCGGATAATGCCATGCCTGAAAACGACGCGACCCGCCCGACGAGATGCGTTTGCGCCTCTCGCTCTTGCACTCCACGCTCGAGCTCTTCGGCCAATCTGGTCAGCCGTTCGGCAAGCTGATGCCCAACAATCAAAGCCTGTTTCACAGGACGACTGAGCGACTCCGGGAGGAATAACTCCCCTGGTTCCTGAGTCCCAGTAGTCAACGGCTCTATTCTGGGAAGCAGTTGATTCATCATCGTAACCCGCAGCAATGAATCATTCGCCGTCGCTCGCTCCACAACCACATCTCTGCCGACGGCCCCGGTGCTGGGCGCTGTGGACGCCACGATGGAGGGTGGAACCGCTTCGCCACTGCTTCCTGATGCAGGACCGGATCCCGGCGCAGGACCCACAGGCGATCCCGATCCGGTACCTGAGCTCGATCCTGACCCTGAACCTGTTCCACCAGAACCTCCTGTACTGCCCCCGCCTCCGCTACTGGCACCACCACCGCCACCACCAGGAGGAGGGGCGAATGGGCTCACCACGAAGGGAAACGTTGTCGCCCCCATGGTGCCACCGGCTCCATCGTCGACCGTAAAGACGAAACTATCGCTCGTTGAAACGGCACCGTCATGAACAAACATTACTCGCCCGGCATCGAGATCTGCCTGCGTGAAGCGTGTGATCGCGATACCGGGTGCCGTCGTCAGTTCGAGTCGTCCATTGAGAGGGCCTGTCGTAACGGTGTACTGCAATTGATCCGGGGTATTATCGAGATCCGTCACCCGCAACTCACCTGCCGTGATCGTATCGGTTAATCCTTGAATAACTGTTGAACCGGCATTCACCGCAAGAGCCGGGACGCTATTGGCGAGAGTAACCGTCATGCCGAATGTGGTGGCGCCGATCGTCCCTCCTGCCCCATCGCTGACCGTGAACGTCACGCTGTCGCTCGCCGTGAAGGAACCATCATGGATATAGACAACCTGACCGGCATCGATTTGTGACTGTGTAAAAGCGGTGATGGCGATACCTGCGGCAGTGGTAAGCTCGAGTCGGCCGTTCGCCGGGCCGACAGTCACGGTATAGGTGAGCTGCCCTGGCGCGTTGTCCACATCGGTCACCTGAAGCTCTGCCGTCGTAATCGAGTCGGTTCCGCCACGAACCACCGTGGAACCGGTGTTGGCCGCGATCACCGGCGGGTCGTTGATGTTGGCCACTGGGCCTACCGCAACGCTCGTCAGACTCTCGGCTGTCCCCTGCCCATCGGTGTAACTCACGCGCACGCGAATGTTGGCGCCGACATCCCCGTCACCCAGCAGATACGTGCTGCTCGTCGCCCCGCCGATGTCGACACCGTTGCGCTGCCACTGATAACTGAACGCCCCCAGCCCATCGGCATCGGCGATGGTGCTCGTGTCCGCCGTCAGGGTTTGATCTTCGGTGACGACCCCCGTCACCACCGGTGCGCCTGTCGGCGCATCGTTTGTGGCTTGAACCAACACGGTCTTAGTCACAGGGATGGCCGTTCCCCCGTCCCCATCGGTCACGCCATAGGTGACTTCCCGGTCGAGAGTACTGGGTGTATCGGATACGTTATTGAATTGGATGCTGGCGAGCACGTCTTGAACCGCCGTCACCGTGGCGCTGCTATTGAACGTCACGATGAGTGGATCGCTGCCACTGGTGCCCCCTGAGAAAGTCCCAATCGTGACCCCGCCATAGGTAACATTGACTCCTGACACGCCGACCTGCCCAGGACCAGTCCCAACGTTGCGAATCAGCAGTCGATCGTCAACGGTCCCATTCTGAGTCAAAGACACCGTGAGAACACCGGTATCAAAATTCGGCGAATCCACATCACTCACGGTCATGAGAGTATCAATGACTTGGGGCGCCCCACCTTCGATAAAAGTGACATTCGGTCCCACCGGTGTGATCACGGGCACATCGTTCACCGGTGTAATGTCGATCGTCATCGTCGCTACAGCCCCCACTCCTCCGGGAGCTGCCGTCAAAAGCACGTTATCAAAAAACACTGCTTGCGCGGTCCCAGAGCTTTCGCGCAGGCGAATCTCCAGCGGCTGCCCATTCGCGGCGCCGAACAGACTACCGTCCACCGTCAGCGTGGCGCGAACGAAGTCGCCGATGACCGGTGTCACAGACGTGTGATCGACTGTTCCTAGCTGCGTACCGCCCGCCCACAGTTCGACGCTGAATTGCGGTGACGGCCAGGTCGTAGCCCAGCCGACATCGACGGAGAGACTGTATTGCAGTGCGGTGGACAAATTCCCCCCCAGCACTTGGCTGATCTGCGCACCACCGTACAAGTTGAACACTTGGTCGTGATCCGTCAGGAAGATCGTCGCATCATAATTCGCGGTATACACAGTTCCGGTGCCCGCGATCGTCCATCCGGTTGCGACGTTGTTGCCGGTGTTTTCCGGGTACGTCACGCCGAATTCGGCATCCGGGTTGACGATCGCAATGGTCTGCATCGGCGTGAACGTGAATTGCGCGTAGTCCTGCAGCCCATTCCCGACACCCGGCGAGGGATTCCCGTCATACCCCGATTCGTTGGTATCAGGGGTAAACCGTAACCACCCTGAATCAATGGTCGCCTTCGTGACGGTTTGATTCACCGTCACACGCTCCCATGAGAAGCCGTTGGACACCTCAAGAACTCCGTCTGCAGGCAGAGCCACGATTTGGATGGCGGTCGCATTTCCGATGGCCGTATCGACATCACTGATAGTGAAGTTGCTCCAGCCAAAAACATACGGTGTGTTTTCCACACCGATCACATTTCCGCCCGATGATGTCGGGATATCGTTCACCGCCGTCACCGTAATGGTGACCGTGTCCACATCGGTCACACCATTACTGTCGGTGCTCGTCACGGTCAGCGTCTCCGCGCCGGTGTAGTTTAAGGTGCCTTGATAGGTCAGAGTTGCCAAGGTTGCGTTGATGTCCGCCTGACTGCCCCCCAGCGTCAGCGTGTTCGTGCTGTTCCCCCCCGCACTGATCGTGGCCCCGCCCTGCAGGGTCACCGTCACGGTTCCGTTCAGCACCTCCAACTGCACGGTGTTCAGGTTGCCGTCCGCATCGTTGACAGAAATCGTATTGGGTCCGGTGAAAGGTAGCGAGCTATCCTCATTGACCGTCTGCGCCCCAGGCACCGTGTTCACCGGCGCGACATTCACATCGGTATTGAGACTGAATTCGGAGGAGTCGTTCGTCGTACTCGTTGCGGTGGCGGTGATGCGGTCGGTCGCTGTGACCGTCGTCGAGAGCGTAAGGATACCGCTAAAGAGGCCGTTGGCGTCGGCTGTCAGGAAGCCGAGAATCGTACGGCCTTCTCCATGGGTATCCCCGCTGCCGTCATGCAGAAAGATTTCGACCCGAGCTCCAGCGAAATCGGTATCGCCCAGGGGATTGGTCCCGATATAGCCGGCTATCGTCAAGTTTGAACCGGACAGATTCACGGTCGTCAGCACAGGGAAATCCATGTGCTGATTGGCTACGCCTCCTGTCAGCACTCCGTCGTTCGAGGTTACCCCGTCTGCTCCTAGATCAATCCCTAGACCGACGTTGCTGTCGATCACATTGCCTAGGATCGACACGCCGGTGCTCGCCACAATGGAAATACCGTCGCCGTCGTTGTAGGCAATCGTGTTCCCCTGTCCCACCGCCGTACCACCGATGGTGGTGTTATCCGCCGTGCCGCCGTTGCCGATGCGAATGCCGTGACCACCGTTGCCAAGTGCGCTTGTTCCGTTTGATTGCAGACCGATCATGTTGCCGCGAATGATCGTACCGGGGTTGGCGCCGACGTCGCCGAGGTCGATGCCGTCGTCCACGTTATCCGAGATCAGGTTGTCGAGAATTTGGTTATTGGCGGACCCGTTGTCGATGTCGATGCCGTCATCAGCATTGCCGAGAGGGCTCAGACCGGTGAAATTGGTCCCGATGTAGTTGTTCCGTATCACGTTGTCGCTCGCGCCGCCGATCTGCACCCCGTCATCGGCGTTACCTGTAATCACATTGCGGTGCGCCGTAGTTGCCCCACCCACCGTGTTGCTGCTCGCACCGTTGGTGAGATAGACACCGTCAAGACTGTTGCTGATGATCAACGTGCCGCTGGTATCGGTACCGATGTAGTTACCCGCGATGACGTTGCTGCTCGCACCGACGCCATCCACTCTCACGCCATATTGGTTGTTGCCCGAAATGAGATTGCGCGCGGCCGCAGTCGTGCCGCCGATCATGTTGTTGGCGCCGGTGATGTGGATGCCGCTGGCGGTATTGCCCAAGTCGTTGTTGCCACCGGCATCGGCGCCGATGACATTTCCTTCAATGATGTTGTTGTTTGAGGACATAAAGATGCCGCTGTTAGACCAGCGGTTGATGACCAGCCCCCGGATCGTGCTGCCGTCGCTGCCCACACCGAGCTCTACGCAATGCGAGCCGGACACGCCGGTCCCGTTCAACTCGATCAGCAATACCGCGTCATTCCCGGTCGCCAGCGTATTCGCGGATGCGCCGGACTGACTGTACCCATCGATGACCACGGCATCGGTGATGATCGGCAAGAAACTGCCGGGATTGATCGTGTGCACGCCGGCGCCGGCGATATTGAAATTAATGGTGTTTAGGCCTACCGTGTTGTTCGTCGCAAGGATCGCCTCCCGAAGCGAAATGAATCCATCGACGCCACGATTGGAAAGCAACGCACTGATATTCGTGGTATCGCCGTCCGCTATATCGCTCGCCGTGTCGACAATGAGACTTGTGGGAGCCGTCGCAAACGCCAGAATGCTGGCCGAAAATTCCGAGGTGTTGCTCGAGGAGTCGGTCGCCGTCATCGTCACGCGATCACCGGCAACGATAGAGCCGGCTGCGAAGGTGAAGGAAAATTGCCGGGCGGTTGCATCGGCCAGACCGGCCGTGCTGCCGGTTACGATATCGCGATAGAGAAACGTCTGTCCTTCGCCATAGCCGCTTGAGTCGAGAGCCGCTTCAAAGAACTCCACCGTTGTACCCGGTCGCGCTTCACCGGTGACGGTCACGAAGCCCCCTGAGACAACCACATCGTAGATGATCGGGAAGTTCGTCAGGTTGTTGGCGTCGGTGTCGCCGTCGCCCGGATCATTCGGCGTGACCGCGTCTGAACCGAGATTAATCCCAAGTCCCACGTTCGAGTAGATACGGTTCCCGAGCAACGCATTGCCCGTGGTCGTTGTATCCTGTACGCGAATCCCGTCGTTGTTGTTGAAGGCGACCGTATTCCCGGTTCCTGGAGCCGTTCCACCGATGGTGTTTCCCGTCGCACCATTGAACACAATGACGCCGAACGAGCCGTTCGCAAGATTGAGAACTCCACCTGAATTGGTCCCGACAAAGTTACCTTCCACGATGTTGCCGGTTGTCCCGGCACTGAGGAGTTCGATCCCAGCATTGGTGTTTCCAGCCACGACGTTGGCTGCTGCCGTGCTTGTGCCCCCAACAGTGTTGGTATCGGCTCCCCCACCGATCTGAATACCCTGCGTGCCGTTGCCGAGAGTGGCTGTCGCATTGGAATTGACACCGATGAGATTGCCACGGACGAAGTTTCCAATTACTGCGCCACCCCAAAATTGTATGCCGTTGTTGTTGTTACCTGAGATCAAATTGCCTTCTAGGAGGTCGTTCGTGCTATCCAGGTTGGTACCGATGACATTGCCGGTGGAATTCCCGATAATCGACACCCCGTTATTGCTGTTACCGAGATCCGACGTACCGGTTACGTCGGTACCGATGCGATTCCCCATCACAGTATTGTTACTCGAGTCCGAAATCTCGATGCCATCACCGACATTGCCGGCTATGATGTTGTGCTCGTCCGCATTCGCGCCACCGATGGTCGTACCAGCCACCCCCACAATGAGCCTGATGCCGTCGCTCCCATTCCCCAACGCGGCGTTTCCCGTGACGTTGAGCCCAATCCGATTGCCCTTGATCACGTTGCCGATAGTTGCCGCATTGTTGTTGGCATCGATCTGGATACCGGCGTTGACGTTACCCGAGATGAGGTTGCCGGCACCCGCAACAGCACCGCCGATCGTGGTATTGCTCACACCGTCATAGAGCACCACACCAAACCGACCGTTGCCAAGCGTGGCTGTGCCGGCAGCATTGGTCCCAATGTAGTTGCCGCTGACAATATTGTCCGTCGTGCCAGTGGAACCAATGTAGATGCCGTCATCGACATTGCCGGAGATGACGTTGCGATCCGTCGCAGTGGTACCACCGATTAGGTTGTTATCCGCACCACCGCTGATCACAATACCGTCGGTGCCATTGCCGATCGCCGCCGTGCCCGCCGCATTGGTCCCGATATAGTTGCCTACGACGACGTTGCTATCAGAAGCCTCGTCGTAGAGAATCACGCCGGTTGTATCGTTGCCCGATACCAGATTCCCGCGAATCGTATTGCCGGCGGAGTTATTGATGTCGACGCCGTGCCCGCCATTGCCCAGATCCGCCGTACCGGGGGCGTTCGTCCCAATATAGTTGCCTTGGATGAGATGGCCGCCGCCGGTACCCGAACCGCTGACGGCAATGCCGCGAGCTGTATTGCCGGAAACGATGTTGCGGGCGGCTGCTGTCGCTCCGCCGATGATCGCATTATTGGCATTCGAGCCGAGCAGAATGCCGTCGACCCCATTACCGAGATCTACGGTGCCGGTCACATCGGTGCCGATGTAGTTTCCAGCGATCGTCACGTTGTCAGCGCCCACCACGATACCGGTGCCTCCGAAACGATTGATCACAAGGCCACGGATGACGCTGTTATCGGAACCCGTGTTCAGATAGAGGCCGGTCGCACCGGCGCCCGCGGAAGTGCCGTTGATCTCGATCATCGGCGTACCGACAAAGTCTGGCTCGCTCATACCGTCAATCATGATGATTTCGTCTATGCTCGGCAGCGCCGACAACAGATTGATAGTATGCGGACCGGCACCGGAAATGTTGAACTGAATGGTATCCGCACCTGTTGTGTTGTTCGCCGCGAGAATCGCTTCGCGTAGCGAGATCAACCCATCCGCACCCTTGTTCGTTAACAGCCAGCTGATCGTATGGGTCGCGTTACCGGCGGCAATGCCGCTGTCGTTGTTATCAACTACTGTATCGACCACGAGCTGATTCGACGTGACCAGGGCTTGGTGGCTCGGGGCGAAATTCAGATAGGTGGGATTATCCAGTCCCCCGCCGCTCGCATAGTTGTCGAGGAACGTGCCAGTTGTTCCGTCGTAGCGGCGAACCGCGCCGGACCCAAGTTGGTCGGACACATAGAGATGTCCATCCGGACCGAACGTGAGCCCTGTTGGGTTACTCAACCCTCCACTACCAATTGCGACAAATGTTCCAAGAAAGGTCCCGTCTGTAGCGGAATAGCGGAGCACACCGAGGCTGTAATCCACAACGTACAGCTCCCCATCCGGACCGAACACAATATCCTCCAGATTCGGTGCCGCACTCGTAAAACTGAACGACAGGTCACGCGTGCCAGTCGTCGCATCAAACCGAAGCACCGAATTGGTCCCGCGATTGGCCACATACAGCTGGCCATCTGGGCCAAAAGTCATCCCAAGCGTGGAACTCATCCCGTAAGTCACCGCATTCACGAAGACATCGATGAACGCTCCGGTCGTGCCGTTAAACCGCAGCACATTACCCGTGTTATAGTCCGACACGTAGAGATGCCCATCTGGGCCAAACGCTAAGCCGGCTGCGCCAGAAAGCCCACCAGAGCCATTGGCCACGAATGTCCCGATGAGCGTTCCATCCGATGCGTACTTCACCACGTTGCCGGATCCGAGCGCCGTCACATAGAGATTGCCATCCGGTCCCGTCACCACCTCGACCTGATCATCTTGGCTCCCAGCAAAGCTGCCTAACAAGGTCCCGGCCGAGCCGTCATACCGATAAACCACATCCGTCCCAGTCCACGAGGGAACCAGCAGATCGTTATCAAAGTGTGTGCCGTCTGCATCCGTCACCGAGACGGTGATGCTCTCAGTCAATCCCACTTGCGTCGCGGTATAGATATGTGTGGCGCTGCTTGGATTGCCGGCAATCGTGTCAATGCTGCCATCGCCCCAGTTGATCGTCCAGGAACTGATCGTCACCCCATCGACATCAGTCGCCGAGAGGTTCAGCGTATACGTGTTGCCGACCACGACTATGGTACTACCTGACACGCTCAACACCGGCGCATCATTGACGGCATTAACCGTCACCGTGGAGGTGAGGCTGAGCGTGGCGGTGTTGTCGTTGGGCGCGCCGGTCGCGCCGTTGTCATCCAGCCGGGTCAGCGTCA
>CABVRR010000037.1:0-7478 GCA_902500705.1 uncultured Nitrospira sp.
GGGAAACGGCAAGGTAGTGGGGGAAAACCCTTGAGCTGAGAACTCGACCGAGGGGATGCGGCCTGCTAGAGAGAGACTAGACGATGACAGCTGCCCCTGATATGAGGTAGCCTCAGTATGCTATTCCGCACAAAACATTTTGAGCTGGAGCTTACCAAGTTTCTGTATCTACGAGCACCGTGGGTTGGAGCGATTTACATCGGCCCTGATTCTGGGCATGGATGTATTGTGCGGTATAGTCCTCAACAGCTTGAATTCGACCATCTGGAATATCTCGAAATGACCAGACGGAATTTGCGAATGCGATAGCGAATCGACCGAGCGGAAACGAGAACGAACATCTTTGATGACACTGAGCGTTGCCATGATTTCCCAACAGCGTTGACGATTCGAGATGCAGTACAGAGGAAAAACTCTGATGCCTTTGTCTATGAAAACAGGCGAAAATTCTATTTTTGAACTTGCCTGGAGACCATATTCACTGAAACCTCGCTAGTTATGTAATCAAGACCGGTTGAGTTCAACAATCTGAAACCTGACTTCGTCCACATAGGAATAGGCAGAGGTCTGTTCCCCCGCAAACAACCCGCAGCGATAGAGACCCGGCAGCCACCCCGCCTTCGGACGGATTAAGAGGAAATAGCCCGACCGATCGTTCGTGGATGTCATGATGTGATCCTGGACCACTGCCTGTGGGTCTTCCGTCATATCTGGTGTTTCCGGTGAACATCGAGCGGTGAGCGGAACAGCATCGAATGAATCCGTCACCAGCTTAAAGACCAAGTAAATTTCCGGTTGTGTGGAGGAAAAGGTATCTCCTGGACTCAGCGGAATAAACTCATGGGCGCCGGTCGGAAAGTCATCACGCACAACTTTGCCGGCAGGAATCACATATCGGAACCAGCTGAAATCAGCATCGCGACCGACGATTGCCACTCCGGCATCCAAGGTTTTCTGCGGCTTCACCCTTTCAGTAGCCTTTGCAAACAGAGCCTTTTCAGATGAACGAGTGGCGTGATCAACCGCCTCTTTCTCTTTTCTTGCGTCTTCTTCCTTGAGCTGTACTAATTCAGGAACATGGGGTTTCACTTTGTCCAACCAGCGAACGATCTTCTCTTTGGCCAGCACACGCGTCCCGGCCGGGAGAGCAACATCCTTATTGGTCTGTTCAAATTCAACCGCCACGTCATAGAGAGTCTGAAAGTGGATGAAGGCCTCTTCCCACCGCTCCAACTCCACATAGCACTGTCCCATGCGATAGGTCGTATCCGCAAAGTCTTCCTCGCTTGGATTGAGATTCGACATGTTGCCGAACGTTGCCAGTGCCTCTTCGCACCGCCCCAACTGCATGAGCGCCAGCCCCAACTGATGCGTAGCAATGGGATCATGTGGATTGAGATCCAGCAGCTTCCGATACACCGGCTCTGCCTCTTGAAACCGCTCCGCCTCGAACAGCTTCCAGGCATCTGACCGCATGATGGCCCATTCTTTCAGTTGAGAGGCCGTGGCAGTGGGCGTCAGTACCGGCTTAAATCGCCGTCCCCGTTCCATTGACTCATACAGCTGTGCGAGCTGGTTTCTGGCTGGGATCTCAAAAGGAGACCCGGGAGAACCATGCTGTAGGACATAGTGGAGATCAGCATCCGCCCCTTGATAATCCAAGACGTCAAACCGAGCACGCGCCAAGGCCAATCGCCAGCCCAACAACCCCGGCAACAGTTCGACCGCCTGCTGGTAGAATTCCACCGACTCCTCCAAACGATCAAGCTTTCTAAGCTCCTGCGCAAGTCGCAGGTGAATCAATGGATTATTCCCATCAATCCCGGCAATGTTGCGCAACTCTGCAATCGCAGCCTCATCTTGGCCCCACCGCATCAACAGACTCCATCTAGCCCAGTGGATATCCAATCTGGATGGCTGTACGGTCAACGCGCTGTCATACGCTTGAAGAGCTGGTTGCAGGTCTCGAAGCGTGGAGAGGATATCGCCGCGCAATCGATGCAGATCCACCACTTCCGGATGGGTGCGGAGGCCTTGGTCTAGGATTTCAAGTGCGGTCGTACTCGCTCCGCTTTCCCATGCGGCGTTGGCCTGTTCAGCTATCTGTTCAACCGACTGCCTTGCCTCAGGATCTGCAGCGGCACAGGGACCGACCATCAGAACCATCATGAGCCAAGCCATCACAAAACCGACGCCGGCATGGAGTCCTGATCGATCAACTGCGTCGTGCCTAGCGGGTGACATCATTATTGTCCGTCTTGAACTCGGTTATCTGTAGAACCAACTATACCAAGAAGAAGAAAGATTGTGTCAGGCACGGTTTCGGCAACAGCGTCTCACACCAATCACGCGTACTGTTTCATTCCTCTCCTTGACCCGCTTCCATGATCTGGCTACTCTGTCTTCAGAGGACACCCTAGGAGAGAGTACGGCTGGAGGTCACGCGTGATTCTGATTACAGGCGGTGCGGGATATATCGGGTCTCACACCTGTGTTGAGCTGCTGCAGGCTGGGCACGACATTACCATCTTCGATAATTTCTGCAACAGTCACCCCGAGTCGATTGAGCGCGTACAGCGAATTACCGGAAAGCGGTGCCGCGTCATCTCTGGCGACATCCGAGACCGATCTGCGTTGGCCACGGCGCTCCGTGAAAGCGGCGCACACTCGGTGATTCATTTTGCCGGGCTCAAGGCAGTCGGTGAGTCGGTCCAACAGCCGCTGTCCTACTACGACAATAACGTCGTCGGTTCGTTGCGCCTGTTGGAGGCAATGGGAAGCTGTGGAGTCAAGACACTGGTGTTCAGTTCCTCCGCCACGGTATACGGCGATCCGCAACGACTACCGCTGACGGAAGATCATCCACTCTCCGCCACCAACCCCTACGGACAAACGAAATTGACGGTGGAACAGATGCTGCGAGACCTACAGCGGAGCGACCCCTCCTGGCGCATCGGGATTCTTCGGTACTTCAATCCGGTCGGCGCCCATGCGAGTGGACTGATCGGCGAAGATCCGCAGGGTACGCCTAACAACTTGATGCCCTTCGTCGCGCAGGTGGCCATTGGCCTACGCCCACGCCTAAACGTGTTCGGTGATGACTACGCGACGCAGGACGGGACCGGTGTCCGCGACTACATTCATGTCGTGGATCTGGCGCTTGGACACCTCAAAGCGCTGGACGCGCTCAGACGAGCAACCGACCAGGCAAACTGCCTCACGGTGAATCTTGGAACCGGAACCGGATACAGCGTGCTGGAAATTGTGCGGGCCTTCGAGCAGGCCAGCGGCAAGCGGGTGGTTTATACGGTCGCGCCTCGCAGGCCCGGCGACGTCGCAGCCTGTTACGCTGATCCCGGCAAGGCGGCTGCCCAGCTCAACTGGCGGGCTGAACGCAGCCTCGCCGACATGTGCGCCGACACGTGGCGATGGCAGAGCCTTCATCCTCATGGATACAATTCTCCCCGCTCAGTGACTTAAGCCGAGCCTCTGGCACCACTCGGTCTCGCATGGCCGTCGTGCAGAGCGCGAATGCCGTGATAGACTGCCGCCCTATGTTCGACGTAGTTCTGTACCAGCCTGAGATTCCTCCCAACACCGGCAATATCATACGGCTCTGCGCCAACACCGGCGTACGCCTGCACCTTGTGAGACCGTTGGGATTTTCGCTTGAGGATAAGCAGCTTCTGCGGGCAGGGCTGGACTACCATGAGTTTGCATCACTCACGGTCTACGACGATTGGGCCGACTGTCTCGAACGATTCAAGGATCGACGTCTCTTACCTGTTTCGACGAAGGGGAAACGGCGTTATGACCAATGCGTCTATGCCCAAGGAGACGTCTTTGTTTTTGGCCCGGAGAGCCGTGGTCTTCCAGCTGAGATTTTGGAGGCTGTTGTTGAGCAGCAACGAATCCGGGTACCGATGCTGCCTCACAGTCGAAGCTTGAATCTCTCAAATGCCGTGGCAATCGTCGTCTACGAGGCCTGGCGGCAGATCGGATTCAAGAGCACCATAGACTCGCATCCATCAGCATAAGAACTTGCCACAGTCTCTGCATTGCTCCATGCCCTCGCCGCACTGGCCGCAGGCACAATAGCTCGTCATCATGATGTGTCCAGCTTGACTGAATACGAAAACTATCCGAGGTATCGACCGTACAGGAAGGCAACAAATTGCTTTGCTCCACGCATCCTGTTTTTGAGGTGCTCCTCTTTCACACCGGTCTGCCGTAGCTGTTGCTCAAATCGAATCAATGCATCCTTTAACTCTTTTCGTAATTCCCTCTCGATCACACGATCCAACACGCTTGGCATAATCTTCCTCCTCAATTAATAAACGAAGCTCACGTTCACACCCTTGCCACACAAAGCGACAACCCACCAGCCGTCGGCGGATTCTACAGAGATCTGAAGAGACACGCCAGCTTCTGTCCAGAAGGAAGACCCCTGATATCACGCCACGACAGCAAGCGGTCTACAACCGTTCGACATGAAACAAGGTAAGACCTGGTTTGACTCTGGCCTTCGGCAAAATTGTCTTATGCATGAGAACGGTGGGAAGAGAGGCCACCGATTGCTCCCACTGCACCAGCAGTGGCAACCGCTCCTGCCTCAGTAGCTCCTTGAGATGAACTGGGCCGACGAGAAAAGCCACACCGCCCTGCCGTAATACATGACTCCATCTCATGATGATCGTGCGCATGGCCGCTGGAGAATCAAACGAATCGTACGGCAGCCATAAATACAGCAAATCATAGCGTTCTTGGATGATCAGAGACTCTCCACGCTGATCATCCGTGACCATGCGGACTCGTTGCAGCCACTCCCATCGTTGGACCTCGGCACACTGCATCCAGAGCTGCTGAGCCTGACGCTGGGCATGAGCCACATCACGGACCTTCACGGTATAGTCACGGGGACGGTCGAAGAGAACACACGTGGCAATGACGGCATCCCCATTGACAATGAGCACACGCTCGGCCTGAGATCGTATCTTTCCGATCTCACGGTCCTGCTCTCCCAGATCGTCGAGATAATCTGCAACAAACGGCTGCGCAGCGAGCTCGCTGATTTCTGCGTCGTCCTCTGGAAACAAGAGCACCGCCCCGAAGGCTTCGGCAGCGGGAACCGTTGGAATCCCTCCTACAAACACAGCCCGCCAATCGATCGGAGCGATCGGGCGTTCGTCGGGTGGCGACGGCTTCACCTGGAGATCACGCCGTAACGGCAACGTCGCTTTCGTTGTACGATCGTTTACCGTCAACACCCTTCCTTCAACATGAAGACTCCGATCCAACGGGAGCAGACGACGCCCGGTTGGATTGACGTAGGGAAGACCAGCCGGATCTTCAGCGAGGGTGACTTTTTGAGCCACTCCATTTTTCACCGTCACGCATAACCCTTGGCTTCCGTCAAAATACCGAACGGGAGGATGTTGGGCCGGCAGCCAGACGACATGATGGGCCTTTGCAGGATTCATAAACGCCGCCAACGGATCTCCAGCGTTCATCGGCTGAGGCGTGAAAAATCCGCTGAATAACTGAAACGCGGCTTCAGACGGATACGTGGGAATCCCACGGTAGTGTAAAGGCCTCGGCGCAGAGCATCCCCTATTCTGATCGTCATACAGCCCACGAATCAGCTCGAATACGGCAGAACCTGTCCCCGGCAACAAGGACTTGAAGAGTTCGACCACCGGGAGAAAGTCAATCCGGTCCCAATGCATGGCCCCCATGCAGGCCATGAAACGCGCAGTCCCAAATCCTCCGTCATCCAACACATACAAGGCATCTTTTCGCTGTCGGATCGTCGCCATCCCTGTGGGATCGATCGCCAAATCGTCATCTCGATAAAACCATCGCACCTCCTCAATCGGTACTCGTAACGCTCCGGCAGCCATGGCACGCAGATCGTCGGGAGTAATCCGTTGCCAATTGGGCCTCGCGGCGAGATTCAGCTTGGTTTCATTGACCAGCCCACCGGGCTTTATCCCGACCCAATGCCCCCAATCAAGACGCACGCGCGCGCGCGTCAGCGAGACGATTCCGGCATCGGTCGACTCCCATTCGCACTCATGCAAGGGATGGCCTACGGAGTCCGTCTCAAGAACGCGTCGGCCATCAGGCCGGTAAAAAACAAGATGTCCGGTTGGAAGCGTTTCAACACGTCCGCCGAGCTGGTCGAAGGACTCCGCAAGTGTGTGCGTGGAAGGAAACCACAGGTGGCCGGGGGTATTCAGAGCAAATGCAACGGCGTCGGAGGGCATTCACTCGCGGAGCTGGCCGCTCCCCAAGACAATGAACTTCGAGCAGGTCAACTCTTCCAACCCCATGGGGCCCCGCGCATGAATGCGCGAGGTACTGATACCGATCTCCGCCCCTAACCCGAACTGATACCCGTCGTTGAGCCGAGTAGAGGCATTCACAAGTACTGCACCGGCATCGACTTCTTTGAGAAACCGCATTGAGCGTCCATAGTCCGACGTGACGATCGCTTCCGTGTGCCGTGACCCATACTGAGCGATGTGTTCCATCGCTTCATCCATGTTCTTCACGATTTTCACGGCAAGGATCAAATCCAGAAACTCTTTGCCGTAGTCTTGCTCATCGGCCGGCTTGGCCTCAGCAATCAGTTGGCAGGTTTTAGGGCAACCACGAATCTCGACGTTGGCCGCGCTAAGGCGCTGGGCAAGCTTCGGCAACAGCGTCCGTGCGATCGATTGGTGGACCAATAAGGTTTCCATGGCGTTGCATGTAGACGGCCGCTGGGCTTTGGCATTGACACAAATCGCCTCCGCCATTGCCAGGTCCGCAGCTGCATCGATATAGGTATGACAGACTCCCGCATCATGTTTCACGACGGGAATCGTCGAATGCTCTGCGATGATTTTCATCAATGATTCGCCGCCACGCGGAATAATCAGATCGATATACCGATCCTGCTTGAGCAACACTGGGACGACCTCACGATCTGCACGATCAACGAACGTGATCGCGCCAGGCGGAACACCGGCTTTTCCAGCCGCTTCTGATAGAACGGCAGCAATGGCGGTATTGGACTGAATCGCTTCGCTTCCGCCTCGCAAGACACACACATTTCCCGACTTCAGGCAGAGGGCGGCCGAGTCCGCCGTGACATTGGGGCGCGACTCGTAGATGATCCCGATCACCCCTATGGGCACACGCACTCGCCCGACTTGCATTCCATTGGGTCTTGTCCACATCGTGGACATCATCCCGACAGGGTCCGGTAACTTGGCGACCTCACGAATGCCGGCGGCCATCTCTCCGATTCGCTTCTCAGTCAATCTCAATCGATCCGCCATGGCTTTCTTGGCAGGCGCAGTTCCAAACGCCGCAAGATCCTGCTCATTCGCTGCGAGGAGTTCATCCGCCTTCGCTTCAAGCGCCTCAGCCATGGTCAGAAGTGCGTGATCTTTGATCGCGGTCGGCAGAGAGGCCAACCGTCTCGATGCCAG
>CABVRR010000037.1:7578-19375 GCA_902500705.1 uncultured Nitrospira sp.
CGCAAGAACACTATTGCACTGTTTCGGAAGGACTCACGGATTCCGCAGAAGGATCCACTGGCCCGGGTGAATCGACTGAATCTATGGGATCATCCGGAGGGCTTATGAACTCTGGAGGCGTCGATCGTCCCTGCTGCATTCGATTATCGTAATCGATCGGTTGCTCAAGCATGCCCGGCCCTGCAGGAGTGACTGCTGGTTTGAAGACCGCCCCTGTTGTGCCAGCCATGGTTGGGTTCGGATGTTGGAAGACCCAATCGTAGTGAGTCGGTTTTCCCTCAAAGTGCCGCACAGCAAGTGGGAAATTACCTTGTTTGATCGGTTGACGCCGGCTTTTGCTTCGAACTCCCATGATGCCTCCTGTGGGGGCCCGCAGCAATTCCCACTCACCGTGGCTCACGGGATCAAGATACACCTTCCGCAGGAACGGTTTCGGCGACTTCGTGAGTTCGGCAAGCGTTTGCGGATACACCTCACCGGGCATGACCCGTCCAGCCTTCGCGCTCGCTGAGTACAATGCCAGGGCTGTTTGGATTTCCATCCCTTTGGCCAGCAAGTCCATCTCCAGCTCCCGTTGCACCATTGTTTTCCACTGCCGAGCGGCCATCGTCATGGCAAGTCCCATGCACACGATGGCAATCATTACCATGAGGTACGAAAACCCGCTTTCCCGTCGCGTGAGTAGTCCCCCAACACTCCTCATGACCCATCACTCCTGCCCCACTGGTTCTTCCGATGATTGCTCCGATGGTTTCTCCGACAACGGCACCGTTTGATCTCGTCGGGTACCGATGTCTCGGATCGTCACATGTTCATCAGTAATCGCCTTGAGGACTCGCTGATCGTCGATACGGTCTCCCACCTTGAAGATCAGCACCTCATCCTCCCTCCTGAGCATCGCCATATCTGTATTTTTTCGATATCCCTCGCCCACGCGAAGAAATCCCACATATCGGTACTGTTCTGATTCCGACGCATCGTCACCTTGCGACATCGTTTCGGCTGAATCCGAACTAGATTGACCCTCAGATATCGAGCCATTGTCGGACGTCAATATTTCATCGGAAGGAGACAGTGAAAAAATGTTTCGCGGTGCCGTGAAGGCCGCCTGACGTCGAAGATCCATTGACGCCAGCACATCCAGGTTGACCCGTAAGCCTGCGCTTTTCGTCTCCGCCTGATGTCCTATGGAAGAATGCCCCGAGACATTCATCAGTGGCATACGGATAGGTTCCTCTAGAATCTGCCACTGCCATACAGCCAGTCCTGCCCATAACACGACAAGCGAGACAGCAAGAATTGCTTTTTTTTTGGCGTCCATAGTTACGGCGTTGTTCTCGGCGAATTCGGCTCGCTCCTCTCTCCTCGAAGGTACGTCGCAATTCGAATATTAAACGTCAACAAGCCGTCCTGTACGCCGCCAGATCGAGACAGCTCAAGATTCTCAATGAACATCAACTCGTCCCTTGTCTCGATACCGTTGATGAATCGGCGGAGATCCTCGTATCGCCCAGTCATCGGCCCCTGTAACAGTCCTTTGCTCGTTTTCTCGATAGACGTAGGCTCCGTCTTGGAAGACAACGTCGGTAACGTGACCTGCTCCTTCTTCGCCTGATCTGAAATCCCCAACGCCAACGACGTAAACTCACGTTCGGGCGAGAGCATCTCCCAAACTCGATTCACATCCTTTTTAGCTTTTCTTGCTTCCCGATGAGAGAGCAACGCCTGTCTGGTTGCAGTCCATTCGCTCTCCAAGCGGTCTCGGCTCGTCTGTACGCTGATCACTCCGAAGCCATGAACAAGGAACCATACACACAATAGGCTCAGAACGCCTCCTACCCACGGAAGCAACGGCGCAAAGGGATGCTGCCAGAGAAAGAGTAGTCGACGGTTCATCTTTACATTCCTTCACGCCGGTATTGGAGCGTGACGTCGAACTCCACCGCCCCGTTCGACCCGACACGATGCTGAGCCAAAATCGGATTCTTTAAGGTCGCATGGTCTTGGAGTCCGGTGGTAAGAGCAGTAACATCTTCGAGACTCGCTGCGGTTCCCAAGAGCCGAACCGTCGTACCTGCCTGATCAAGGCGAACACTGCTGAGCACAACATGTGGAGGAATCGCGCGCTCCAATTCACTCAGAAACTGTGTCCAGGAAAAGTTCTTTTTCTCAAGCAGCTGGTTGGCCAACTCGACCTCGGACGATAATCTCTTCAGCGCTTCGTCAGACAAATCAACATCGTCATGTCGAGCCTCCGTGATCAAGTTGAGATCCTGCTGTCTGACCCGGTCCAGCTCTGCTCGAATTGCGAGCGATTCTTGATGCGTGAGCGCGACGTGCCTGAGGTCCCAACAGATCATGATCACAAGCAAGATGCAGATGCCGATCAACAGCCATCGAAGCGGAGCGACCATCGGACGATATCGATGGCTCAGATTGATCTGGAACCGATCATCTCCTCCCCGCAGCATGGGCAATGATTTGAGTGGTTCGAAGAGCCTCTCGACTGCAGTACTCATCATTGCCATGCTAGAGCACCCCGGCCATCGCAGCCAGCGACGGCATCCCTCGATGGCTCTCTCTGGACACTCGGCCAAGGGCATTGATCGATTCCCATCCCAGGTGTTCAACGGACAATCCCAGATCGGACTCGATCATTTCCCGAAACGCTGCAGTCTCACCATCTGCGCAAATCACGACTTCCTTCACGACCGCTGAAGGATATTGCTGTTGGCAGATCTCCACCGAGGCACAGCATTCGTCAACAATTTTTTTCAGCATGTCGGCCTTCGTCAGCGCGTCGGCCGTCTCGCTTCCCAGAAGTTTGCAGCGATAGAGTAACAACCGCCCCTGTCGACAAATTATGGTCGTCAAGGCACGATCCGATATGCTCACCCACAGACACTCTCGGTTCTGCCACGGAGATGCCTTCGAAGTCTTTCTCCACAGATCAAAGATCTGTAAACTCGTGATGCTGACCTCTTGAGGAATCAACCCGACAGATTCACACAGCGATTCGTATTGCTTCAGCACCGACTCCTGAATTGTCACCGTCAACACCGTATGCATCGGCCCTTTCTCTCTCGATCGATCATGAAAGACCTGGAACAACATCTTTGCCCCGTTCATCGGAAACAGATGCTCTTGTCCAAGCCGCCAACGAATCAGCGCATCGCGCTCCTCGTCCCTGGTGGGAAGCTGCTCAAGGTGTAGAATTGTGGTGCTCACCGCCGTATCGGGTAACAACACAGCGATCCGGCGAGGGAAATCAGAGAAGAGGCCTCCATCGCCGGTGCGATGCCTTAGGTCAGGGCTGATCAGGGCACGAATACGATTCGCCAATGCGGAAGCATCGGATACATTTTCTTCGGTTGGAGACGGAGTGATCATGCCGTCGTCAACCGGAGCCATGACGCACCGGTGCCGGCGTCGGCCATGCCAATTACGCTCCGTTTCGGCCCATGCGATCGAAGCGGTTCCGAACTTCAAGCAGCGCTGCGGCCGACTACTGATCCAGTCCCACATCCCATTACCCTTCTTCGTTGAACGTCACGCGATTGACCTCTCTCAACGAGGTCTCGCCGTTCAACATTTTTTTCAACGCCGACTGCCGGAGCGTAATCATGCCATCGGTGACGGCACGATACCGGATCTCTGAAAGTGGTCGCTCGGCATGAATCATCTCCTTGATTTCATCCGTCAAATTGAGAAATTCCGTAATGCACTTTCTCCCTCGGTACCCGGCGCCATGGCATTGCGAGCACCCTTTTCCTTCGTAGAACGGCGTATCCTGATATTGTTCATAGTCCAACCCTGACTCTTCAATGAGAGCTTGCTCTGCTTTGACCTCTATTCGACAAGATGGACACAGGATTCGGACAAGCCGCTGCGCCAATACGCAATTGAGCGCAGCCAAAAAATTGTAAGTATCGATTCCCATCGACGCGAACCGCCCGATGACATCAAAGACATTGTTCGCGTGCACCGTCGTCAACACAAGATGGCCGGTCATGGCGGACTGAATCGCAATCTGTGCCGTTTCAGCATCTCGAATTTCGCCGACCATAATCTTGTCCGGATCGTGACGGAGAATGGATCGGAGGCCGCGAGCAAACGTGACGCCCTTCTTTTCATTGACGGGAATCTGCACCACTCCCGAGAACTGATATTCAACAGGATCCTCAATCGTAATCAGTTTGTCTTCGAGCGTATTCATCTCCGATATTGCAGCGTAGAGTGTCGTCGTCTTTCCGCTTCCCGTCGGTCCCGTCACCAAGACCATCCCGTACGGACGAAGAATAGCCTTCCGGAATCGTTTGAGATCTTCCTGGTTAAACCCAAGCCGCTCCAGGCTTAAATTCGACACGCCGGTGGCAATCGAGTCTCGATCCAATATTCGAATCACGACCGACTCGCCGAAGACGCTGGGGACGATCGAGACGCGAAAATCCACGGTCTTCCGATCCAACCTCATACGGAAGCTCCCGTCTTGCGGCACTCGCCGCTCGGCGATGTCAAGCTCCGACATGACCTTCAAACGAGACACCAATGGAGCGTGCAATCGATGATCCAGTGGTTCCATTGCCGAAATGAGGATGCCGTCGACACGAAATTTGACCTTGGTCGCGCGATCCGCCGCCTCGATGTGGATATCACTTGCGCGGCGCTGCATGGCGCTCAACAGAATGGAGTCCAGCAATTTCACAGCCGGACTTTGCTCTTCTCCGGCATGATCAAGGGCGAGCACTTCTTCCCCTCGATCGTCTTCTTTCACCAAAATCGAGCGATATTCCTCTTCCAGTTCACGGAGAGCGTGACTCGATCCCTCACTGCGTTCCAGCGCCGACAGAATGGCGCCTCTGGTACTGACGACTCGATCCAGTGGCTTTCCAAGCAGAAGCTCCAATTCGTCGAGTCCGAGTCGGTTGTGCGGATCGGCTACAGCGATCGTCAAGACTCCGGAACGCTCAGCCATCGGCACAAAGGGAACTCGCTGCATCAACTTGATCGAGATGGTTTTGTAGTAGTGCGCGTCTACCCGAAAGTCCGTCAGTGGATCAAAAGGCAGACCATATTGAACCGCCAACGCACGAGCCACTTGATCCTCTGAAAGGAGTCCTTCGCTGATCAGCGTGTGTCCTAAGGCGCCCCTCGCTCCATTCAATTGGGAGAGAACATCTTCGACCGTTCGCTTGGCGAGCATTCCCTGATCAACCAAAACTTCGGCGAGAGACGGTCTGGCAAGACTACGCGGCATACACAGCCCCTCCCATCGTCGTGCCCTCGTCACCTTGTGGTTTCACATCTTCCCTCATGTCAGCCGCCGACGGCCCCAGCCATCTGAAATATGGGTAGATACATCACGATCACGATTCCTCCGACCAGCATACCCATCAGGAGCAACAGCGCGGGTTCGATCCAGGTCGTGAGTTGCGTCAGCCTTGTATCGAGATCGGCTTCGTAAAACTCCGCGACATCCCGTAACATCGTATCAAGCGAACCCGTCTCCTCCCCTACGGACAACATTTCGATCGCAAGCTTCGGGAGGACTTTGGGGCGGTCCAATGCATCAGCTAGTGTCGTCCCTTCCCGAATCTCATTAACGGCCCCGATCATTTCTTGTGAAATCCATCGGTTTGAAATGGCACCTTGTGCCCCTTGGAGCGCATCAACCAGCGGAGTGCCTCCGGCAAGAATAGTTCCAAGTGTGCGTGTCAGCTGGACAGTATTGTGTTTCACGGCAATCTGACCGACGAGCGGGAGTTTCAGCACGAGACGATCGAGCACCAGCTGTCCCGCCGAGGTGGCATAGTACGTATGGAGTCCCAGCACGAGCGCGACCATGATGATCCCTGCAGGCAATACCCTCGACTCCGCATGCGCGACCACATCGAGCAAGACCTGGGTCGCCCATGGCAAGGTCTTCGCCGACTCTCCATACACCGAAACGAACGTCGGCATGACATAGGTCAAGAGAAAACCGACCACAGTGAGGCCGATGCAGATAAGCACCAGAGGATAGGAGATCGCTTTGGTTACTTTCTGACGAAGCCCGACCATCAACTTCAGGTACGCAATGTACCGCTGGAGTACTTCCGGCAGATTGCCTGACTGCTCACCTGCCTTGACCGTAGCGACGTATAACTCCTGAAAATAGATGGGGTGTTTGGCCACGGCTTCCGAGGCCGAGGCCCCACCTCGAATATCTTCGCGCACCTCACGCAAAGTCCGTTGGAATCCGGCATGGCCGGCTCGTTCGATAAGCAGATCCCAAATCCGCAACACCGGCAATCCGGACTTGACCAGCGCCAACAACTCTTGATTGAAGATTAAGAACTGTCCTAACGGAAGCTTCCCCCACGACCGCAACGATTCCGCCTTGACGGAAGGCGCTCCTCGACAATGCAGATTGAAAATTAGAAATCCTTGCGCCTCCAGTTTGGCACGAACCACCGGTTCTGTATCCCCCTCCACATGTCCATGAAGGGTCGATCCATCAGGCCGCGCAACTCGATAGGCAAATACCGCCATAGTCGTACACCTTCATCACTTGCCGACTCACGCATCGAGCGCGACTACAGTGCGCCCTGCTCGAGCACATCACTTGATGGCTCAGGAAGCCAAAGAGTTTGACCGATCTGAATGCGGTCGTTCAGAAGCGCGTTGAGAACCATCAGACGGCTGACAGACGTGTGGTTTCGGCGTGCGAGACTCCACAATGTGTCCCCAGACTTGACCACGACGTGGAAACGGAATGCGACCATTGACATCTGATCAACCGTCGGCACTTCACTGACCAATGATGTCCCCGACAGCTGGGCGTCCGGTTCAGAAATCACTCGAGACTCGCCTTCCGATGTGGCCGACAGCGCATACTGCTGAGAGTCCTTCATGGCTGACTCAGCGAACTCGCCTCTTGGAGAACCCATCGCGACAGGAGACACAATGTCCCCCATCTGTTGGTTGATCTTTGACACCTGTTTTTGAAGTCGCTTCAATTGACTCTGCAATGCGGCTCTCACTCGACCACTCTGCTCGCGCTCGGAACGTGAGCTCGCCAGCTCTTCCCGCTGGAGATCAATGACATGACGAGCATCCATCAACCGATGTTCGGCCTCTCGAATGCGCCCTTCAAGCTGTGCTCGAGCAATCTGCGTCTCAACCATCTCTTGACGCCGTGCTTCGGCTTCTGCTCGAAGCTCAGCAACCGTTTGCTGGGCATCGCGCAATGAAGCCTTGATGGTATCCACCGTCAATTGGAGATCCGATATCTCCGGCTCCATCAGCATGGATTCGAGTGAGCTACACCCCGATAGTCCGAGTAGAAGGATTCCCAAGAGCGTCTTTCTTATTGAGTAGGATCTACGCGGAGCCACGTTCGCACGCCTCGTTACCATTGGTTGTATGGAGTCCCGTTGGTCCCAACAAGGTCGGACCCAGAATACACATCAAAGATACCACCCTCTGTCGGCTCACTTATCTGCTGCCAAGATCCCGGCGAGTTAGTAAAGGGATCTTTCGGAAGCACTCGCAAATAGCCTGTGGTGACCAGATCGTCCAGGGATGCAGGATACTTCCCCTTATCTGCACGGTGATGGTCCAACAACTCACGCAACGTGAACAGATCTTGGCGCAACACGGTCTCCCGTGCTTTGACCAATGATGATTGATAGGATGGAACAGCGATCGTGGCCAAAATACCGACAATGGACACCACGATCATCAGCTCGATAAGGGTGAACCCCTTCGCATTCCATCCAGACAGCTTACCAATCCTGGTACTTCGTGCCATCGAGTGCAGACTCCTCGCTTTGAGTCATCACATCGTAGATGTCTTCACCGCACCAACTCGACGGCTTTGGACGATCTTTATAACAACGCAACACCCAATCGGATTTACCCGTCAGCGGATCGACCGGCATCACCCGCAAATACCGCCTGACGGTCGTACCTCGAACCGTCGCCTCCGCTCCCGTCAGCTTGACACCCAATAACACATCGAGAGACTTCGGATAGCCGTATGGTCCGGTGATGTCTTTACAGGTCAGCTTGTTTTTGACACACACCGCGCCGAGCAACACCTCTCCGTCACGATTCCATTCCAGCTTGAACACATCAATGGCGCTGCGAATCGTGCGAAGATGTTGGCGGAGTTCGATCTCCTGGGTTCGCTTCGTCGATACTTTACTGAGCGGCATGGCGACCGACGCCAAAATGGAAATGATGGCCATGGTGACAAGAATCTCGATGAGTGTAAGCCCTTCTTCTCTCACCGCACTCGCACCACCCCTGTCCCGACTATGTCCGGCGATGCCGGCACCGCACGGATAGAATCCAGCAATTCAACGCGAATCGGCGACACTCCAGGTACCTTTGCGATAAAGATGACGTTCATGGTTCGTGGCGAACGTTGAGCCGAAGAAGCCATGTGAAATCTGATGGCCCCTGGTTGTTCGGCGCTATCCAGGCTTGCGGTCTCCCCCGTATCGACCACCTCTGCATTATCGAGCTGCTTGAACTGTAAAATCTCGGGGTCATAATCCAGTTTGAACGTGCCACCGCTTGACGTGCTGAGTCGCCCATCCACGACAGAGAGTCGTAGTTCTTTGCCGGCTTGAACAACCGCTTCCCCTGGCTTGATCGTTAAGAGAGGCTCAGGTGTTGCCAGCTGAGCCAACGATCGACCTGCGACTCCCTGCCCCGCGTCTTTCGCCAGCGTGCCGCCGTGAGTGGGCGTCTTGCCGTACTCGCTTTTCCTCAACACCGACGTGTTCTTGGAGGGACTGGAGAAGATCGGGCTGGTCGCGTAATTAAATTCGGTACCAGACCAAAAGGCGTGAGTACCGGAACCTGTAACAAGTGTCGGTTGCGCAATACGCGGCGTAATGGTCAGGATGACTTCCGTCGTCACTCGTTCTGTTTTGAATGAGCTCAACAGTTTCCCGATCAACGGCCAATCGCCGATCCACGGCATCGTCACCCGTGTTCGACGATCCTCCTCCTGAAGTAGCCCACCAAGAACGACCGTTTCTCCATCCCGCATATTCAATGTGGTTTCGGCCGAACGATTGCCGAATTTGAATTGCTGAATGGGCGGAGAGGCCTGCAACGTGACTTGATCTCCGACTCGAATCACCTCGACCTTCATCTTCAACGACAATTCATTGCCCAATCGAATGGAGGGCTCAACAGCCAGCTTGATGCCCGTATCTCGAAACTCGATCGACGTAACGGTCGAGGTGGTCGGCACAGCTCCCGTGGCGGCCTGCCCAGGCAACACATTCGTCGTCGAGAGAAGAATCGGTTGCTTATCGCCGATGTTAATCTCTGCTTTTTTGTTGTTCATCACGCGGATTTTCGGCGACGCCAGTGTCTTTGCATCTGATTGCTGCTTGAAGAAATCAAGCAAGACGGTTGTCGGAATTTTAAAGAGATAGTTGCTCGGCCCTAGATCCGTCAGTTGGCGATAAGTCATCTGTACGGCCTCTGCGGCCAATGTTCCTGTAAATCCTGAAGCAATCAATCCGGCACCGGCCTGTTTAGGATAGTTCAACCCGTAGGTTTGATTCTTCGTTCGATTGACCTCCAACACCTCAAGATCGAAGAGCACCTCCGGATCCTGTCGGTCATTGGCCAGGATAATCTTTTCGGCAAGTTCCAGCTTCTCAGGCTGATCACGAATGATAATGGCATTGAGCTGCTCATTCGCGTGCATTCGCTTAGAATCCAACATGCTCTTGAGCAGCAGCATCATATCTTTGGCTTTGGCCGTTGAAAGATAGAACGTTCGAATCATCAGGTCTCGATACTGCTCTTGCTTCTGCTTGGTGTCGGGACTAATGATCAAGACCGCCGGCGAGATCTGATGCGAGAACAAGCTGTTACTACCCAGAATCAAGTTCAGCGCCTCCTCAAAAGGCGTGTCCTGAATCGCAATAGAAACAGGATCATTTCTGACATCTTTATCGAACACCAAGGTCATCCCGCCAACCTTCGCGACCCCTTCTAAGACTTCCTTGATACCGGCATGTTTGAACTTTAAGGTTACCGGTTGTCTTGAGCGTTCACCTCTTGCGAGCCCCTGTTGCTCTTCGGTCAGCCTGGTAATACTCTCCAGCGCCTCTTGGTACGCCGGATCGAGTTCCACGGCCCTCTCAAAACCACTCATCGCGTCCTCAATCCGACCAAGTTGAGCCAACCGTTGCGCCTCCCGATACTGAGACCTGGACTCTTTCATGCGACTGGCTTCCAGAAAGCCTGCTTGGAGATCAACGCTGGATGGTGCGATGGCCAGGGCCCGCTTGAACTCCTCAAGGGCAAGGTCTATTTGCTTCTCCTTTAGTAAGGTCCGACCATGCTCAGCATACGCCGCAGCAGCGCGCTCACGAACCAGTGCATACTTCTTCTGCAAGGCATCGTCGAACGGATCATCCTTTAATGCCTGTTTATAGGCAAACGCGGCGTCTTCCCAACGTTCTGCCGCCAAATGTTGGTCTCCACGCTTGATGTCAGGAGACACGAACAAGGCGCAACCGGTCATCCCAAGGATTCCAAGAACCTGGATGTTTTCTTTGATTCGCCCAGGAAGATATTCTTTCAGCTGGCGGGTCACAATCTCAGCTTCCTACAATACATTCCGCACGGCACAGACTCCTTGCCTATGCCGATCATCAATTTTTCTTATACTACGGATCACGGCAAGCTCAAAGAAAAAGCCCATAAATCGAGCGCGTGCGATCTCCTCAAAAGCCGGCTACACGGTAATCTGGAGGATGACGGCAACGTCAACTGAGCAGGTCCGTGCAGGCCCTCTTTTTCTCTTGCGTGGATCAGAAAATACTTTTACTGACTTCATTGGAATACGCGCTTTCGTTTCCCGCAATGTCAAACGCGGTCACCACGAAGAAATACGTTGTCCCTAATTGGAGCCCCGTCGCAAGGTAACTGGTCGTATTACCCTGGATTGTCACGATGGGAGCACCATAGGCCCCTGATGACGTCGCTCGATAAACTCTGTATCCGGCGAGATCGCGCTCTGTGTTCGCATTCCACGTTAAATTGATGGACGAACTCGATGGAGCGTTCAACGTCAGAGCCACGTTTACGGTCCGAGTTATGCCGCCGCTTTTCACCGTGATGGTGGCCGAATTGTTCCCTTGGACCGCAGTCGCTGTATTCACTTTGGCCGTAATCGTTCCATTGCTAGAGCCGGATGTTGGACTCAGCGAGAGCCACGAGGCTCCATCACTGACCGTCCAGGCTCCGGTTGAGGTGATGGCGATGGTTTGAGCGGCCGGATTAGCTGCGTCTTTCGTTGCGGTGTAGGCCACTCGGGCGGGCGAGGCCGTCAACGTCCCGGCTGAGACGGTGAGCCCCACGGCGATCGTTCGCGTTACGCTCCCGCTCGTCACGGTGATCGTCGCGTTGTTCGTCCCGACCACAGCGGAAGAGAGGGCCACCTTGGCCATGACCGAGCCAGTGCCGGTCCCCGATACGGCGCTGAGCGTCAACCAGCTCGCACTGCTCTTCGCCGTCCAGTTACCGTTCGCATTCACGGTGATCGCTTGGCCGGCAGGATTGCTCCCGCCTTGACTGCCGGCGAGCGTCAACGCCGTTGGACTGACGGTCAGAGTGGGGGCAGGTGATCTAACGGTAAAAGTGACAGGAATGGAGACCGGCGTAGCCCCCGTCGAGCTGACGGTAATCAGCGCGTTGTGGGTTCCTGCTGGTAATGTGCCGGTGGTAGCCAGGGCCGTGATCGTCCCATTGCCGGTCCCCGAGCGTGAGGCAAGGCTTA
>CABVRR010000037.1:19475-23159 GCA_902500705.1 uncultured Nitrospira sp.
CACTGACCGTCCAGGCTCCGGTTGAGGTGATGGCGATGGTTTGAGCGGCCGGATTGGCTGCACCCTGCGTTGCGGTGTAGGTGACCCGGGCAGGCGAGGCCGTCAATGTCCCAGCCGAAACCGTGATCCCCACAGCAACCGTGCGGGTCACGTTCCCGCTCGTCACAGTGATCGTCCCATGGTGCGTCCCGACCACAGCGGAAGTCAGTGCCACCTTGGCGACGATCGAGCCGGGGCCGGTTCCCGACGATGTGCTGAGCATCAACCAGCTCGTACTGCTCCGCGCCGTCCAGCTGCCGTTCGCATTCACGGTGACCGCTTGACTGGCGGGATTGGTTGCTCCTTGCAGACCCGTGAGTGTCAACGCCGTTGGGCTGACAGTCAGGGTGGGAGACGGTGACGTCACGGTAAAGGTGACAGGGATAGAGACTGGAGCAACACCCCCAGTCAAGCTGACGGTAATCAGCGCGTTGTGGGTTCCTGCTGGTAATGTGCCAGTAGTAGCCAGGGCCGTGATCGTCCCATTGCCGGTCCCCGAGCGTGAGGCAAGGCTTAACCACGAGGCACTCTCACTGACCGTCCAGGCTCCGGTTGAGGTGATGGCGATGGTTTGAGCGGCCGGATTAGCTGCGTCTTTCGTTGCGGTGTAGGCCACTCGGGCGGGCGAGGCCGTCAACGTCCCGGCTGAGACGGTGAGCCCCACGGCGATCGTTCGCGTTAGGCTCCCGCTCGTTACGGTGATCGTCGCATTGTGTGTCCCGACCACGGCGGAGGCCAGCGCGACTTTGGCAACGATCGAGCCGGTCCCAGTCCCCGATACGGCGCTGAGCGTCAACCAGCTCGCACTGCTCCGCGCCGTCCAGTTGCCGTTCGCATTCACGGTGACCGCTTGGCTGGTAGGATTGGTTCCCCCTTGTATCCCTGTGAAAGTCAATGATGAGGGACTCAGTGCAACGGTCGGCAACGGAGCAGAGACTGTAAGTGCGATGGGAATGGAAACGGGGGACGCATTGAGCGCATTGACGGTGACTACCGCGTTGTATGTTCCTGCGGCCAATGAGCCGGGAGTGGCCGTGATCGTCATTGTGCCATTGCCGGTCCCCGAGATCGGAGAGACACTGACCCAGGAAGCGTTCTCGCTGGCCGACCACGTAAGACGTCCTCCACCGCCGTTTGACACACTGATGGTTCGCGAACTGGAATTGCTGTCACCTGATTCGGCTGCCAAGGAGAGACTCGTCGGGTTGGTCCGAATCAGAGGTGGCACTGGGGCAGCTGCAACGGTTAGATTGACCGGGATAGTAACAGGCGTCGCACCCGCTGCACTCAGAGTAATCGCTGTCGTGTATGTGCCGCTGGCAAGAGAACCAGCAGTGGCAGTCAACACGATCGTGCCGGTATTGTTGCCAGAGGGCTGTCCCAGCATCAGCCATGCAGCAGGGGCAGTGGCATTCCAACTCAATGTTCCTCCACCGATATTTGTCACAGTAAGACTTTGCATCGCCGAACTCGCGTCTCCTTGTTGAAGGTTGAGGGAAACGCTTGACGCACTCACGCCTATTGCTGGCTTTGGCTCTGGTGGAGGC
This sequence comes from uncultured Nitrospira sp., assembly GCA_902500705.1. Lineage (GTDB taxonomy): Bacteria > Nitrospirota > Nitrospiria > Nitrospirales > Nitrospiraceae > Nitrospira_D. The sequence goes on from CABVRR010000037.1 coordinate 21,062, forward strand.
GGAAGAGAGACAGACGGCGTCGCAAGCTGCTTCAGCTGCGGCAGCTCGGACATCAGCCTTCGCATGGACGTTGTTGGCGGGGGGGATTGCACCGTACCGGGCACCGGTGCTACCACCGCCTCTTGACCGTCCGCCGAAAAAGCCGACGTGATTAATACAGGTTCAAAAACAGATACGATCGAACTCATACCTACAGAGAAGAGCAACAACCACTGAATCGGCTGGCGCATTGCCGGGATCCTCCACAAAAATACGTTCATACATTACGACGTGTCGGTTCACACTCAGCTAGGAAGCCAGGAGCAAGTTAAATGCCTTTGGTGAGTGAGGATGCGGTTTTGTGTGGTAACAGCTAGCAGGAAGAGGGCTTTATGGATTTTGATGAAGACCGTTCTGTAGAAAAGTGCCTAAAAACAGTACGTCCATAAGGAGGGAGAAGGAGCTCTCTTAGTTTCGTTGATGTACACATGAAGTGATAGTTTATGTTTATCTTCGTCAATATTGAGCCATTTCATATTGCGGTTATTTCATCTGCCGACAACAGAAGAGATCTTTTTGATATTATTAAGACTTTTATGGAAATGCCGTTTATAATTTAAAGCGCTCTGCCCAAGATCATGCGAATAAAGCAAGAAATCCTACGTAGATCCGTTTGGAGAAGGAAAGCCTTTCCTTGACGACCAAGATGTCTTCTGCCATTGTTAGTGGCGTTCGGATTATTACTCACCAGGGGGCGGTATGAAGAAGCACGAAGCACGTTCAATTGCCGTTGTGGGATTAGGGTATGTGGGCCTCCCGATTGCCGTGGCATTCGGGAAAATCGCCCCTGTCGTTGGCTTTGACATCAATAAGAAAAAGATCGAAGAATTACAAAAGGGACTCGATCGGACCGGAGAGGTGTCAAAAAATGATCTGGCTGCTACTCACATCAGATATACGTCTGAACCAACAGACCTCAAAACAGCCACGTTCATCATTGTTGCCGTGCCGACCCCTATCAATGACGCATTACAGCCGGATCTTACGGCTTTGCAAAAATCTTCGGAACTGATCGGGCGGAACCTATCGCCAGGTGCTATCGTGGTCTATGAATCGACCGTGTACCCAGGTGCCACCGAAGAAGTGTGTTTGCCCATCTTAGAAAAAACCTCTGGCATGAAAGCCGGCGTAGACTTCAAATTGGGATACTCGCCGGAGCGAATCAATCCCGGCGACAAAGAGCATACGCTTGAAAAAATCATCAAGGTCGTATCGGCACAAGATGCCGAATCGCTTGACATCGTAGCAGACACCTACGCGCTGGTTGTCAAGGCAGGAATTCATCGAGCCTCAAGCATCAAAGTCGCTGAAGCCGCCAAGGTCATTGAAAATACTCAGCGAGACCTGAATATCGCGCTGATGAACGAGCTCGCCTTGATTTTTCATCGACTGGGCATAGACACCCGGTCCGTTCTTGATGCTGCAGGAACAAAGTGGAACTTTCTCAAGTTCTCTCCCGGCCTTGTCGGTGGCCATTGCATCGGCGTGGATCCATATTATCTGACATCCAAGGCCGAATCAGTGGGATACCATCCACAAGTGATTCTTTCCGGCCGACGCATCAACAACGGTATGGGAAAGTTCGTGGCGGAACACACCATGAAGCTGCTCAGCCATTTGTCGCGTCCGGCCAATGCGCTCAGGGTGGGGGTGCTTGGCTTGACGTTTAAGGAAAACGTGCCGGACCTCCGCAACAGCAAAGTGCCTGACATCATTTCTGAGCTTCTGGAATATGGGATCGAGGTGCTTGTCCATGATCCGATCGCAGAAAATGAAGAAGCCGTGGCAGAGTACGGCATTCATCTGGTTGAGTGGAACAAGATGAAAGACCTTGATGGATTAATCGTGGCAGTGGCGCACAAGACGTTTTCCGACATGAGCGTCGCTGATCTTCTCAAAACTCTTCGCGATGAGAAACATGGCGTGGTGATCGACGTGAAGAGTGTCCTGAATACAGCTCACATCCCTGCGTCAATAAAATACTGGCGGTTGTAAAGATTGACTGGACTATCAAGCCATGCTGACAAAGTGTGAGCGATTCTCGCGCACCATGCACCGC
>CABVRR010000037.1:23259-29494 GCA_902500705.1 uncultured Nitrospira sp.
GTCAACACGATCTTTTTAAACTCTGCTGCAAATCGTTCTCTTGTGTAAGTCCCTTGCGCACACTCCCATGATTTCCTGGCCATTATGGCCAAGCGATCTGCCGGAAGGCGGGTGACCATGCGCACCGTATCTTGTATGGTTTGAATGGCGTGGTCTTTGAACACAACGCCAAAATCGTCCACATCGACGCCGGATTCATAGCTGACGAGTGGGATCAACCCCGCATGCATGGACGTCGTCACCGCCCCTGCCTGTCCTTCCGAACATGATGGGTACACAAGCCCTACACACGCATTGAGGATTTCAGCAAAATCGGATCCGCTTACATCGACCCAACCGACAGTATGGATGTTCGGCGTTTGATAGAGCTCTTGATAAAACGCCTTAACAAATTCTTTCTCTTTCTCCACTGGCCCACACACATACAATTGATATTCCGGCATTGCGGCAAACGCCTCTAACACCAAATCCAATCCCTTATGCACGAAACCGTGACTACCAAACCAGAGAAAGTTGGTGCGACAGATATCGTAGTTCTTCTGCTCGGGTCGGGGGAACTGCACACAGGTTGACATCGGCACGGGAAACGTCGGTTTATCGGCATACCGATAGGTGCCCAGCGTAAACTGATTCCCGTACGTAACGACATAGTCCGCGAGCTCAACCTGGCGATTGACCTCGATGAGTCGGTGACTGTCCTTGATTGTCATACCTTTTCGTTGTTGCAACTCATATTTCCGGCAGTAGCTCGCCTCGTTATTAAACACCCAATGTGCCGTATCCATGTACGCCATCTTGACGCAGCCCTCGTTGAGCAGCCCGCTCATTCGATCGAAGTTGATCCGATGGCCGACAAAAAAATCATACCGTTTCGCCGGCTGAAAAACCCGATTATATGAATCAATCACATCCACGCAATAACCCAAGTCGAGAAAAGTTTGAGCGACTTGAAAACAATCCCAAAAGGTCGTGTGCGCGTTCGATAGAGATTCACCCGATTTCAAGAGGAACGGATACACGTACCAGGATAGCAACATGGTTCCCTGGGGGGTGCGTTTCGGTTGAAGGGAAACCACTCGCTCATGCCTGCCGACACGCACTTTGGTGACCTCAACCCCCAAGGTGTGCGAAATGTCTTTCGCCACCTTTCCCACTGTTCGTCGTATCATCGAGGGAGGAGCAGAGGACGCACCGACTTTAATGAAGTTAATTGGAAACTGACGGCCACGCGATTTTGATTCTGGCTGAGAGGTCTCTTTTATGAATGTTTCTTGTTTGAATCCTTCCCAATCATTGTGCCAGGTCCAACAGTTATTTTTTTTATAGATCTCTGTCACCGTGCGAGCCAGCGCCTTATTCGTGTCGCGGGCAACCGCTTCACAGCGAACCCGCTCGCGATACCCTGACATCATGGCGAAAGACTTCTCAGCAACATAATTGGAGTACCAGAGGTGAAATCCCATGAAACTTTGCAAGGCTTTCACGACACGATGCACCTGGACATGTTCTTCATGTCCATACTCACCCCAAGGATTGTGGGTGAATACATTCCGATACCCTTCCAAGTGCTTTCCCAGCAACTGCTTTAAAATGTCGTAGTTGTTCGTATATTTCTGAACCCTTTGCAGCGGGATACTCTCCTGCACAATCTTCAGTCCATATTCAGTCTCTACCGGATTTTTCCAATTCGCTCCATTCAAGACCCCTGATTCATGTAGTTCGAGACAGGAGATGTTCTTGACCGGATACTCCTTCAGACTGTGACGCCTTCCTGCGGTCCATTTCGGATACACCTCGTTACTGATAAAACAGACGAGAACCGCATCAACTTTCTCTAAGATTGAACTAAACCATAACACTTCGTCGTCTGGGTGAGCCGCCACAATAATGGAGCGTTCAAGCATGGTTGTTTCTCTCCGCATCATTTATCTGTGTAAGATTCGAACACAATTAAGAGTCAGTTAAGGAGCTCTAAAGCTCCCGCAACCCCGACTTGAGGAGAGAAACGCGCTCTCCTACATCAAGAATTATACAACGATAGAATCGCGTCGGATATGATAGTGCGGCAAGTAATCAGTCTAACCAAACCAGACACACGAGCGTTGGCCGAGTTGGTGGGCTCGCCATCCTATTGTGTAGTCTGGAGAGTCGACTCGTTGAGTGTATTGGTGTCGTTCAAGACAAGGGCAAACACAGCACGAACCTCTAATCGGAATGACGGGTTCGAAATCGAGAGGGACCCAACGGCATTTCAACCACTCACGGCATCACCCAAGCCAAATAGCCTCCGCATAGAGCATGGGAGCATCTGCGACGCGATCATTCAGGCAAGCATTGCTTAGATGTGAGTTGGCTGGATGAGCTGATGACTTTGCTCAATGCTCTTTCATCCATTGCACAATCGCCTGAAGAGTGAACACCTGGGCTGTACACCTGCCTGATAGGTCGAAGCGGCACGTACTTTCACGCCCTGCACACCCTGATCACACGTGCAAATTCAGGAGCCTAGATGCAGATGGGCCCACACAAGGACCATTCTGACCCGCCGCCTTCTTTCCGAGACTCAGACTAATCTCAGGAGAAATCACGTTGCACTGAGTGACCGGCCTCCGGTCTTCTCCTCAAGAACGAATCTGTGATGCCGTTCTGGCAAGCAGTTCTTTTTGCAAGGCTTCGACATCGGCCTTTGTGCCCAACGCAAGCTCCTCCACCTTGCGTTCACTCTCCGGTCCCGGCACATGAGAAAACTCATGGCAGTCCTCATAGGCCTGCTCCGTGGTGCCTGTGGCCTTGATCACCATCCCAGCAATCGCCCCTCCGATTACGGCAGTGACGAGCGTCATCGCGATGCCCACGAGTTGAACCCCGGCGACACCCGGCACAACGATGATTGCACAGAGTCCACCGAGCAAGCCCGGCATTCCATGCAGGTTATGTACTCCGCAGGTATCGACCAATTTGATTTTCGATTCCAGTCGAGGCTGAATGAAGACGAACCCAATCACGGAAAGTGCACCCGCCAGCAATCCGATCCCAAACGCACCAGTAGGACTCACAAGATTGCAGGTTGAGCCGATGGACACTCCGCCTGCCAACGCGGCATTGGCCATGTCCACCATCGAGGTTTTGCCGTGATGAAAATAGGTGCTGAGGAAATAGGTGGCCAGCGTGGCCCCGCTCAGCGCAAGAATCGTATTCACAATGGTTTGAGGCATTTGCTCGAACGGCACAATGGCTGTCGCAAAACTTGGCCAAAACAGCCACAGAACCATAGAGCCGAGCATGGCAAACCGATCCGACGTCGGATCGGATTCAATCGGCTGACTACGCTGCTGCGCCGTCGTCAGCACCAAAGACGCAGCCAACCCGAAATAGGCACCGAACGCGTGGATAACGATCGACCCTGCCGAATCTTGAAACCCCTTGGTCAGCCCCGCGCCATTGTCCAGCACCAAATATTCATTCAGCGCATAAAACGGCACCAACAACAGCGTGAGCAGCGCATATTGAAACACCCGCAATCGCCCGAGTACGGCCCCCATCGCGATCAACGCCGTCGCCACTGAAAACTCGGCCAGCATCAGCGTCTCGACTGAATGGGCCGGTATTGCATGTCCCACTATCCCGTTGGCACGCAACAACATATAGAGGGGTAATCCGGTCGCCACGACAAGATAGGTGCCGGTCGTCGCTCCGAAACCGTACCGTCGGACGAACACCATGAGAAACCCGAAGCCGACCACCAACATAGCCAAAATGTGAATCGAGTAATTGTATTGCGCGACCAGGCGCGCCTCGTTGACGACACCCGTCGGCTCTTCGGCACCGACCCAACTCGTGACGCACAGGAGAAACAGACTTGCTGCGCTGAGTATCTTCAACAAGAAGCTGTGCTGCATGGAGGCCTCCTTCAGGCAGTCGGAGTAAAGGGGGGATCTAGGGGTGGCAGTGTACTCTACTAGCAAGCGCTCTTGTCAAATACCTCTAAAGGCTTGCGCACTGATGCCATGCTCCGCGCAACGGAGTTATTGAACAGGAGATTGGCGTCGATTGAGGCTCTAAGGCACTGAAATGTAATGACTGTCCTGAACAGTTCTACAATACGTGCCGAACAGACCAGCGATTACATCGGCGGGCGAGGAGCGCGTGCTCCCAGATGACTCGACTTCAACAACGATCTCCGAAGAGTGTGACGAATCGAGGGAGCAGCAGAGAGACGTACACCAATTGTGGCGATTCCATCTTGTGAATGGGAACCGCCACAATTGGAATAGTATCAGACAGGGACCGCCTGTGAGCAAGACTGCAGCATAATCTCGTCTACTTCTGATGCATCAAGCGTTTCTTTGTCCAAGAGCGCGAGAGCCAACGCTTGTAAACTCACCATCTGCGCAGTCAACATTTGCTTGGCTCGTTCATAGTTTTCGGTGACGAGGCGCTTGATCTCCAGATCTATCTCCAACGCCACCTGACCGCTGAAATCTCTCTTAGTTGAAAAATCACGCCCAAGAAACATTGATTTCTCTTTTTGTCCGAACGTCAGCGGCCCCAGCTTGTCGCTCATGCCCCATTCACAGACCATTTTCCGCGCGAGATCCGTTGCACGTTCCAAATCATTACCGGCACCGGTCGTCACGTGTTTGAACACGAGTTCTTCCGCGACCCTGCCACCCATGAGAATCGCAAGTCGGTTGTACAAATATTCTTTCGAATAACTATGGCGGTCGTCGGTCGGCAACTGCATGGTCACTCCCAAGGCACGCCCTCTCGGAATAATCGACACTTTGTGAACCGGGTCGGTGCCCGGCAGTAACTTGGCTATCAACGCATGGCCCGCCTCATGATAGGCAGTGACCCGTTTTTCTTCGTCCGTGAGAATCATGCTTTTGCGCTCGGCCCCCATCATAATTTTGTCTTTGGCCATCTCGAAGTCGACGGCTTCAACTTCGTGTTTATTCTGACGAGCCGCCCAGAGCGCAGCCTCATTCACCAAGTTCTCCAGATCAGCGCCTGAGAAACCGGGGGTCCCTCGAGCGATCTTCTCCAACTCGACATTGGCCGCAATCGGCACTTTCTTCGTATGCACTTGAAGGATTTCCGAACGACCTCGAAGATCCGGATGATTCACTACGATTTGCCTATCGAACCGGCCTGGCCTCAGGAGAGCCGGATCCAGCACGTCCGGTCGATTAGTGGCGGCAACGAGAATGACGCCCTCTGTGGTATCAAATCCATCCATTTCGACCAACAACTGGTTGAGTGTTTGCTCACGCTCATCATTTCCGCCGCCGACCCCCGCTCCCCTCGACCGTCCGACGGCATCAATCTCATCGATGAAAATGATACAGGGCGCCTGTTTTTTGGCTTGTTCGAACAAACTACGAACACGAGAAGCCCCGACGCCGACGAACATTTCCACAAAATCAGACCCGCTGATGCTGAAGAATGGGACGCCTGCTTCGCCGGCAATCGCCTTGGCTAAGAGCGTTTTCCCGGTTCCAGGCGGGCCCACGAGCAACACACCCTTCGGAATGCGTCCGCCGAGTTTTCTGAACTTTCGAGGATCCTTCAGAAATTCGACGGTCTCCTGTACGTCATCTTTGGCCTCATTGATGCCCGCGACGTCGGAGAACGTCACCTTCTTTTGTTCATCCGTCAGCATACGAGCTTTGTTCTGCGCGAGAGACAGCGCTTGGTTTCCGCCCTGCATCCGCCTCATCAAAAACAACCACAGGCCAAGAAAGAGAACGAACGGCCCCCACGTCATAAGCAGGTGCCCGTACCAAGAGGTTTCGTCCGCCGGCTTGACTTCAATCTGAACCCCTTTCGCCCGCAGCACCTCGACGAGATCGGGATAATTGGCCGAATAGGTTCGGAGACGTGAGTTATCTTTCAATACGCCACTAATATTATTTCCCTTGATGACAACTTTATCGATGTCACCTTGGTCGAGTTTTGCCATGAAATCGCTGAAAATAACCTGCTCCTCTGATGCACGTGAATCGCGCGTGGGCATGCTCCAGAGGTTGAGGAGAAATATCACGGACAGGCCCACCACCGTCCAAAACAGTAATTTTTGTGCTTTGGTAGTCACCGGGGTAACCTTTCATCCATTAAAGTCAAACTGCCTTTCGCCGCTGAGCTCACACTCATCATTTCACCATCTCACCATCGCATACGGCGTTCATGCTTTCCCTCCGGCTTTCGCCTTATCGCCGTGTGCCAGCGTGGCGTA
>CABVRR010000038.1 GCA_902500705.1 uncultured Nitrospira sp.
CTCGCCGCAATTGTGCGCTTCATCATGACGACGAAGGAAGAATTAGATCCCGGAAAGATATTCCTCCTGCACGGGTTTCTGTCGCACGACGAGTGCGCAGCGCTGATCCGTCGGAGCGAAGGACTCACCTATGAGGTGGGCACCGTCGGTGGTGTGGTGGCCGAGGGAATCAGAAACAATGAACGAGTCTTGGTCGACGACAAACCCTTGGCGGATGCGCTGTTTCACCGTGCTGAGCCATGGCTCCCACAGGTTGTCGAGCATCGACACTTGACCGGGTTTAATGAACGGTGGCGCTTCTACCGCTATCGTCCCGGACAAACCTTTCAGCCCCATCGAGATGGATCCTACATGTCGATGGAAACCTATGAGAAGAGTGAGGTGACGTTCCTGATTTATCTGAACGGCGATATGGCCGGTGGAGAGACACGGTTCTTTGCGGATATGGAACTGGTCGCTCGACGATCTCCGTACCTGACGGTCAAACCGTCAACAGGGTCGGCGTTGGTCTTCCTCCATTCCATCTGGCACGAAGGCGCGATCGTGCAGAGCGGAGAAAAATATGTGTTGCGCACCGATGTCATGTACAAATTATAGATCCTTTCATACCGAATAGCCGCTTGATCATACCTGCTGGCGGGTACCTCTTCTGTTTCTCGGAAAATTTTGACCACAAAAAACTCCCGACCCTTTTCATTCATGCATGCAGCAAATGTGATACGTTTGTCGCCAATAACATCGTGGATGTCTGTCACGAAGTCCGCTACCCATCGCTTCGTTGCATACGGATCCTTCTCGACCTAAACGGAGGTCGCTCGGTCCACTTATAAAGTGGACTTTTTACTTATCTCATCTGAATGATCATGTGATGATCAACGATCGAAATCACTCCGGTAGGTCAGAGGCCACAACGGATAGCAAAGCTATACATCAACAAGCGTTCAACTACGGTGAAAGTACGCTGGACATCGAAACACTCAATCACTCAGGAGTAGGATAGATATCAGATAGTCGCAGCAGACGACTTCCGGAATAGAGAGAGGACTCAAGCATGCAGACGAATGCCGCCGAAGTCGTCCGAATGCAGGATCTCACACACGACGTCCGGGCGATTGACTTGCGATTGATCTCGCCTGCGACACTGGACTTCCAGCCGGGACAGTTCATTTCTTTTGAAGTCCCCGTCGAAGGGAAGACACATCTGATGACGCGTGCCTATTCAATTGCCTCACCCCCCAATCACAAGAGCAGCCTTACATTGGTCTTCAACCGCGTGGACCACGGGCCAGGATCCACATTTCTCTTTGGTCTCACACCCGGCGATCAGGTCCATTTCAAAGGGCCGGCGGGAAGCTTCCATCTGCGCGACGATGCGCCGCGCAATGTGCTATTTGTCGCGACTGGTACCGGGATTGCCCCAATCCGGTCTATGCTCCATACCCTGTTACCCAAAGCCACCTCGCAGATTGTGACCCTGCTCTGGGGGCTCCGCGCCCAGCAAGATCTGTACTATCAGGAAGAACTGCACGAACTGGAGGTCCGGCATCCCATGTTTCACAGTACAGTCACATTGTCTCGTCCCGATCCGGGATGGACTGGTCCGACCGGCCGCGTCACCGCTTTGGTGCAGAAACGTGTGAAGACCGTGGACAACTTCGCCGTGTATCTTTGTGGGAACGGTGACATGATCAAAGATGTGACCAACTTTCTCCGCTCGAGAGGCCTCTGCCCGATCTATCGCGAGAAGTGGTACGACAAAGAGGATAAAGGGCAATGACATCACGGTACTGTTCATGAGCTGACACGGATTCGTGGACACCAGGGTAAGACCCTCCGAGAGAAACGCGAAGCGATTGAGTCGGGAGTCTATTGTTGTGCTTTCGTATATGCGAAGACCTAAATAATTCCCAACTGAGCTTTATCACGTGATGTCAGGCGTCTACTCGGTTTCCGAGTGAACTCCTCATGCGCGCGAACCCCCGACCTTTTCTTCACAGGAATATCTCTGTTAGAATGCCGTGAACTGTAGACCTGTGCAGGGGGATATACACGCTGAATTGCATAACTGGAGCATGACATCGAAACAAAGGAGCGTTCGGATATGGCAGAAGTGTCTTGTGTGACATGTGGGCAAACCGGCGAAGCCATTACGGCTCCCCTGTTCCTCGGCAAGCTCGAGGCGGAAGTCAAAAGCAAAGTCTGCTTGAGCTGCTGGAAGAAATGGGAAGGCATGCGCGTGATGGTCATCAATGAGTATCAGGTGAATCTCGGTGACGAGAGCGGGCGCGAGCTCGTGCGCAAGCAGATGAAGGCCTTCCTGAAGCTAGGAGAACAAATCGACTCATCGAAGGTCGCCGAAAATTATCGTCCGCCGACTAGCTGAGCAGGGGCTTTCCCCGGAGGTCATGCGAGCAAGCACATCTCAACTTTTCCTTGGATTGTCGCTGGGTTCGTTGACATCGCAAATCCAAAAATGCTAAGTTTATTCGCTTGGCCATCCGCTTTGTCGTTCATGGCACAAGAAAACAATTTCAAGAGAACTTTCGTGCAATGATCACTCAGATGCAGGTCAAGGGGTTAATGTTCGACCCCTACAACAATGCGTATATCGTCATCCTCCGAGACGATGATCAATCGGATATGTTACCGATCTGGGTAGGAAAATCGGAAGCGAGCTCGATCAGTCTAGCGATTGAGAATGTCGCCCCTCCGCGTCCGATGACCCATGACTTTATGAAATCCTATTTGGATGCCTTCAACGCCAAGGTCATCAGCGTGGTGATCACAGACCTGAATGAGCATATTTATTTCGCCAAAATACATTTGACCTACGCGGATTCAGAATATACCGTCGACTCTCGTCCCAGTGATGCAATTGCCCTTGCGCTCCGGACCCAAGCTCCAATTTTTGCAAGTGAGTCCGTGATTCGCAAGCAAAGCTCGGAAGAACTCGATCAGTGGTTGGAAAATCTGAAGCCCGAAGACTTCGGCAAATTAGACTCCTGACGAACATCGAAATCGTAGCATGATGGAAGAGCACGCGACCCAAACGACTCACCCGTTGATACAACTGGTCATCAATCGCGTGGTGGAAGACTCGACAACGGATACCAGGATCGTCGTGCTGACTCGAACCGACGATGAGTCGGAGCATTTCATGGTCTGGGTGGGGGCATCGGAAGGTGATGCCATTCGATGTGCGCTGGACACATCAACGACACCACGACCCATGAGCCACGATCTGATCAAGAGTTTCGGCGAGCACCTGGGGATCAAGATGGAACGAGCGGTCCTCACGGACGTGAAAAGCAGCACGTACTATGCGACCGTCTTCCTCGAAAACAAAGGTGTCGTGCGCACCATCGACGCCAGACCGAGCGACGCCATGGCATTGGCGCTCCGCTGCCAGGCCCCCATCTATGTGACGCACGACGTGTGGCAACGGCGCAGCGGCCAGAATCTTGATGCGTGGTTATCTAAGCTGGAAACGAAAAATATCGGTGCCCAAGAAGAAGTCTAACGCCTTTTATAATGCTGACAACATTGCAGCCGTGGAGAAAACGATGATGACGTATTTCGAGAATCCGATTCATGTGAAAGAAACCTGGCATCTGGTGAACGCAGAGGGAAAAACCCTTGGCAGATTGGCTGCACGAGTGGCCGGCATCCTACGAGGGAAACATCGCCCGACCTTCACACCGAACGTCGACATGGGCGATCATGTGGTCATCGTGAATGCAGAAAAGATTCACTTGACCGGCAACAAGATGGATACCAAGCTGTACCGACGTCACACGGGATATCCGGGAGGGTTGAAAACCGCTTCCGCTGCGCACCTGTTTCGCAAAGACCCGACACAGCTTCTGACAAATGCGATTGAGGGTATGCTCCCCAAAAACCCGCTCGGCAACGGCATGGCGCGCAAGCTCCGTGTCTATGTCGGTTCCGATCATCCGCATCACGCGCAGCGTCCGGAACCGATTTCTCTCTAGAGACCTGTCCTTAAAACCAGAAGGAGATACGTCGCATGGCAGTGGTCACACAATATGCAACAGGGCGGAGAAAGTGCGCGGTCGCCCGAGCCTGGCTCACGGGCACCGCGGGCGATATTACTGTGAATGATAAGCCGTTGGAAAAGGCCTTCCCTCGCCTTACTCTCCGGCAAATTATCCAACTCCCCCTGGAGATGGCTGGCCTGATGGGGAAATACTCGATCAGCGCGACCGTCTACGGCGGCGGCCCGACCGGTCAGGCAGGAGCGCTCCGTCATGCCATCGCACGGGCGCTCGTGGCAATGACCCCTTCAACTCGTAGCCCTCTGAAGAAGGAAGGGTTGCTCACGCGCGATTCACGCGTGAAGGAACGAAAGAAATACGGACAAAAGGGCGCGCGCAAGCGGTTCCAGTACTCCAAGCGCTAAGCTCAGGGCCGACGATCCACAGAGGGGAAGGCTCTATGCCTTCCCCTTTTTTATGTCTTTCTCCCGGAAATGTGTGTCGGCCTAACTAGAAGTCGGGACACGAGGTGGTACGCCATGAATAAGACCTATCGAATCGCCATCGCGGGGGCCAGCGGATATGCCGGTGCGGAGCTGGTCCGTCTTGCGGCGGCCCACCCCTATTTCACGATCACCGCCGTGACATCCGAAAAGTCGACCGGTCAGGCTGTCTCATCCGTGTTTCCAAGCCTCAAGGGAATTGTCGATCATCAATTTGAAGCCCTGTCGCCGGAAGCGCTGACAGAACGAGCGGATGCCGTGTTTCTTGCGCTGCCCCATACAAAATCACAGGACCCCGTTGCGGCCTGCATCAAAGCCGGCAAGCTTGTCGTCGATCTCAGTGCGGATTATCGGTTGAAGGACGTCGGCATTTACGAAACGTGGTATCACACGCCGCACAGCCATCCACAGTTGCTCAAAGACGCAGTGTATGGGTTGCCGGAACTCCATCGCACCGCGATTGCCGCATCCACATTGGTCGCATCACCAGGATGTTATCCCACGGCCGCCATCCTCCAGCTAGCGCCTCTCTTCGCCAAACGACTCGCGCAGCCGGAGACCATCGTCATCGACGCCAAGTCCGGCGTGTCAGGAGCGGGACGAAGTCCGGCCTTGGCGTATCACTTTCCGGAGGCGCATGAATCCTTGGAACCCTACAAGATCGGGCAACATCGTCACACGCCCGAGATCGAACAGGAGCTTTCCGAACTCATGGGCGCAGTCGGTCATGTGACCGTGACGTTCACGCCACATCTCGTCCCGATGAATCGAGGGATCTTGAGTACGGCCTACTGTAAGCTGACGAAAGATATGTCTCTCTCGGACCTTCGAGACTTATACCGAGAATTCTACAAAGGCGAACGGTTCGTCCGGCTCTACGAAGACACTGCTCCCAATCCGCGTTACATCAAGGGGACAAATTATTGCGACATTGCCGTGTACGTGGATGCTCGAACCGGAAGGGTCGTCACGGTGGCGGCTGTCGACAATCTCGTCAAAGGCGCTGCCGGTCAGGCTATTCAAGCGATGAATCTGATGCTCGGCATTCCCGAAGACACCGGTTTGACTGCGCCGGGTAGCTATCCTTAACTACCTGTTCTCGACTGTCACGTCGCTCAACCATGGTTCACCCTGAGCAATCGTCATGAAACCAAAACACGTCGGGATCACTGCACCGTTGGGATTTCAAGCCGCCGGGATCCACTGCGGGATTAAAAAACCAGGCTTACTCGATTTAGCCCTCTGCCTGTCCGACGTGAGCGGGCCGATCGCCGGAGTGTTCACAAAAAATCGTGTGGTTGCCGCGCCGGTACTTCTGGACCGACGCCACCTTCGGTCCCGCCGTGGACGAGCGATCATCGTCAACAGCGGAAATGCTAATGCCTGCACGGGCGCACAGGGACTGGTGGCGGCAAAAGCCATGGCGACGGCGGTGGCACAACAGCTCTCCATTCCGGTACATCAAGTCTTCGTGGGATCGACCGGTGTGATCGGTCGCGTATTGCCGATCGACCGCATCATCGCAGCCGTCCCAACATTGATCGCCCGTCTCAGCATTCCAGGAGGCGATCAAGCCGCCCACGCAATTTTAACCACGGACTTACGGCCGAAAACCGTCGTACGACAAGCACGAATCGGCGGCCGCACTGTCACCATCGGCGGCATGGCCAAGGGGTCGGGCATGATCCATCCGAATATGGCTACCATGCTGGCCTATCTGACAACCGATGCGGCGATTGTTCCGGCGGCTCTCCAGCATGCGCTGCGAGCGACCGTCGACCAGTCTTTCAACTGCATTACAGTGGACGGCGATACCAGCACGAACGACACGGTGCTCTGTCTGGCAAATGGGCTCGCCAAGAACCGACCGATCCAACAGGGCACCAGATCCTATCGAGATTTCGAACGACTCCTCACCGAAGCGGCGCAAGAATTGGCTCTCATGATTTGCCGAGACGGTGAAGGCGTTACTAAAGTCGTCACGATTCTGGTACAAGGCGCCGCGACGACAGCGGCAGCAAAACGAGTTGCCGATACGATTGCAACATCCAACTTGGTCAAGACCGCCTTGTTTGGGGAGGATGCGAATTGGGGGAGAATCATGGCTGCCGTCGGGCGATCGGGCGTTGCGATCGACCCCAATAAAGTCACGGTGCGATTCGACGATATCATCATGGTGCGACGGGGGATTGGAACAGGGCTGGAGGCAGAACAACAGATCGCGCAGATCTTCAAACAAAAAGAGTTTAGAATCATTATCCAGCTTGGGCAAGGTCACGCTCACGCCCACCGGTGGACGACGGATCTCTCGTACGACTATGTTCGTATCAACGCCAGCTATCGATCTTAGCGTGACACAGGCCGCAGGCGGCTTGAAACCTCGGCGAGACTATGGTAGCGTCCTCGGTCTGTGTTTGACAGAGGGGTTGCTTCTCCTAATCAGTAAGGAAAGCGGCTCTATTCAATTCAAATAACCATCAGCGTCAAGGCGCTGCACAGCTTGAGAATAAGGGAAGCGATTCCCTCGCCCACGGTGTGGGCGCTCTGCAAGCTTGAGGGGAGGTGAAGGCATGGGAGTGGTGGCAATTAAGGAGTTATTGGAAGCAGGTGTGCATTTTGGGCACCAGACGAACCGCTGGAATCCCAAGATGAAGAAGTTTTTGTTCGGTGAACGCAGCGGCATCTACATCATCGATCTGCAGCAAACCGTCGCGCGGATGGAACAGACCTATGCCTTCGTTCGAGACCTCGCTGCCGCCGGAGAGTCCGTCTTGTTCGTCGGCACGAAGCGACAGGCTGCAGAAATCCTCGAAGAGGAAGCCAAGCGGGCCAACATGTATTTCGTCAACCAACGCTGGCTGGGCGGAATGTTGACCAACTTCCAAACCATCCGGCGCAGCATCGACAAGATGAAGAAGATGGAAACGACGCTGCTGAACCCCAGCGAGCACGGTCTGAAAAAGAAAGAAATCCTTCTCATGCAGAAGGACATCGCAAAACTCCAGAAATACCTGTCCGGCATCAAGAACATGCGCGGTCTGCCCGGAGCGGTCTTCGTGCTTGATACCAGAATTGAGAAAATTGCCGTGCAAGAAGCGAAGCGGCTTGATATCCCGGTCATCGCCATCCTCGACAGCAACTGCGACCCGGACGACATCACCTACCCGATTCCTGGCAACGACGATGCCATCCGGTCTATCAAATTGATTACCTCAAAAATCGCCGATGCCTGCATCGAAGGCGCGCATGTGAAAGCCCAACGAGAAGAAGCAGAGTTTCAAGCGACTCCCGCCAGCGGCGATAAGAAACCGGCCATGCGTGGTGTTGAACGTGTTCCGGTTTCATGACGTCATGCGATTGATGCATCAACGATTCAGCCTCATCGATAACGCGAAGGAATAACGAATCATGGCAGGATCCAGTCAGCTCGTGAAAGAGCTTCGGGAAAAAACAGGCGCCGGTATTTTAGATTGTCAAAAAGCCCTTACTGAAAACGGAAACGACGTCGAAAAAGCCATCGACTATCTGCGGCAAAAAGGCCTCGCGGCGGCGGCCAAGAAAGCCGGGCGTGAAACCAACCAGGGATTGATTCATTCTTACATACACATGGGCGGCAAAATCGGCGTCTTGATCGAGGTCAACTGCGAAACCGATTTCGTCGCGCGGAATGAGGAATTCAAAGCCTTCGTCAACGATCTGGCCCTTCAGGTCGCGGCGGCAAAGCCGTCGTTCGTGAAACGCGAGGATGTTCCGGCCGAAGTCGCCGAAAAGGAAAAAACGATCTACGAAGGCCAGGCGAAAGAACTGGGAAAGCCTGCGGCAGCATGGCCGAAAATCGTCGAGGGCAAGATGGAAAAGTTCTATCAGGAAAACTGCCTCTTGGAACAATCCTTCATTAAAGATCCGGCCGTCACCGTCAAGGATCTGCTGGCTCAGAAAATCTCCAAGATCGGCGAAAATATGAATGTTCGCCGGTTCACCCGCTATCAGTTAGGCGAAGCATGAGCTCAGCCAAATACCGACGCCTCCTTCTGAAAGTCAGTGGGGAGATGTTGGCTGGCGAGCAAGGCTACGGCATTCAACCGTCCGTTCTTGAAAGCCTCGCGGAAGAAATCGCTTCCGTCGTCGCCCTTGAAACTCAAGTGGCGGTCGTCATCGGCGGCGGCAACATTTTTCGTGGCATCGCGGCCAGCGCATCCGGCATGGAGCGGTCCTCGGCTGATTATATGGGGATGTTGGCGACGGTGCTCAATGCGCTGGCGCTCCAGAACGCGCTGGAACGAATCGGGATCATCACGCGCGTTCAATCCGCCATAGAAATGCGACAACTCGCAGAGGGGTATATCCGCCGAAGAGCCATCCGCCATCTGGAGAAAAACCGGGTGGTGATCTTTGCCGCCGGCACAGGCAATCCTTACTTCTCGACTGATACGGCGGCCGTTCTGCGTGCCATGGAAATCAACGCTCAAGTCATCATGAAAGGGACAAAGGTCGACGGCATCTATGACGCCGATCCTGTCACCAATCCGTCGGCTCAACAGTACGAGAAGATTTCGTTTCTGTCCATCCTCACTCAAAATCTCAAAGTGATGGATTCAACGGCGATCAGCCTTTGCATGGACAATAAATTGCCGCTCATCGTGTTCAACCTGAAAGTCAAAGGCAACTTCAAACGCACGGCATTAGGCGAGCCGATCGGAACCTTGGTTACCGTCGGCGACCGCTGATTTGCTCACGAGGTGTCTTCATGTCCAACACTGCTCCGGTTCGGCAAACATTTATTTCCCATATGGACCAGGCGCTTGAGCACCTGCGGAAAGACCTATCCGGTCTTCGAACAGGACGGGCTTCCGTTGCCTTGCTCGATGGAATTCGCGTCGACTATTACGGAACCATAACCCCGCTCAAACAGGTCGCCAACGTTGCGACGCCTGAAGCCCGACTGATCACCATTCAACCCTGGGAACCGAAACTGATCAAAGAGATTGAGAAAGCCATCTCCAACTCCGGGTTGGGTGTCACCCCTTCCAACGACGGTAAAGTAATCCGAGTCCCTCTTCCGCCTTTGACGGAAGAGCGCCGGAAGGAGCTGACCAAGATCTGCAAAAAACATGGCGAGGAAACGAAAGTCCAGATTCGAGGTTTTCGGCGAGACGCGAACGAAGAGTTGAAGAAACTCCAAAAAGACGCCAAGCTGACCGAGGATGACCTACGTAAGGCCGAGCAAGAGACGCAAAAGCTGATCGAACAATATGGGCAAAAGATCGATGACGTGATCAAAAAAAAGGAACAGGAAATCATGGAGGTCTGAGCCGGACTTCCTGATTCCCGCTCTACCACCTGTCGATGACGCAGGACTTCCTCCCAACCGTCGCCACCATAGACCTCACGGCACTCGCACACAATCTCGCTCAAGTTCGCCGGATTCTCTCTCCCGGATGCGACGTCATGGCGGTGGTCAAGGCTGATGCCTATGGTCACGGCGCACTTGAAACCTCTCAAACACTGATTCGGCATGGTGTGGCTCGCCTTGCCGTCTTCTCGCCGGCAGAAGGGATTACACTGAGACAAGCCGGGATCGCGGTGCCGATCCTCGTCCTCGGACCGACCTTCCGTGAACAGTGTAGTGATCTCTTCACGTACCGACTCACCCCTGCGGTGAGCGATCTGTCCGCGCTCTCAGCGCTGGCTGACGCCGCTGGTTCGCTTGGCACTCCCTACCCCATTCATCTCAAGATCGAAACCGGCATGGGTCGACTGGGACTGACGCAACAAGAACTCGAGACTCTCCTCGTGATACAAGGACTTCCTCCGTCTCTGCGGCTGGAAGGACTCATGACCCATTTGGCTGATACCGATGGGACCGACCCCGATACGACCAAACAGCAACTGACTCGCTTCAATAAAGCCCTTACGGTGGTACAGAAAAGCGGGGTCCATGTTCCTCTTATCCATGCTTCCAACAGTTGCGGAGCAGTTCGTTTCCCATCGGCTCACTTTTCCCTCGTACGACTTGGCATCATGTTATACGGATACCACACCCTCCCTGATACGGTTCAGGCTCCCGAGCTGAAGCCGGTTCTCTCCCTCACAACCCGCATTTCACAACTTCGAACCATCCCGCCAGGAGAAACGGTCAGTTACAATCGGACCTTCACTGCCAAACATTCCACACGCATTGCGGTGCTCCCTATCGGCTATGCCGATGGATTCACCCGCCGTCTCTCAAATCGAGGTGCCGTCCTTATTCGAGGGCAACGCGCTCCGATCGCAGGAGTAGTCTGTATGGATATGGTTATGGTGGATGTCACCGGCATCCCAAGCGCTGCCGTAGGCGATGACGCCGTGCTCATCGGACGACAGGGAGATGAGGAAATCACGGCTTCTGATATCGCACAATGGGCAAACACGATCTCTTACGAAGTCCTCTGTGCGATCGGATCTCAGATCCCAAGACGCTATGTCTCCTCCTGAATGATTCCCCTGCATCTGCGCGTTGAGTGACCGAGAAAAAGAAACGAGGGAAGAGAAACAGCCGTGAGTCAGAAACCGATACGAACGGAAAGCCCACCTGTGTGCGCCGTATTTTGATAAAACCCGTTTACGCCTGCCCGAATGCCAGTATTTCCATCGACAGTTCGTGGCTCGTAGAGTGACACCTGGTACGACAGATCGACACCCACCGTCTTTGGCTTGAGAAATCCGACTCCCAACTTCCCACAGGTCGTTAAACCGAAGAACGACCCATTCTCCTTGCAGATCCATCCCACGCCCGTAGAGATGATGTGAAGATCAGCCGATGGGATCGCCGGATTGAACGTGGAGTCCGGGACTTGTGATTGCAAATTCGAATAGCCGCCCCGCACGGCGACCTCCCATCCGGGGAATCGATCCATCGTCAGCCATCGATACTCGGTGCCGACTAAAATGGCATAGGTGCTTTTCCAATTTTGAGGTTGTTGAAGAATGACCGTTCCATCGGGTTGTCGAAGATCTAAGTTTCTGACTGATTTCCAGCCGATGTAGTCTACATTCAATTCGAGCTTCCACTCGCGTTCAGCGTTCCGAATCGGCCACAGCGCGATACCCCCGGTGATGACTTGAGGCAGTACCAACGTTGTGGTTGTGTCTCGGACCTTCGCACCGTTGGCTAGCTGCACGCCATCTAAGTGAAGCGTGGCCTGGCTTCGGTAGACAACCGCAATATTCACAATCGGTACTCCGTCTGCGTTCCGCAAGGCGGTATATAACGTGCCGATGTTAAAGCCTAGTGCGGTATCTTTCCCATTCAACTCAATTTTATTCCCGGGAGGAAAGATTCTCTGAAATTCGGCATGGCCCTCTCCAAAAAGACCGGAAAAGGTGTAAATGTCGACACCGGCTCCGATCGAGAGATCAGGAAGAAGTTGATACGCAAACGTCGGTTTAATATCAAATAACGGCAATGCACTGAATGTCGCAACTGCGCTAAACGGGCCCGTATTCGGCCATCTGGTTTCTGAACCAAACGGGGTTGTGACCCCTATGCCTACCGTGAACTTATCGAGCAAAGGCATCCCAAGGCCTTGGAGATTTGCCGTCACATAGGTGTGGGCAGGTGGAGGCCACGCGACAACACCATCATGATCACCAGCCGTTGTGGTCCCGTCCTGACTTCTATGGTCCATCGGTCCCCCGACAAGGAGTCCCCCTGCCATGATTTGCACACCGCGAAGCTGAGCCATTCCAGCTGGGTTGTAATGCAGCGCAGACGGATTGTCGGCCTGAGCGGCAAACGCATTCCCCATCCCGGACGCAGCGGCTCCCTGTCCCTGAATGCGGGGAATCTGAGCAAACGTCGGTGAGGAACACCAGGTGGTGATGGCAAGAACCACCAACAGGGGGAGCCCGCAGATGCTGGAATGTCTCAATATGAACTGACTTCGAGCGTTCAGGACAACCCCGTTGTATCGACCTGATATAGAGCAAGCGTTACGCACGTCGGAACCATCGATCCATGGTTTGCTGAAGCTGGCCTGCGTCGAATGGCTTGAGGAGGTAGGCTTGGGCTCCCAACCCGATGGCCCTCATGGCCAGTTCTTGAGATCCCGATGCCGTAACCATGATGATGGGAAGACGTTGGTTCGTCCGCCGCACCTGCCGGAGAACATCCAATCCGTCGATCTGACCAATTCCGATATCTAGGATCATTCCATCGAACTCCTGTGAGTGAAGAATCGTCAACGCTTGTCGTCCGTCAAGCGCCGAGACCGTCTGATAACCGCCGGCCTTCAAGCGATCATGAAGCAGTTGCTGAATATCGGGATCGTCATCCACGACCAGAATATGTTGCCCCATGAGAGGAGACTCACGCAACGGCGGCGTTTTCACAGCATGAATCGGAATTGTAAAGGACAGTTCTGCGCCGCCCTCCGGACGATTACGGGCCTCCACCTCCCCTCCTTGTAGCTCCACCAGTGTTTTAACAATCGATAACCCAAGCCCCAACCCCTTCGGAGCGGTGCGCTCGTTTTGCTGGATGCGAAAGAACGGATCAAAAATCTTCTCCAAGTGTGCCGAAGCGATACCGGGCCCCGTGTCCCGAACCAGAACCGTCGCCGTGCGGGAACTCGGTAACTCGCACACCACCGACACGGTTCCGCCTGTCGGGGTAAACTTAATGGCATTTTGCACCAGATTAACGACGGTCTGAATCAAGCGATCGCGATCCGCCCAGACCTCAACGTCGACATCCGCACAGTAAAATTCCAATGATTGTTGTTTAGCCTGAGCCAGTGGTTTCAGCTGTTCGATCACGTCGGCAAGGCAGGGATCAAGCTTGACATCAGACGGACGCACCTCTAGACGCCCGGTCTCGATACGAGTACGATCCAGAAGATCTTCGATCATCCGAACCAGTCGATCCGAGTTTTCCGACATCCGCACGAGATAGCGCTGCTGTTTTTCGTTCAAAGGCCCGGTCAGTCCGTCCAGTAGGTTTTGGATGAACCCTTTAATAGACGTCAGCGGTGTTCGCAGTTCATGCGAGACGTGGGAGAGAAATTGCGCCCGCAACCGGTCGGCCCGCTCGAGCGCTTCTGTGCGCTCTCTGACCTTCACCTCCAACCCCTGATTCCATTCCTCGATCTGCTGATAGGCTGACGCGTTATCCAATGCGATGGAAACCTGACTCGCGACAGTCGTCATCAACTCCAAATCGTCTTCCGTCACGCTTTGATTATGCGAACGATCGACCGTCAACATCCCCCAAATACGGTCTTTCGTTTTGATAGGAACCACGACCAAGGCTTTGGTCCCGCTTAACTCCGCCAGTCGTTGATTGAGAGGGTGAAGGCGATGCCGGATCTGCTCAATATCCTTGACCAACAGAGGACGACCTTGAAGCACCACCGTCCCCTCGGGACTCTCTCGATCGGTAATCGGGATCCGGCAAGACTGCGCGAAGGTTTCAATGTCCGGTGGTGAACCGATCAAACGAACATGTTGGATGCTATTCTCAGCGGAGTCGAATACCGACACCATGGCACTGTTGTAATTCAGCTCGTGAGTCAAGGCTTCCAACACCTGGTGCAGGAGGGCGTCTCGTTCGAACGTTGAGCCGAAGGAAAGTCCGGCTCGATGGAGCGCCGTCAGTTGGGCCACTTTTTGACGCAGCTCCACCCGCATCTGTTCTTGTTTCAAATACGCTTCGCGCAATTCCTCATGACGAGACTCGACGGATGCAATCTGTTCTTGAATCAGCGCTTCACGTCGTTCGCTCTCACGGAGCAGCCGTCGATTGACCATGATGCCGACAGCCAACACCGGGCACAGCCCGACCAAGATGACTTCGCCGAGACTCACCGTCGGATTCAACACGCCGACTCCTGCCATGAGGGCAAGCCCTACGATCCCTCCCCATAAAAACAACCAAAAACTCTGCCGCACTGAAGACGAGGGTGCAACGAGGATGGCTGCCGGGGGATGCGCGGCTTGAACATCTTTCCCACCGGTAACCGACTCAGGGCTCAGTTGCGTCCGGTGTGTTTGCTCAAGGGGTGATGTGGTTCGCCAGAACCGCTTCCGATACCGCTTCGCTTCCTGCCATCGGATCGTCCACTGGCACCAATCGTCATCATTACCGATGCAAGAGGTTTCGATCGATTCGGCCTGGGAAAAGCCATGAATACGATCCGCCATGGCGACCATGATCCCTTGCGCAGACTGACAGACCAGGCACGCACAGCGCCTACGGTAAGGCCCGAACTGCCGAAGCGTCCGGTCGGTAAACCGCATTCCCACTGCAGCGGTGTTGCTCGTGACTTCCATCACCCGGAACTCAACGGATCCGGACGTAAACTTATTCCCGAAGTAGGGAAACATCGTATAGATCTGAGACAGAGAAAAAGGGCGCGTGAGGGCCAGCATGATGGGGGATACTTTTTCAGCCCCTGCCTTGAAGGCAAACCGAGAATCACCCGAGATCTGCTCACAGAACTCATAAAGGTAGGAGGTAAACTCGTACGAGTAGCTGTTCCAAGGATTTTTCAGCAATTCCGGTGTCACATGATAGACAGGGTCTTTAATCCGGTCGTTCAAAAGACGACACAACTCTTCGACCGCGTCTTGTCCTCCCGACGTGTGCCCTTCGGACGTGACCAGTCTTTCGAGAAAGACCGTTACTGCTCTGATACTGACGCCGCTGAGATCTCGAATCGTCTGTCCCTGTTCGTCCAACCCGAACGGGCGAAACGCCATGGCGCCTTGCTCAAGGATCGTTCTCTCTTTTGAGAAGAGTTCAAGGCTCGGCAGGGACTTGGCTCCAACGACGTCAAGCAAGCTGCTTGTCATGATGTCTTCCCTTTGGACGACAGATCGACGGGATCATGCCTGACGTGGCTGGTAATACAATCAGCCGTTACGACGGGCTTGGGACCGTACAGGACCATACATTGTGATCATCTGCACAGTTCACCTGCGGGAATAGCACGTATAGCCGGGCGAGTATATCGGCGACCGTATGAGCTTTGCAATACGAAGGTGTGTTCCCCTTGCCTCAGAGGGGGATGGCTGGTCCAAAGATGGGACCGTGACCGAAGGTGACATTCGAGAAGCTGACCCTACGGATTTGCGAGAGCGTGCGACAGCAGAGCTGTCCGATGGCACAGGGTCCTATTGTTTCACCGACCGCTTCAGTTTTTTTTCAACACTGGCAACTTTGCTCCGGAGGCGTCCGGAATGGCCCTTGCGATAGTCGACTTTGATCGTGCAGGAGATACGATTGCAATCTTTTTTCATCCGTTCATAACATCGCTGCACCACTGAGAAGACCTGCTGCCACTCACCCTCTAAGACCGTTCCCATCGGATTCAGTCGATACGCGACTCCGCTCTTATCGATAATATCGAGGGAACGAGCCACATACTTTCCGACGCTCTCCCCCTTGCCCAATGGTGACATGCTGAATTCCAGTAGGACCATCGTATCTCCTTATTGTGGCTGGGCGTCAGGCTGTGCACTCGTCACTGCCTGCGACCGTCGTTCAGACCAGACTGCCGGATAGCGGACCTTGCCGAGCAATCGAAACCCGTCCAACGCGTCACGAAACAGCGTTCGTCGCTTCTCGGCATCCGGTTCATTGGCTTTGGCCTGTTCGCGCAGTTGGCCGATCCACTCGACGAACTCGACGAATTCCGCATCGAGAATTTGCTCCAGATCCTCTTTCATGAATCCTGAAAGGGCCGGTGCCACCCCGCTCGTACTGATCGCGACACGCACATGGCCCACTGCCGCAACGGCCGGCATCGTCACGCTGCTTGCCTCCGGATAGTCCACCGACCAGAGCAACACACGCTTTTCTCTGGTTTTCGCCGACAGCATTTGCGCAAAGTCACGATCGCCACGAATGGTATTGAGCACAAGAATGGCATGCTCCAGATCCATATCGCGAAACTGTCGCCCACGATGGATGATCTTTCCCGAAGCCGCCAGAAGGCGTAGCGGTTCATTTAACGTCGGACTGACCACCGTCACCCGCGCACCGGACTCGAGCAGGCGTTGGGATTTTTCCGACGCCTCCTCATCGCCGCCGACTACCAGGACCGGCCAGCCTCTTACATCCAAGACCAAAGGAAAACCAGGATTAGCAGCCATGACACAACTCCTCGTTTCAACTACGCAACCCAGTATCCGAGAATGAGCCATCCTCATGCAAGAGGGATTTCAAGATTCCGCCTGTTCTTTCGTATTTTGATCAGACGATCGCTATAATGCGACACATCTCAAAGCCGGGGATGACTGCTTGCGTGGCGTGAGGGGAACGACCGTGAAAATAGCAGTTGCGGATAGGACGCCCACAGAGAATCGTTCCAAGATCGGTTATGGATCGGCCGGATCTGCATCCAGTTCCATATTCCAATAGAGATAATCACGCCAGCTTTCCGGCGTATTGCGAATACCGATGGTGATGGTAATGACCGGGCTCCATCGAGGCTTCATGGGCCGTTTCTTTAACTTCATGCCGGCCTCTTCCGGCGTACGCCCGCTCTTTCGATTGTTGCATCGCCAGCAAGCGGTCACGATATTTTCCCAGGTTTTTTTCCCACCCTTCGCGATGGGCACGACATGATCGAACGTCAGCTCTTCCGTCCGAAATCTGTGGTGACAGTATTGGCAGCAATACCCGTCTCGCGTAAAAATGTTGATGCGGGAAAATTTGACGGCGCGATGACTGTCTTTCAGCCTCACCAGCTTCAGCAAGCGCATGACGGCCGGAAGCTTGATCGACAGGGAAATCCCGTGGATTTCTCGGTCGTAGACTTCCAAGACTTCGACTTTCCCTTGCCACAGGAGTGCGATCGCTTTTTGCCAATGTACGACCCGCAGGGGTTCATAGGTCGCATTCAGAAGGAGGGTCATTTCCATGCAGCAACCTCATCCTCGCTCGAGCCTCCTCAGGGTTGGAGATGCTCGTCCGTATGGGGAAAGCTACAGCACTCATGCTTCTATGCCATACGGTGACTCTGAAATCAAGCAAGCGCCCTTCTGACGCCGCATACGACGAACCGAGGGAGAGATGACCATGATGAACGATTTCGTCACCGTAGCCTTCACGCATGAGATTCCACTTGGGACCGGGCGAACCGTGGAGGTCGATGGAGTGTGGATTGCGATCTTCAATGTAGATGGAACATTTTACGCGATCGATAATACCTGCCCGCATGCCGGCGGTCCGCTCGGAGAGGGAACGCTGCGCGAGACGGTGGTCGAATGCCCCTGGCACGGCTGGAGATTCAGCATCACCTCAGGAGAACGGGTCGGCAATCCAAATTTTCAGGTGACCTGTTGCGAGGTTCGAGTCCAAGGGGATGCAATCCAGGTCGCGATCCCTCCGGCGCTCAGAGAACCGGCTTAATCTTGGGGCAGAGGAAGTGCGTCTGGGGCTTGGGGTGTCACACCATCCGCTGGCAAGGAAGCCGCATTGACCTTCTTGAGTTCCAGGTGCGCATGCCAGATGAATTCTCGCTCGAACCATTGGCCGCGCGTCCCCTGATCGCGAAGCTGCACACGGATCTCGTAGATATCTCCCTCGACATGCTTCACGCGCCATTCGCCCAGCCGAACTCCCTGTCCGCGATCCTTCATGGTTCGGACATGCTCGTTCATGGCCGCAAGAATGGTCGGCTGTCCAATCGCCGGATGATTCTGCACCAGAGCTAACGCCTCAGTTTCTCGCTGGTCTCTCGACGGGGTGGATGCCGGCAGCGTGATCCAGGCATAACAGAGCCCCCCCAGCAGCAGAACCGCGATGGCGGCATAGTGGAGAGGCTGTGGCCTGAACGATCGAGCATTGGTGCGGCTATCAATCATACCGGCATACCGTGTCTTGCTTCAGCATCGGCATAGAAGACTCATCACGTAGAGCCCTGTGAACTGCGCGGCATCTTATGGAAGCCCAGAACGCCATGTCAATGCGCGTTGAGCACCGGTCGTGACGAGGGCCGCTTGTCTGATGAAAAGCCGGTGTGTTACAAGTACGAGTTAGCGTCAAGACGGTGAACATAGAGCGAGTACGGGGCATGAAATTCTTTCTATACGGTGATCTGCTCAATCCTTCTCAGCTGAAGCGTCGAGCCCCTGAACATAGATTTCTTTACCTGGCGGCCTTATCGGACCATACCGTCAAATTTTGCCGATGGTCGTCACAATGGCGTTGTGGGCTGGCCAGCATCGTACCGTCACACGGTGAGAAAACCTGGGGCGGGGTGTTTGAACTCACGGATGAAGACGTGAAGCTGATGGATCAGTTTGAACAAGACGTGCCGCAAGGAGCCTACCGTCATCTGCAAGTTACCGTCTCGACCGCCGACGGAGACAAGGAACTCGTCACCACCTACGCCGCAAACCCCATCGGAAAGTTTAAGCCCAAAGATCACTACCTAGATTGGGTGCTGAAAGGGCTCAAACAGTGGAAGCTCCCGGACGAGGTCATTCAAGAATGGGAGTCGTATAAACCGCGGTAACCATGCCGTGGCCGTATGTGCCATGTCTATTTACCATTGAGGAACCCATGCCAAAACCAAAATATCATATTCTCGTGTGCACCAATTCCCGTCCTCCCGGCCATCCCAAACCATCCTGTGGATCTGCAGGCGCCGCGCAGCTCTTAATGGCGTTCAACATGGGACTGATGCAGAGGTCCGTTCCACCCGGACAAGTGTTGGTAAGCGCGACCGGCTGCCTTGGTCCCTGCGAACAGGGCCCGACGGTCGTCGTCTATCCCGACAATACCTGGTATTCCAAGGTTACCGAAGCGGACGTGGCGACCATTCTCGACGAGCATGTCGCAAAAGGGACGCCGGTCGCAAAACTGAATCCGGATTCCGTGTGGCAATAGGCTGAGCGGCGGACGGTCGGTTTCGAGTAGTCAGCTGAAACCAAGCTTGAGTACTTCAACTGATTATTGATCGTATATTGATTGCGCATGACCACACCCAGTCATCACGAACACAAAACCCATGCACCCGGCTCGATCGGGTGCATGGTCATTACCTGCAGCGACACCCGTACGCCTGAAACCGACACAAGCGGGCAGCTGATTCGCAGACTTCTCGAAGAACGAGGCCATGCAGTCGTCGGCTATCATCTGGTGAAAGACGACCCCGCGCAAATTCAATTGTGGATCGCTCGCGGAACCGGCAACGAAGAGGTGCACGCCATCATCATCAACGGTGGAACCGGCATTTCCCGTCGAGATTCAACGTTCGAAGCGGTGGATACCATGCTGGAAAAGCGACTGGCGGGATTCGGGGAAATTTTCCGGTGGCTGACCTATCAGGACATCGGATCTCCGGCGATCATGAGTCGGGCGACTGCCGGGATCATCAACGGCCGCATACTCTTTTCCACTCCCGGATCCGAGAACGCCGTCCGCCTCGCGATGGAAAAGCTCATTCTTCCCGAACTCGGCCACCTGGTCAAAGAACTCAGAAAATAACGGGCGGCACGTGCGCAGTCCGGTGCATTCTGCTTAACACCAAGCACTCGATGATTCAGCACATTTCTTAATCCTGCGAGATCTTCGGCTCGGAATAGGGTACCTCAGCCACAATCTTGGACTGGGCATACCGCTTATAACACGATAAGACATCCCGTACGGAGATCACGCCGGTAATCTCGCCGTTCTTGGTCACTCCGAGATGACGCACTCCCAGATCACCCATCATGTCCTGCGCCTCATCGACTGACTGATTGCTCTCAATCGTGCAGATCGGCGTCGTCATAATCTTTTCGACCGTCAATTTCCCCAACGGTTTACCCGTCGCCACAGCCCGTCGCACAATATCCGTGTCCGTCACGATCCCAACCAATTGTTTGCCCTTCTTGACGAACAAGGATCCGATCCGCGCACTGCGCATCGCTTTTGCGGCGCCGGCGATCGATGTCTTCGGTCCGGTCGATTTGGGACGCTTTGTCATGATCTGTGCAACAGTGGACATGGCTTCCTCCTTTGAGTTCGGATGGGCTTCCGTGAGAGCACGCCGGCCACGTTTCGTCTGACTGCCGTCAGGGTAACACAGAAAGGTATGCGGCTCAAAACAGGTGGTCGCAGGTTTAGCAGACAAGCACGATCTTTCCGAAAAATCTTCGACTCGCCATCAGCTCCTGAGCCTCGCGAGCGTCCTGAAGGGGAAATGTTCGCTCAATGGCTGCGATCACCCGTTTTTGGCCAATCAGTTCCGCAGCTTTCACGAGCTCCGCCCGCGTACCCATATAGGATCCCTTGATCGTCAACTGACGAGAAAATACGTGGCGTAGGTCGAGCGTCACCTCTCCACCGGTCGTTGCACCGCACGTGATCAATCGGCCACCTTTTGCGAGCGACTCCACGCAACTGGCCCAGACCTCCGGTCCGATATGTTCGATCACGACATCGACACCTCGTCCTTCCGTGAGCAGTTTCACTCGTTTCGAAACCGTTTCCTTCGAGTGATCGATGACTGCATCAGCGCCCAACACAACGGCTTTGGGAATCTTGTCGGCAGAACCGACCGTGGTAATGACACGCGCCCCGGCCAACTTCGCCAACTGAACCGCCATCATCCCGACCCCGCTCCCCGCTCCCATCACCAGGACGGTTTCACCATGCCGGAGATCGGCCAACGCAAACAGCATGTGCGAGACCGTGACAGAAACGAGTGGAAACGCCGCGGCCTGCTCGAAGGTGATATTCTCAGGAATCGGCAGCACGTTCCGAAATGGAACTGTCACATACTCGGCATAGCCGCCATGCACCCTGGCTCCCAAAAGATGGTACGTTCGGCACAGATTGTCCCGACCGGCCAAACAGAACTCGCAATTCCAACAGCTGATGCCGGGCGACACAAAGACGGGTGTTCCGACGGCAATGCCGTTGACTTGCTCTCCCACTTGCTCAACGATGCCTGAGACATCCGAGCCCCCTACATGCGGGAAGGACACGGCATAGGCGGGACTGCCCTGTCTGATCCAGATGTCGAGATGGTTCAGCGCGCACGCCTTGACTCGGATCAACACGTCTTGCGGACCGGCCTGCGGCATCGGCATCTCTTCATACGAGAGTGTGTCCGATCCTCCATGTCGGCGAAATACGACAGCTTTCATTTTTTATTCTCGCTCCTGGCCGACGAGTCTTAGAACTTCAAGACCCCTTCCACGACCATCACACAATGTCCGCCGACCTTCACGCCTTGGATCACATCATCATCCGATTCGACTTGCACGAGAATTCGTGATGGTCGGTCGATTTCATACCCCTGCTCAACAAGAATGTCCGTCGTCGGTCCGACCTCAACGACGCCGTTCTGAACCAAATACGCACCAAGTGCGCCGCCGGCGCTCCCGGTTGCAGGATCTTCTAAAATTCCGATTTTGGGAGCAAACATCCTCGCATGGACCGAGGCGAACGACTCAACCGTCACCGTCGTGAAGACCATGATCCCATTGGCCCCGAATCGTTCACAGACGTTGATAATGGCCGACGCATCAGGGTTGATCGACCGAACGGCCGTCAAGGTTCGCACCGGCACGATCAAGACCGGCAACCCGGTCGACACGACTTGGAGCGGCCATTTCGTATCAGCGATCACATGCTTCGGCAAACCCAAGGCGGCTCCCACCAAATACACGTCATCGACGGCATCGAGAGGATCCAGGAATTCCGGCTTGGGCTGTGACATGACGACCCGTGCCACACGATCCTGCTCGGCATGCAGCTCAACGGAAAACAACCCGATATTGCACTCCTGCGTCACATGCGTGACCCGCTCCTGAACCGCAATCCTCCCAAGCTGGGCCAATACATAAAACGTCCCCAACACCGGATGGCCGGCAAAAGGAATTTCCTGAGTCGGTGTGAAGATCCGCAAACGAGCGACGGCGGCAGGATCAGTCGGCGGAAAGACAAACACCGTCTCCGAGAGATTCATCTCCCGTGCGATCTGTTGCAACTCAGCGTCGGTCAGACCGTCCGCATCGGGAAAGACCGCGACGGGGTTGCCACCGAACGGTTGAGCGGTAAAGACATCGGCCTGATAAAATTTCAAGGATCGTTGTTCAGCCATCGTGACTCCCGCGCTCGTCCGGATCACATCTGAATGGTTACGTGCCGAGAGAACGCACTCGCTGTCATTTGACAGGGCACACCCTCGTTCGGCAGACTCCCCCCATGGACCACATCACCGAGCAAGACGTCGCCCATGCCTTGGAGATTTTGGGTCTCACACTTCCGATAACAACCGATGACTTGGAACGGGCAAAACGCGTCCAGCTCTACAACTGGAACCCGACTCGCTATGCCGGTCTCACCAACAATCCTAAGCAGTACATGCAACAGGTTCGGAAAGCCGAAGAGATGACTCGAACGATTGAAGCCGCCTACGCACTGATCTCCGCCGTCTTTATTCCTGACGACCCCTCGCACTGACCAGTCATCTGCGGAGAATAGGTGTCATCCGGCATCGTGGCTCGTGACCCGTGACATTCCCTCATCGCCTTGCGAATGCACGACCGGCCAGGTGATCAATCCTGACACACCCTCCGGCGATCCAACCGGCTGTGTCTGCCGAGCGTAGATTTGCGGCAGCCGGTTCGTTCCGAACTTTGAAATATACAGGAAGACATGCTCACGCGAGTTCACACGTACGGCCCAGGGATGAAAATCGTGCTTATAAAATTCCTCGCAGAGTTGCATCGCATCGAGACAAGACAGCGTGCCGGGATCATTCAACGTGTAATAGTAGTCCAGCGGCAAATCGTACTCTTCCTGCTTGTGAATCGTGATGCCGAATTGTTCCGGGCGTCGCACCATCGGGGTATGACGATAGGCCACGAAGTAAAAGAGTTCCAGCGAGTGGATGACCGGCTGATTCTCCAGGACAAACCCACGGGTTTCCATCGCCTCATCCAGCGTTTCACCGGGAAAGCCATAGAAGGCCATCACATGGTTCCAGATCCCGGCCTGCGTAGCCATCTGAAGATTACGCTGGATCACACTCTTCTTGGCATGCTTGTCCATAAGATTCAAGACGCGTTCATTCGCCGATTCCATCCCGTAATAGAGCGTGCAGCAACCGGCCTTGGCCGCGAGGTCCCAGGTGGCTTGATCTTGCAGTGTTTCTTCAAACCGGATGAGCGTCGTCCATTTGATCCCGACATCTTGATCGACTAACAGCTGTGAGACCTTCTTGAACAACGCCGGTGGATAGGATTCGTCGCTGAATAAAAAATGTCGACAGTGATACTTGTCGCGCAGCGCCGTGATCTGATCCACGACCAATTGCGCCGGCATCCCACGGTACTGATCAAAATAGCCCTGGCCGTGGTCGCAGAATGTGCAGCGCCCCCAATAGCAACCGCGCGTCGCCAGGTAGGGAATGATCCGTTCCGGCACGAAGTATCGATCCAACGGCATGCCCTCGAAGTCCGGCAAGGGTAATGCCGTCGTCTTCTCAGTATAGACGTCGGGACTCCGGTGAAGTCCTGTCGCATCTCGATAGATCAAGTTAGGCACGGAGGCGAGCGACCGTTCCCCGTTCAAGGCCTCGACGAGCCATAACAACGCATGCTCGCCTTCGTAGAGAATCGCCGAATCAAACACCTCCATAAAAAACCGCTCGTGAACGGCAAGGTCTTCGTGGAGTCGGGTAATGATATTGCCGCCCACCACGACATGAATCTGCGGGAACGATTCCTTGACCATCTTGGCAAATGTTAAGCCCGCCAATAACTGCATCTGCGTGCCAATGGAAATCCCGACCACATGCGGTTGCTCTTTCGCCACGTCCGGCAGGACCAACTGATTGCAAAGATCTCGGTACACATTCACCTGCTCATCTTCGAGACAGGCAAACACTTCTTTCGAGACACCGGGACGGTAGCCAAGATTGCTTTCCATCGGATAAAACACGAGGGAGGCGGGATAGTACGCTGCCGAGATGTAGGTCATGGTCTCGCGGAAGGTATTGAGCGCCCCTTCCAAGGTCTCCGCTTCATAGAAGCGCTCGCCACGCACGATCAGCTTGGCATCCTCAGCCCGATCCGCCAGATCGAAGACATCCAGGCGATACGCTCGCTCTACGAGCGCCATCTGATTGAGGTCTCGCTCCGTCAGCGCTCCTGTCTTCTCTTTGTCTTGCAGCGCCTTGAGCTGCATGCCAAGCCGAGCCTTCACCCAGATCAAGAACTCCATACTGAAGAAATGATCCCACATCCCGATATTGATATCGCGCTGGACAACCGTATGACCCGCTTCGCGCAAGACGGCAGTGAGCGAAGGGAGCGCGAGATATGGCGCGGTCGGGACCCATTCAGGCGGGAACAGAAGCATGACCTTGGACTTCTTCGTCGCATCCTTGGTCATCGGAACAAGACTGTCTATTTGAACAAATCCATTACTGCTCATAACCACGACATCCGGTATTCATGAAGCGTATCTTATCTCTCGCGAATAATGAAGACGATCCTTTTTGCGCGTGACGCGTCACGAGAGGTGAACAACGACGTATCACATTTTCCCCGCCAGCGTCGTCGTCACCCCAGCTGTTTTCATGGATCGATATTGCAAATCCGGCAATTTCCCTAAACCGAATTTCGAGATATAGAGAAAGATATATTCCCGAATATAAAGGCGCAAATCCCAGCCGGGATGATGGGTGCGTTCAAATTGTTCGAACACCCGTTCCGCCTCTTCGATGCTCATGCCATTCTTCACTGTATAGTAGTAGTCCAGCGCCAGATCCCATTCGGGATTCTTATAGGCCGTCACCCCCCACTTCTCAGGATGTTTCGCCACCGGATTATGCCGTCCCAGATCGAACGTGCCGAACCCCAGCGAATGGACATGATCCTTGTTCTGTTCCAGGAACTGCACGGACTGCCAGGCCTCTTCTTTCGTCTCGCCGGGAAAACCAAAGAAGCCCATGCAGTGGTTCCAGATCCCCGCCTCTGCCGTGAGCTTGAGATGCTGCGTCATCACCTCCGCAGTGGTCGCCTTGTCCATCAGTTGGAGCACCCGCTCGACACCCGACTCGTAGCCGAAATGCAAATAGCGGCAGCCCGACTCCTTCGCATCCTGCCAGACGGCATCTTCCAACAAGCTCTTCTCAAACCGCATATGCGTCGTCCAGACGATGCCCATCCGGCTCTCGATCAACCCTCGCGCGAGTTTGCGAAACAGCGCCGGTGGATAGGACTCGTCGGTGAAATGGAAATGCGTCGTACCGTACTTGTCGCGCAGAAATTGGATGTCGACGAGGATGTCCTGAATCTTTTTGGATCGATAGCCGGCGGTGTACCCTTCACCGTGATCGCAGAACTCGCAGCGCCCCCAGTAGCAACCGCGTGTCGCCAAATAGGGAAGAATCCGCGTCGGCACGAAATATTTCTCCAGCGGTAATCCGTCGAAGTCCGGCGGCGGCAACGTCGCTAAATCCTCCGCATAACTGGTCGGCGACACATGAACGCCGGTCTCATCTCTGTAAATCGTGTTCGGCACCTCGGTCAGGCTCCGCTTGGCTCCCACCGCTGAGACCAGTTGCACGAAGGCCGTCTCCCCTTCATAGACCACGGCGCTGTCGAAATATTGAAACAGCGGAGACTGCGGCAACACATCGCGTAAACGCGTGACCGTATTGCCCCCGATCGTGACATGGATGTGGGGAAAGTGTTGTTTGATGAGCGCACAGAAAGTCATGGTCGAGAACATCTGCTGCTGCAAGACAATGGAGATACCGACCACATCCGGCTGCTCGGCCTGAATGACCGGCTTCACCAGATGGTCGAATACGTCTCGGTATACATTGACCTGTTCGTCCTGCACAGCATCCATCACTTCAGTCGAGACATACGGCTTATAGGATAAGTCTGTCTCCATCGGCGGCATGCAGATCCGCGCTGGAAAATAGACCAGAGACACCATTGCAGTAACTTCACGAAAGACTTGAAGTGACCATTCCAACTTATCAATATAATAGAACTCTTCACTTCTTATTACTCGCTTCGCTTCCTCGGCATCCTTGATCAATCGTTCCATCCTGGGACGGGTGATGTCGCAAAGGGCGAGTTGCACGTCCATTTCCGCTTCGCTCAACTCTCGCTTCTTTGAGAGCTTGCGTAAGCGATCAAGCTGCTGCGGAACTCGGCGCAAGACCTTCTTCAAAAAGTCCTCGCTGAAGTACCAATCCCACATCTCGCAGTTGATATCTTTTTGGATGGCCGTGTGTCCGGCTTGACGAAGAACTGCGGTGAGAGAGGGAAGCGAAAGATAGGGTTCCGATGGATACCAGTCCGGCGGGAAGATGAGCATCACCTTCATCTTCCGGCTGCTGGTCATTTCAAACCGCTGTCGATCGAGGAGAATCAGCTCCTTCGAGGCCCGGTTGCCCTTCGAATATTCGATCTTCACGCCGGTCTAAATCCTTCTCACACGTGCTTAAAGTGACAACAAAGCCAATGGGTTAGGTTTCAAAAAGTATTGTACGGGGGTGCAAGAAGGAGATGCAAGGGTGGGAGTGGAAGGAAGAATATCAGGGGCTGCTCAACATTGTGAGCGAACGATATCACTGCGCACAACGAACCCACCCTACCTTGGGCAGCCTGTCGGTCCGATATGATTGCCTTGAGCCGCTCAGGCTTATTACTCCAGCCGGCAATGACTCGTTCAGTCACGACGCCTCCGTGATCAAGAGCCCCCTACCAAAGCATTACTATAATTACACGTAATTACATTGCTTCCCAAGATGCCCAGCATGTAAGAGTGGGTTCACTGACTTGTAAGCACTTCGGTGACAATCGATATCCCGACAGCAAGGAGAAAGCCTCACCCTGTTTATCGTTTCTCTCATCCATTCAACCTGCTAATACGCGCTGCGTCACAAGGAGGACAGATTATGCGACAACTTATCCGTACGGTACTGGTGATGGCGATGTACCTCACCTTACTGTCCATCGGTTCAGCCTTGGCCGAAGCCGCCGGAGATGTGTCGAACACCTCGCTCAACGGCACATTCCGATTCAGCATGGTCAAAACCTGCGCTGACACTACGATCGGCTCTACGTTTCACCTCCACGCCAGTGGGACCATCGCCTATGATGGGAAAGGCTCCGCCCGGCTTACTCAACAGGGCACGCTCATACTCCCAGGCCTATCCCCTACGTCATTTGAAGAGACCGCAACACTGACCTATGAGGTACAGCCGAACGGGAGCTTTACCCAGGAGGGAACCTTTGCCGCAACAGATAAGTCGTACAGCATCACGGGGGTGAAGATAGAAGGAGGCCTCGATACTCGCGGATCAGTCTTGATCTTCAGCTCCACCGTCCCGTTCAAGAAAGAAACCCTAGCAATCCCAGGAAGAGGATTGTCTGAGTCTTTCTGCGGTACTTCAGGGACCGGGGTGCTGATGCGCTAGATACCGGATGACAGCCCGAGCTGGGCGGTGAGAGGCTAATGCTGGGTTATGCACAAAACAAGGCCTGCCCTGAATTTTGTTTCGGGCAACCAGAAAAAGGAGGAACGAACATACGAGAGATTACTTCGCAGCGGCACTGGTACGGGCCAGTGTAGTTAGAACATCAATGGCACTCATGATCGTACAAGCCTGTCATCCGCCTGAGCAGACAACAGCTCACTCGTGGGGACATTGGTGCGCACGGCCCAAAACATGCCAAAGCGACACAGCCCTGCCCCAAATGCCAGCCGCATTAACAGAATCGTGGGCACTTCTCGCAGTGATTTAATCAACCCGTTCAGGCCAAACCGAACAAGCCCTGCCGGGCGGACAATTCCCTGCCAAATCGAATCGAGCCACGAGGGGACGGTTTCGGCAGTCCAATCTGCCGTGGTGACTTCACCCGCCACCAATCCGGTGGCCTCCAGTAATTCTGCAAACCCTTCGATGCTGGAAAATGCCGGATGAGACCACTGATCCAGCAGTTGCCGCATCACCGGCCTTTCCCACACATTGAGCGGCACCTGGCGATCGTCCCGTTGATTCCAATCGGCCACCACCAGAATTCCACCCGGTTTCAACACGCGCAAGAGCTCTCGAGCAAATTGTGCCTTATCCGGCATGTGTGGTCCCGCTTCGACCGACCAGACCACATCAAAACTGGCATCGGGAAACGACAGGGCCAGCGCATCATCGACCTGAAAGCGGGCAGTCACCTCCGGAGGGGTCAGTTCTTGAGCCCGTCTGACTTGCTGAGGGCTGATGGTGATTCCCGTGACGGCAAAGCCATACTCCCGCGCCAGCATGCGACTGCTGCCGCCGATGCCACAGCCCACATCTAATACCGTCGTCCCTGAGGGAAGTTTAGCTAACCCACCCCAACGCACCATCTCATGCACAAAGTCCGACTTGGCTGTGAGAAAATCTTTGTTGCGAGGTGGAGAGCCATAGTGCCCCAGATGAATATGTTCGCCCCAATAGAACTCAAGAATACCGTCATTCGTCCAGTCATCATAAGAATTAGCGACAGAATCGGCAGACTGATAGGTGCGGGGAAAGAGCACGTAGAGCACGACTCCGATCAACAGCAAGCCCAGAAGAAGAACGACCGCCCATATGAGAATGTTCATGATATCGAATGTCTGAATGAACGTGATGGCTGTAGCCTGCATGGACAAGACAAAGAAATTGACACGTGTAACCCCAGGAACACCCCACGCCTTTTCAATCGATGAGCCAACAGAAGCGAGAAGTGGCGTAGAGTAATCTCGAAAATGCTACGAGGTCAAGATGAAGGGTATTGGGATCTCGGGCAACCCCCTCATTTTGGCGAGAGAGATATGAGAGAGTATTTTGTGGGGACTCTCTGAATCTTGCGATGGATCACTATCAGGCATACGCGACGCTGACAC
>CABVRR010000039.1:0-5041 GCA_902500705.1 uncultured Nitrospira sp.
GCCGGATCCACCAGGTGGCGTAGGTGCTGAATTTGTACCCGCGCTTATACTCGAATTTGTCGACCGCTTTCATCAGTCCGATGTTGCCTTCCTGAATCAAATCGAGGAACTGAAGACCTCGATTCGTATATTTCTTGGCGATGCTGACCACGAGGCGTAAATTCGCCTCGACCAACTCCGCCTTCCCGCGCTTCACCTTCTCTTCAGCCAGATCGAGATGCTTGACCGCATCTTTGATCTCTTCAGCCGGAGCCAGCGCTTCTTCCGTTTCCAACTGTCGGACTTTCGCCTTGGCGGCTTGATAGACTTTTCGGATTTCCAACAACGCTTCTTCCGACACCCCGACTTTCCGTTTGACTGCCATGAAGTCTGGACGGCTTCGGCACATTTTCCTCAGGAGTTCGGCGCCGGCTTCCCCCCCGACACCGATCCGCCGCTGGCAGCTGATCGCCTCTCGTTCGGCCGTCCTGACCTGCACGGCCAGATCGCGGACGCGTTGCACCATGCGATCTTTTAGCACGCCGTGGAGGTTCACCGATTCAATTTTATCCACCACTTGCTGGCGGATCGCATCGAACTGTTTTTTAAACTTCTTGTGTTTGACCGGATCACTCGCGAGATGCTTGCCCTTCTCGGCCAATGTCTTCAGTGCAAGTGACACTTTCCGCACGGCATTCAACGACTCCAGCGTCTTGACCCGTAACTCCTCGTAATCCCGCTCCACCGGAGGTTGGTCTTCCTCAAAGTCTTCTTCGGTTTCCTGAATCGGCACGATCTCACGCACGTCGATCTTGGCATTTTTGAGTTGATCCCGGAGTGCCAGGACAAATTCGATGGTCATCGGCATGCCATAGATCACCGACGCAATGTCTTTTTTCCCCTCTTCGATCCGTTTTGCGATTTCGATCTCGCCTTCGCGACTGAGGAGGGCCACGCTCCCCATTTCCTTCAGGTAGAGCCGCACGGGATCGTCGGTGCGACTGAGCGCGCCTGGCGTGAGATCGATCGCTTTATCGTTTTCCTCCTCCGCCTCCGACTCGACATCCTCCGCATCTTCACCGACTTCGCCTTCAGATCGTTTCTGAGTCCGTTCCCCTTCGCCCGCCTCGATGATTTCGATGTCCATCTCGCCGAACATCGCCATAATGCTGCCGAACTGATCCGACGACACGACTTCAGCAGGCAAGGTACTATTGAGCTCGTCGTACGTCAGAAAGCCTTTTTCCTTCCCGATCGTAATCAGCTTCTTCACTTCACCGAGCAACTCTTGTTTCGACATGACTACTCCTTCACCAATGAAACCACACCGGCGGTCGGCGTGCCGGCTTTCCGCATCCGTACTTCATTGATCTCGACATTCAGAACATGCACATCATCGACTCGGCCTTCGCGTTCAGCCGTTTTTAGTCTGGCGATCAGTTCTCTGAGAACCTGCTCCGATTGCTTTCGGTCCAGACAATCCAGACAGGCCTTAATGTGTTCCGGCGCATCGTCGAAATGATCGTCGCGAAGCGACAGCTCCGTCGCCAAGGCGCCACAATCAGGGTCGCCTACGGACTCATTCAAGACCGACTCAACCAGCACGCGTCCATCGCGATCCATGTGGGTCAGAGCCAACTCTGCAAGCTTTCGGCAGGCTTCAACCGAAAACTGCTCAGGCCTGAGACGCCGCATATCCGTCGGGGATAACTTGCCTCGCAACATAAGAAGCATGAGGTCTCGCTCCTCAGGAATTCCCTTGAAGAGAGTGTTCCCCGACTTCCCGACAGCCACAGGTCGAATCACTCCTACCCCCTGCTTCTGTTGAGCAACGAGGGCCGGGTATCGTTCGATCAACCGCGACTCATTCACTCCTAACCGTTCCGCAACAAGTTTGAGACGCTCCTCCCGCTCGATCGGATGCTCGCTCGTCTGCAGGATGCGGAGAATCTCGTCTACGCTGCGAATCCGTTCCTCGATCGTGCCTCCCTGCGTTGCCGCAAGCCGGTGCTCCAATGCGAAATCGAGCAGACTCGGAGCCTGCTCCTCCAGACGTACAAACGAGTCAGGCCCGTTCTCTCTGACGTAGGTATCCGGATCTTTCCCTATGGGGAGGGTCACAACCTTGACGCCTAACCCACTATTCACGAACAAATCGAGCCCTCTCAATGCTGCTCTCACCCCGGCGGCGTCTGGGTCAAACAACAACACCACTTTTGACACAAATCGCCGCAGAACATGAACATGCTCGGC
Source organism: uncultured Nitrospira sp. (assembly GCA_902500705.1). GTDB lineage: Bacteria > Nitrospirota > Nitrospiria > Nitrospirales > Nitrospiraceae > Nitrospira_D. The sequence goes on from CABVRR010000039.1 coordinate 2,233, forward strand.
TGTTAATGCCGTCCCCAAGGTTGCCACCGTATGGGTCAATCCGGCCTGATGCAGCGCAATCGCATCAAAATAGCCTTCGACCACAATGACCGTCTTCGTCCTCGCCATGGCTTCCCTGGCATGGTCGAGCGCAAAGAGCGTCTGCCCCTTCTTGAAGAGGGCCGTATCCGGAGAGTTCAGATATTTGGGCATCCCCTCGCCCAGCACGCGACCACCGAACCCGACCACGCGTTTCCGCACATCCGTGATTGGAAACATGACCCGTCCTCGGAATCGATCATAGAATCCCGTGTTGTTACTTCGCGCAATGACAAGACCCGACGCTGCAATCTCGCTTTGCGAAAACCCATTCTTGTTAAGGCGTTTCAACAACCCTTCCCATTCGTCCGGCGCCACACCAAGTCCGAACTGATCGATGGTAGGAGAACACATTCCCCGGCTCGTCAAATACTCACGAGCCGTCACGCCTACCCGTTCATCACGTAAGTTCTGCTGAAACCAGGCGGCGGCCGCTTCATTGACTCGTTCAACCGCTTGAGTCAGTCCAGCCTGCGGCCCAGAACGAGAAGCCGTCTCCTCAATCTCAATCCCGACCGTTCGTCCCAAATCCCGCACGACCTCCGGGAACGTGCCTCCCGTGATCCGCGTCAAAAATGTGAACACATTTCCCCCGGCCCCACAACCGAAACAGTGGAAAATTTGTCGGGACGGGCTGACCGTGAAAGACGGAGTTTTTTCAAGATGGAAGGGACATAACCCCTTGAGGTTCTGTCCGGCCTTGCTCAAGGACACATGTCGGCTTACAATGTCGACAATGTCCAGACGATCCTTAATCGAGCTAAGGGTCTCGTCTGAAATCAAGCTTCGGCCCACCAGAGTCGCAGCTCCTACGTTCCCGTCGTGCACGACCGGACGAGTCGGTTGATAAATAATCGGATTAATCGACCGTTCAGATTAACAGACAGGGGGAAAATCTGTCAATTCGGAGAATTCCATCACCCTGGGGGCCAAGCCATCGGCCGCCCCCCGAGTACATGAAAATGGAGATGGAAGACGGTTTGTCCTGCATCCCTTCCGGTATTCGTGACCACACGATAACCGGACTCCTGCACTCCTTTCAGGGCTGCAATCTTCGTACAGCTGATCAGCAATTGGGCAAGTAAGGACTCATCACCGAGTCCTAAGTCTTGTACAGCCGAAACATGCCGTTTGGGTATCACCAGCGTATGAACGGGTGCTTGGGGATGAATGTCGTCAAACGCCAATGTGAGTTCATCTTCGTGAACCAGCTTCGCCGGAATCTTCTTCTCCACAATCTTACAAAAAAGGCATTCGCTCATCTCACCCTCTCCGGTCGCTCGGCATTACATCTGGATCCACTCGATGATCCCAGTAACCATGAAAGCTATGTCCCTGTTCGTAGGCCCGATTTCCCAAACCTTCGCCCCAACTCTTCATAAATGTCCTGCAAAGAGACCTGATGGTACCCCAGCACCATCAGGGTGTGGAAGAGCAGATCCGCCACCTCGTAGACGATCTCCTCTTTTTTCCCCCCTTTGGACGCCAACAGAACTTCTCCGGCCTCCTCCGCCACCTTCTTGAGAATCTTGTCCTGTCCCCCGTCAAACAGCTTGGAGGTATAGGAACCAGCCTGAGGATTGGCACGACGTTCCTGAATCGTTCGCAACACCCCTTCGAGAATTCCACCCTGTGCTTCTTGTGAATTCGCCTGAGCCACCTGTCCCTGCTCATTCATCCTTGAAAAGAAACAGGCCCGTTCGCCCGTATGACAGGTCGGTCCAGCTGGTTGGGCTTTCACAAGAATGGTGTCGCGATCACAATCAATAAAGAGCTCCTTCACGTGCAGTTTGTTCCCAGAGGTCTCACCCTTTTCCCATAACCTGTTACGAGACCGGCTCCAAAAATGCACACGCCTTGTGGCAAGTGTCTTGGCCACCGCCTCTTCGTTCATATAACCGAGCATCAGGACTGTCCCATCCAGCCAATCCTGAATCACGACGGGAAGCAGGCCCTGCTCGTTAAATTTGACCGGTTCAACCAATGCCTGGCTCATGGACTACGCCACCCCTGTCATTGTATCAAGACGAACCGGAACACCACGTTCTCGTAAATAGGCTTTGGCCTGCGGAATCGTATAGGTCCGGAAATGAAAGATAGAGGCAGCCAAGACCGCATCTGCCTTTCCCTTCACGAAACCATCGTACAGATGATCGAGCGTACCGACTCCCCCCGACGCGATCACAGGAATCGACACTGCACCTGACACAGCAGCGGTCAGATTCAAGTCATACCCGGCTTGCCGCCCATCCTGATCCATGCTGGTCAATAAGAGTTCTCCGGCGCCGTACTGTTCCATTTGCATTGCCCACTCAACCACATCAAGTCCCGTCGCGTGGCGACCACCGTGCGTGAAGACCTCCCAACGATCACCCGTGGCATGCTTCGCATCAATGGCCACAACAATGCATTGTGTCCCGAAACGCTGCGCGGCCTCTTTCACGAACTCGGGCCGTCGGACGGCCGACGTGTTGATGCTCACCTTATCCGCTCCGGCATTCAACAACGCTCGGATGTCGTCGAGCGTCCCCACGCCCCCCCCGACCGTCACCGGCATAAATACCCGGGCAGCCGTCCGTTCGACGACATCAATGATCGTCTTCCGGTTTTCGTGCGAGGCCGTAATATCGAGAAAACAAAGTTCGTCCGCTCCTTCGTGATCATACACCACGGCGGCTTCAACGGGGTCTCCGGCATCGCGGAGATTCATAAAGCTGACGCCCTTGACCAC
>CABVRR010000039.1:5141-27311 GCA_902500705.1 uncultured Nitrospira sp.
GCAATCACCGGAAACGTAGAGCTCTCAGCAATCTCTTTCAATGCAGGCAGATTCGGCCCATTCAGCATACCGTCACGCGCGATGTCCGTATACACCACGGCGGCAATCTCGCACCCAGACAAGTCCTTCAACAAATCCATCGCCTTCACATCGGAGAGCGCTGTCCAGCCCTTGACCGCTATTCGACCATTGCGCGCGTCAAGCCCCAGCACGATCCGCCGCGGAAACTCCTGACAGGCTCGTTCGAGAAACCCACGATCCGTGATCGCGGCAGTACCAAGCACCACGCGCGACACACCCGCATTGAGATACTGACGAACAGTATCAATAGTCCTGACACCACCACCGACTTGAACCGGGATCCTCACCGACCTCATGACAGACTCGATATGAGAGAGATTCTTAGGCTCACCATCGACCGCGCCGTTTAAGTCCACGACATGGATCAACGCGGCTCCCTGTTGTTGCCACCTTTCGGCAACCTCCACCACATCATCAGAATACACCGTTTCCGCCGCCATATCGCCTTGACGCAACCGCACACAACGCCCATCCTTCAAGTCAATTGCAGGAATCACCAGCACCTTACTTCCCCTCCTCCACGCCAAACGGAAAATCTCGCAAGACCTCATTCACACCGTACTCTGCCAGTTCCGCCGCCGTCACGAAGGCCCATCGCTGTAAAAATCCCATGAGGTCTTCGGTCATGGGCCGCTGTCGTTCATAATACCCACCGGCCCAGAGCACCTGCCCATCTGCCGCAACGACCTTCGCCTCAAAGCCGACCGTCGCCGGCGGATTTGCTCCCAATCGACTTCCCACCCGCTCCTGATACACCGAGACGAGACCGATCAATGCTGCATCCGCCTTCAGTCGTTTTGCAACGGCGGCAGCAGCCTGTTCCGATCCTATGGTAACCGACTCTCTATCGGCTGACGAAACTCTGATTGCCTCGCCGGGAGACATGACATGAATGCCTCTCCGATCTTGGAGGCGCCCCCAGAACAATTCCGTCACCTTCTCCGCCGCGTATCCCGGCACCATCATGGTTTGCTTGGGCGGAGGTTGCACCTCCCGCGGAATCGCTAAGGAGATATCGGACCGACGGAGACTCTCTGGGGTTGAAAGAAAAAGATCGTCTTGATCGCGCGCTTGAGGCGTCGTAATCGATGTAAACGGGAGTAAGGCAATCGTACGAATCTTGTAGCGGGCGAGCTCAGCAGACGACTTAGTCGTCACTTTTGATCCGCTGCAACCAACCACAATGGTTGCCAATGCTATGATGGCTATCGTCCAGCTCACCCGAGACCGCATCGTCGGCCTCATCACTTCCACGATCCAAAATTCTTCATCAATTGTAACCCGACCGCCTGACTCTTCTCCGGATGGAATTGGCAGGCCACTACATTGGCCGTCCAAATGCTTGACGTGAAGGGGATGCCATAGTTTGTCGTCGTCGCAGTGATGTGCTTGTCCTGGGGATCTACAAAATAGGAATGGACAAAATACCAATCGGACCCGTCGGGGATCCCCTTGAATACCGGACACCGTTGTTGGAGGGTGATCTGATTCCACCCCATGTGCGGAACTTTGAGTGCCTGGCCCTTAGAAAAGGCTCGAACTTTTCCAGGGAAAATATCGAGTCCTTCATGCCTGCCAAACTCTTCACTCTCCGTAAAGAGCAACTGAAATCCTAAACAGATTCCCAAAAATGGCTTCCCCGATTGAATCGCGGTCCTGATGGGTTCAAGCAATCCATACTGCCGCAAGTTCGCCATGCAGTCGCCGAACGCCCCAACCCCAGGCAAGACCACATGACTGGCATTCTGAATGGACGCTGCCTCTCGCGTCACAATCGCTTCGTGCCCGACCGCTTCAAAGGCCTTCGAGACACTGCGCAAGTTCCCCATGCCGTAGTCGATAATGGCAATCATTGAGTCGTTCTCTCTGTGAAAGCCGTAACAATACCGCAACTGAGCCGATTCCTGCCACTGACAATCTTCGCTAATTTCACATAGAGCGCAGAAGAACTCGTCGCATCCTCGACTCTTCTCCACGTCTTGGGCACGATCGACGAGCCCTACTAAAAACTCACGGCCTGCATGACTACACGTCGAGAATAAGAGATCTATTAATACTCACGGAGCTATGTCATATCCAGATGACATCAGTCCGGCGCGTATCACATATTCAACCATTACTCCCACAGCACTTCCACAAACACAGATGAGGGCACAAAGGTGATGTACTCGGGATGCTCCCAAACACTATGTGAATCGAGGTCCAGCGTGCGCCCACGTGCGTACACCATCTTGAGGGCCAACTCCTTTGTCGGCGTAAGCCCCATCACATACCCGGCGAGGATCATGTCGGCCCACTGGTGGTATGAGGTCGGGAGCGAGTGGTTCGCATCAATGACAGCCCAATACTCTCCCCCTTCCGGGTCATCGGGACTTGGCGGAAGCTGCGGTTGATAGTCCTCATCCAATGGACGATTACGGATATGCAGCCATCGTTGATTCCCGCGCATTGCTTCGCCGACGATTGTCCCTCCCAATACAACCATACGTCCTTGGTAGGTACTCAGGGATGACGTGATCGACGTCAGAGTCGCATGCGGAACAGCCCGTTGAAGATATCGCGAAGGAACCACTGAACTGCATCCGACGATCATAAGAAACCCGCAGCAAAGCCAGAACAACCGCATGAAAGATACCGTGGAATGAATACCCGAATGCCTTCTTCGCAACATATCGATCTTCACCATGCCTTCCATACACGCGTCATTGATCGGGACTTACCTTCGCAAACATAGGCAAGCACATTACCTCTACACCTTCTTTTGTACATTCTTCCATGCAGAGTCACTGCGTTACGCTTCTCAACCAGCAGAGAGCAGCTGCAATCAATAGAACAGAAGCACAGAGCCGACCGATCTCATTTCATGCTTTTCGTAAACCAGGCTGAAGTTCAATCCTAAAGAGAGGGCTGTTGAGGCAACGGAGACACATCCACACTAAAATCTAACAGTCTTTAGAATGCTTACAACGTCCCGTTCGCCGACAAAACCCTGCTCTTCGTCACCGATCCCATTTCCCAAGATTTGTGGTTCCACTGTACAGTGAGTCAATCCTATCATGTTGTGCGTCAACGATCATGCCAAAACCATGCTCCTTCGATCACCATACGGCTGAGCCAATCGGAGCACACAAAGTCCCATCACACGTTGAACTGAATAGACTGATGGGGTTCGGAAGAGCGAGTGTCGAGAGATTTAACCGGATATTACGCCGTGTCTTGCTGTATCAGCTGGCCACTGGGACTCGAGGAGGTCTTGTTGGTCGGTCGAGTTCCCTCTGTAACCCTGTGCTGATTCCTTCGAGCTGGCTTCACCACCAAAAATTTGAGTGGGGGAATCTTTGTCAGCACAAATGTGAGCAAGACGGAAACAATATAGACCAGGATAGCGACGAATACCCACGGCCATGGAATGCCATCTCTTAGTTTCCCAATGATCGGATGAAGCGTATACAGCACGAAGATATGGGAGAGGTAAACCCCCAAGGTAAACTGGGCAAGGAATGGGAAGGGCGTTGATTGCCCCAGGTGAGGCTTTGCGATCGCCAGCGTGAAGATACCAAGACTGAGAAAAATTCCTCCTAAGAAAAGGTGTTCCTGGATCGCCTGTTGTGAGCTGTGGAAAACAGCCTCCATGACCATTCCTTCCAGGAAGGCCATGGCATACCCACCGATCATCAGACTGTATGCCATGGCTACAGAAAGTTGCTCGCGTCGGTCTGCAAGCCACCATCCTATGGCTGTGATCAACGTCGCGGTCGCCCACAAACCCACTTCGATGGTGGAGTTAAAGAAATGGCCACCGACAATTTCCTCGGCAAGGGCCAATCCATAAAGACTGATGATCAGCGGAACCAGATACCGCTCGAGTCGCCAGACCGTCATCAACGTCAACGTGCCGAGGCTGAACATGAGCGCAGGCAGAAACCAGAGGTGCCAAATCGGGCGACGTGCTCCTAGGAAAAGACTGAGATGTTCGGTCATGAGCAGGTGTATATTCTTTACCGCCTCAGTGTAAAACGGCTGCCACAATCCCCTGTGCACGACCGCGACGGGCCAGCTATCTGGAATCACGATATAGAGACACATCCACCCGAGAAACATCCCCATCAAAGAAAACACATACCGACGCAATTGAGCGACGGGATTTCCTTCTGCCAATACCGATTGCCGAAAAAAATACCCGGCGGTGATCAGGAAGTACGGGACACCCACCCACCAGACTAAATAACCGGTAAGGGCTAGAGGGAAATTCCCCTCTGCAAGCTTCAAGAGACCCGATGCAAGACCCGCATGCCAAAGAACTGCCGCAAAGATGGCAAGGACGCGAAAGCTTTCGATACTGCTCATGCGTGGGGCCACGTGAGACTTCCCTTGCTAGGCTAAATCGAGCATGTGAACAGACTCATCTGTCTGCACAGTTTCACTGAGCACAAGTTTTTTCATTTGGGCCAATTCTCTTTCAGGATAGCATAAGTAAATATACTTTCCACTGGGGCGATCGCGCAGGAAAGAGCGTCGGGATTGAGGACGTTCTGAACGAACGATGAAAACCTCTGCGGGGAAGGATGTCTGAAACCAGATGATCTTCAGACTGACGTGAATATTCGCCTATAGATGTCCAACGATCAATCGATTACAGCCATCTATGAACGGCACCACCAGGATAAACACTCATCGCCAATGTAGTTAGCTAAGAAGAGGATGGGGTGGTTCAAACGAGGGGGAAGACGCACTGGCTGAAGATAAAAACTCGAAGTGTGGCTGTGAGCCTCGCAAGCAGCTCCTGCTTATAACAGGCCTTTCGTCGATAATACTTTCCCCGCCAGACGCTCTTCCAACATTGTCGCCTGATCGAGGGCTTTGGCAAGAGCTTTGAAGATCGCTTCCATGATGTGGTGAGGGTTACGGCCGTACATGAGATTGACATGCACGTTCAGTCCTCCGTGGGTCACAAAGGCCTGAAAGAAATCTTCAAACAGACCGAGATCGAACGCTTTGATCTTCCGATCAGGGAGATTCACGTTGTAGACTAGGAACGGCCGACCGCTGAGATCAACCGTCACTTGGGCCAACGTTTCATCGAGCGGCGCCGAGGCAAATCCAAATCGCTTGATGCCGGCTTTTTCACCCAAGGCTTGATAAAACGCCTTTCCCATCACGATGCCGACATCTTCCACCGTATGGTGCTCATCGATGTCGAGGTCGCCCTTCGCGCGCACCGTCAAATCGAAAAACCCATGTTTGGCGAGCAATTCCAGCATATGGTCAAAAAAGCGGATGCCGGTGTCGATCTTTCCTTGTCCGCTTCCATCCAACGTCCACTCAACACGAATATCGGTCTCTTTCGTAGCGCGATGAATGCTCGATTGTCGTGGAGCTGATCCATTTTTCTTCATGAGAACCTGCTCTGAGCCGACTTGGCATGCGCGTCAAATCCCTCGATCAACGCAAGACGAATCAACGGATCTTTGACTTTGGCCAACTCTTGCTTCGTGTAGTGCACGATATTGCTGACCTTAACATAGTCATTGACGGACAACGGCGAAAAGAACCGCGCGGTCCCTCCCGTCGGCAACACGTGATTCGGCCCTGCGATGTAATCAGCCACGGCAGGAGGAGTATAGCGACCCAAAAACAACGCTCCGGCATGGCGAATTTTTTCCAAGTAATCGAACGGATTATCGACCGAGAGTGTCAGATGTTCGGCTGCGATCTCATTGGCCACGGCGATCGCCTCGTCCAGAGTTGAAACCACGAAGGCCACCGCATGGCGAGCGATCGACTTCGACGCGATCTTGACCCGTTGGAGTCCCTTCAGTTGGTCGTCGATCAGCTTCGAGACATCTTTGGCTAGTCGTTCCGAGGTCGTCACAAGGAACACCTGCGCATCCTCGTCATGCTCCGCTTCGCACAGCAGGTCTGCCGCCACATGGGCCGGCTTCGCGTCATCGTCAGCCACCACCAACAGCTCGCTCGGCCCTGCGATCATATCGATCCCGACGGTGCCGTACAGCAGGCGTTTGGCCGTCGCCACATAAATGTTCCCAGGCCCCACAATCTTATCGACTTTGTGAATGGTCTTAGTGCCGTATGCCAACGCCGCAACGGCCTGTATCCCGCCGACTCGATAGATTTCCGTCACACCTGCAATATCGGCAGCCACCAAGAGATACGGATTGATCGCCTCTTTTTGTGGCGGGGTGACCATCACGATACGGGATACACCGGCTACTTTGGCGGGAATCGCACACATCAGCACAGATGAGGGATAGACGGCCTTGCCCCCAGGGACATACACGCCCACGGCATCGACTGGACCAACGAGCTGCCCTAAGGTGGCATCCCCGTCCTGATACATCCAGGTTTTGGTTCGCTGCCGTTCATGAAACGACGTGATTCGTTGAGCGGCCAATCGGAGCGCATCACCCTCGTCTTTTCTGATGTGAAAGTATGCGTCCTTGATCTCTTCTGAACTGACACGAAGCATCTCAGGCTTCAGCGACACTTTATCGAATTGCGCCGTATAGCGAAGGACCGCTTTGTCTCCGCCTCGCTCAACGGCCTGCAGGATGGTGCGCACAGTTTTTTCAACTGCTGCACCCGTCGTTTGCCCTCTGAGCGCGGCCTTTTTCAGGGACGGAAGGAAGTTGCGATCTGCCTGGGTCACGATTTTCATGAGCGAGCTGCCTTCCGCTTGCGCGTGCGTACGGCCGACGAATGACCGTGACCGGAGAGCGCTTTCTGGTTCTGAACTACCGATCGGAGCTTACGAATCAACGCCATCAATGGCTCCTGTTTCAGTCGAAGGCTCGCGCGATTAACGATGAAGCGAGCCGACGATTGCGCAATGACTTCGACTTCGGCAAGATCATGCGCTTTGAGCGTACTGCCGGTTTCAACCAAATCGACGATTCGATCCGCCAACCCCACCACGGGAGCCAATTCAATCGACCCATACAGCTTCACGATCTCAACCGGTATCCCACGCATATTAAAATACCGCTCGCTGATCCGTGGATACTTCGTTGCGATGCGAACCTTTGACGAGAGACGATCGTTGGATCCGCTTCCCTGGAGCGCGGCGACCGAGATTCTACACGCTCCGAAACCTAAATCCAATGGTTCGTATACGTCACTATCTTGCTCCATTAAGACGTCTTTCCCGACGATTCCGGCATCCGCCCCCCCATACTCCACGTAGGTCGGCACATCACTAGGGCGAACAATGAGAAAGGTCATGTCGTTCTCGGGACTGACAAAGATCAAACGGCGACTCTCTCCTGACAAGCCGGTAATGGCGTACCCGGCCCGCCGGAAAAGATCCAACGCGGACTCCATGAGCTTCCCTTTTGACAGTGCGATCGTCAACATGACCTGCCCCTAATGCGTACTCGTCACTGCCCGTTGGCGTCGCACGTCGGCGCCTAAGGCCCTTAACTTCTCCTCGATCCGCTCATATCCTCGGTCAAGATGATAGACACGTTGAACCTGGGTCGTTCCTTCTGCAGCCAACCCCGCGACAATCAGACCGGCGCTGGCACGCAGGTCGGATGCCATGACCGGCGCACCGGTGAGTTTTTTGCAGCCCGTCACGATCAACCGAGTGCCTTCCACTCGGATATCAGCCCCCATCCGCCATAATTCCTCGACATGCATGAACCGACTTTCAAACACCGTTTCAGTCACGACACTGGTGCCTTCAGCCAAACTCATCACCGCAACCATTTGAGCCTGCATATCGGTGGGGAATCCTGGAAACGGCAGGGTCCGCACATCAGTCCCTCTCAACCTGCCAGGCATGGTTAACCGCACATGGTCTTTCTCTTCCTGCACATCAGCCCCCGCCTCGCGCAGCTTCATCAGCACCGCCTCCAGGTGCCCTGGACGACAATGCGTCACGGTAACATCCCCGTAAGTCAGGGCTGCCGCCGCCAAGTAGGTGCCGGCCTCAATTCGATCCGGGATCACATCATGGTCTGCCCCATGAAGCTCTCGCACTCCTTCGATCATGATGACGTCGGTCCCCGCTCCTTGGATTCTCGCCCCACGCTTTGTGAGAAAATCGGCCAGATCCACGATTTCCGGTTCCTTGGCCGCATTTTCCAGCGTGGTTACGCCCTCAGCCAGCGACGCCGCCATCATAAGATTTTCAGTCCCGGTGACGGTCGGCGTATCACAGTAGATACGCGCACCTCTCAATCGTTTCGCTTTCGCCGTGATGTAACCGTGTTCGATGGCGATATCGGCCCCTAGCTTTGCCAGCCCTGCCAAATGAAGATTCACCGGCCTGGAACCGATCGCACAGCCCCCAGGAAGAGACACCTTGGCCTCTCCCCATCGGGCCACCAACGGGCCAAGCACCAACACTGACGCCCGCATCGTCTTCACCAGATCGTAGGGTGCCTCCGTTGATGCGATCTTCTCGGCTTGAATGACTGCCCGATTCCCCTCATGGGATACCGTGGCCCCGAGAATCCCCAAGAGTTTTCCCATCGTGAGCACATCCACGACCCGAGGAACATTCGTGAGGACACATTCCCCGCCGCTCAAAATGGTGGAGGCCAAGATCGGAAGCGCGGCATTCTTTGCGCCACTAATGCGAACTTCTCCGATAAGTCTCTTGCCCCCGTTGATGAAAATTTCATCCATGCTGTGGCCTTAACTTGACCGCCGCGCAATCATCACGCGCTCGATGTCGGCTTCGTCTCTGACGGTTTGAACTCCGATATAACCGCCTACCTGTTCCACCGCCTGCCGTACAAGCGGAGCTTGGCCCTGCCCTAGTTCCATGAGGAGCAATCCACCAGGTACAAGAAATGGCTTCGCATCAGCCAGCAAGCGTTCATGAAACTCCGTTCCCTTCTGTCCGGCCACTAACGCCAGCCGAGGCTCAAAATCGCGGACTTCCGGCTGCAAATCGGCCCACATCGCATCTGCAATGTACGGAGGATTGGAGAGGATCGCATCCACGGCCCCGACTACACGACACTCGCGCAAGGGAGATAACAAATCCCCTTCCTTCCACGTAATTTTGTCGCTGACTCCGTGCCTCTCCGCGTTCCCCTGTGCAATGGCCAACGCATCTCGGGAGCAGTCCAAGGCAAAGATCCGCGTGTCGTTCAGGATCGTCGCCAAGGTTACCGCCACACAACCGGAACCTGTTCCCACATCCACCAATACGGCACCGTCCGTAAACCCACCCTCTCTGATCGCCTCTTGGATCAGAAGTTCGGTTTCCGGCCGAGGGATCAACACGGCCGGGGTTACATGAAAGTCGAGGCCACAAAAATCCTGTGTCCCTAGGATGTACTGGAGTGGTTCATGCGTCATGCGCCTCGATATGACCGATTCAGCTTGAGCAAGTTCTTCGCGCGAAACCGCGTGATCTCTCCGACTCACCAACTCGTGTTGTTTCATTTCCAACGCGTAGGCCAGGAGCCAGAGCGCTTCCTGAGACGTATTCGTCGATCCTGATGCATGCAACGAGCCTTGAGCCCATGTGATCAACGCACCAATCGTCTTTGGATCTGCAGTCGTGGGGACGGTCATCGTTATACTTGGGCGGTTTCGGCCTGTTGCTGTTGAGCCTTCAGCGCTTCAACGATCTCGCCAAGATCACCTTCCATCACCAATTCCAGCTTATGAAGGGTCATGCCGACTCGGTGATCCGTGACCCGATTCTGTGGAAAATTGTAGGTTCGAATCTTCTCGCTTCGCTCGCCTGTCCCCACCTGAGATTTCCTATTTTGCGCGATCACGGCTTCTTGTTTTTCCCGTTCAGCCTCGACAATCCTGGCGCGCAACGTCCGCATGGCTTTGGTTCGATTTTTCAGCTGCGACCGCTCATCCTGGCATGACACGACGACACCTGTAGGGAGATGTGTAATGCGCACCGCCGAGTACGTGGTGTTGACACTCTGGCCGCCGGCACCGGACGAGCAAAAGGTGTCGATGCGTAAGTCTTTGGGATCTATCTGTACATCCACGTCATCGACCTCCGGCATGACCGCCACCGTGACCGTAGATGTGTGAATACGACCACTCGCTTCCGTGACCGGCACCCGCTGCACTCGATGCACGCCGGATTCGTACTTAAAATGACTGTACGCCCCCTTCCCTTCAATCAGTGCGACAATGTTTTTATAGCCTCCGATCCCTGTTTCGGACGCCTCCACCATATCGACCTTGAATCCTTTTTTCTCTGCATACTTGAGGTACAGCCGAAACAACTCTCCGGCAAACAAGCCGGCCTCGTCCCCACCGGTCCCGGCCCGAACTTCCAGCACCAGATTCTTCTCGTCTCGCGGGTCTCTTGGAATCAAAAACTCCCTGACTTGTTCTTCGATGTCTGCCCGTTGTCGCTCCAGCTCGACCGTTTCCTCCGTCGCAAGCTCATGCAACTCACTGCCAGACGAGAGGTCAGCAAGAATTCCCTTTGCATCTTCCAGTTGATCGGCACACTGCCGATAGGTCTCAAAGAGCGTGGCGGCCGGTTCCAGATCGGTTCGCTCCTTGCTCAGCTTGTGCAACAAGCTTGGCTGGGTGGCAACAGACGGGTCCATGAGCTGATCGGTCAACTCCTGAAACCGCGATGCCAGACTCTCCCATTTTTTCAGCAAGACGGCTTCCATCTGTTCACACCTTGGCCTTCACGAACACCCCGTTTCAACAAAAAAAGAGACCCTGCTTCAAGCACGAAGCAGGGTCTCTTTTGTACCCACGTGGTGCGCTACTTACCCTTCTTCGCGTACTTCTTTTTGAACCGTTCAACACGTCCTTCAGTATCGACGATCTTTTGAGTGCCGGTAAAAAATGGATGGCAATTCGAACAAATATCGACACTGACATCACCGACAGTGGTACGCGTCTTAAACGAATTCCCACAGGCACAGTGAACTGTTGCTTCCCGGTAGACCGGATGAATACCCTTCTGCATGACCTACAACTCCTTACCGATGAATGATAAACACCTTTGGCCCCTTCGCAAGGGGCTGTACTGTATCTGAAGGCACTCCAAGAAACAAGCGCCCTTATCGATTCATCGATTGCAGGAACTCCTGATTGTTCTTGGTACCACCGATTTTATCCATCATGAATTCCATGGCTTCCATCGTCCCCAAGGGGCTCAGCACCTTTCGGAGGATCCACATTTTATTCAAGCGATCCTTATCCACCAACAGCTCTTCCTTTCTCGTCCCGGACTGACTGATGTCGATCGCCGGGAAGAGGCGCTTGTCGGCCAAGCGGCGATCCAAGTGAACCTCCATGTTCCCGGTCCCCTTGAATTCCTCGAAGATGACATCGTCCATGCGGCTACCCGTATCGACAAGCGCGGTCGCCATGATGGTCAAGCTTCCGCCATTCTCAATATTGCGAGCCGCTCCAAAGAAGCGCTTAGGCCGCTGCAACGCATTGGAATCCAGGCCGCCTGAAAGCACTTTACCGCTGGGAGGCGCAATCGTGTTATACGCACGGGCGAGGCGGGTGATACTGTCCAATAGAATAACGACGTCTTTCTTGTGTTCGACAAGTCGCTTCGCTTTCTCGAGCACCATTTCGGCCACTTGAGCATGTCGCTGCGCCGGCTCATCAAACGTGGAGCTGATGACCTCGGCTTTTACCTGTCGCTGCCAGTCGGTGACTTCCTCGGGGCGTTCATCGATCAACAACACGATAAGCGTAACCTCTTTGTGATTCTTGATGATGGCCCGGGCGATCGCTTGGAGCAGCATCGTCTTACCGGTGCGAGGGGCCGCGACGATCAGTCCTCGCTGACCTTTACCGATCGGCGTGATTAAATCCATCACCCTGGTACAGTATTCTTCGCGGTCGAACTCCAGCTGGATCCGTTCTTCGGGGTAGAGTGGAGTCAGGTTATCAAAGAGAATTTTGTCGCGAGCGACTTCTGGATCTTCATAGTTGACCTTCTCTACTTTCAGGAGAGCGAAATACCGTTCACTCTCTTTCGGAGGACGGATCTGCCCTGATACGATGTCACCCGTGCGAAGGTTGAACCGACGAATCTGCGAGGGTGAGATGTAAATGTCATCGGGACCCGGTAGATAATTGGAATCCGGCGCACGCAAGAAACCGAATCCATCCGGGAGGGTTTCCAGAACCCCCTCTCCAAAGACCACGCCGTTTTTTTCCGTCTGGGCTTGGAGGATCGCAAAGATCAATTCCTGCTTCCTCAAATTTGCAGCTCCCTCGATTTTCAGATCGCGGGCCACATCGTTGAGGTCTGCAATGGATTTCTGTTTTAACTCAGCAAGATGCATCACTTCACCCCTAGCTACTGACATACGACTCCTCTCAAACCTTGAAATTTGTTGTTTTCCGGAGCACCCTTGAGCTGATTGGTCATGAAAAACGCGCTTTTATTCTTTGGCAGATGAGTTTTTTAAGCCTTGGTCCGTTAGGTTGGGATAGCTTGTGGAAGTTCGATGCCTACTTCTTTTTGTAGGGAAACACCGTCGTCACTCACAGCCCACGCACGATCTTTGGTCGACCCACTTAAAAGTTCCGTCACACTCACTGCTTCGAGATTTGATTCGAGATAGGTTCCGAGGTTGAACTGTTCGACGGGGAAAACCAGCTTAGCGCTAGATGATAGTGCGATGATACCTAGGCACCGACCTGTTGTCAACTGGCATCGACAATTTTGTTTTATCTGTTCATGTTTCAAACAACTCACCCACATGCTCTTAATCTATGGATACACGGGTTGTTCCTCGAATTTAAAGTATGTTACATACGTGCCATGGTAACTTAGGCACATGATGCAACGAGTACACTATGGCACGTGATGAAAATGAAACCAGCCCAGGCCGCGTGTTTTCAATTTTTGAGGCCAATCAGTTGATCCCCCAGCTCCAGTTGCATCTGTCAACCGTCCGGGAAGGTAAAACCGTCCTCGTGCGAACCCGTGAAGAGACACGCAAAGCATCAGCCAATGCGTGCTTCGGAGGCGGGACCCCTGTAGGCGTATCCTACGTGAACAGCCTCCAAGATGTCAGCGCCAACCTCCATGCCATCCATGAGTTGGGAATCGTTGTCAAAGATATCGATCTTGGACTATGCGACTTCCCACATATCCGTGATGGTCGAGTCGTCTATTTATGCTGGAAACTTGGCGAGAAGGAAGTCCGCTGGTGGCACGAAGTTACGTCAGGATACAACGATCGTCATCCTGTTGAAGACGATCTCGCCTAGCCTTCAGCTTCTCAAATTCCTATAGAGGTTAGAAAACAGCTCGTGCCCACACCTCAGCCAGAGCTAATAGCATGAATTTCGTCATTATCGGCTATGATAGCCCACAAGGGGAGGCGAAACGTAAAATCCATCGAGCTGCCCACCTAGCCAACCTTGAGATACTGGACAAGCAAGGACGAGTCGTTCTTGCCGGCCCTCTTACGGACAAGACTGGAAGCCTGCTGGTCGTAGAATTTGAAACGCGAGAGGATGTTGAGGATTTTGTCCGCCACGACCCCTACACCCTCCACGGTGTCTTTGAGCGAGTGGAAATCCACCCATTTCTTCAGGTTTTCCCAAAGTCCTCCTAGCCGACCCCTTTATTTGCTCCGTAAGGTCTTACCACCTCTTTGAAGACGCATTGTCCAATGCTCGATCGAGCGGTATAGTTCTCATATGAATGTTTGTCGCGTACCAAGCATTCTTTGCATTGCCACCTCTTTTTTATTGATCTTCTATCAGGCTGCATGCGCGTCAGAAACCACGATCGTGACCGAGGGACGCTATGTGATGGGAGATAGTGACACGCTCGCAATTGCCGAAGAACGAGTCCTCCGGGTGGCTCAGCGAAGAGCAGTCGAAGAAGCCGGACTGTATATCGAGTCCACATTTCAAGACATAGAGAAATCCTCCCCCAGCCAGAGCTTCCAGTCCAGCACCTTAGAGATCCGTACGATTGCAGCGGCGATCACAAAAACCGAAACCCTAGAGTCCCGACGATCCTTCGAACATGATCGCCCAAGCTTCTATATCCGTATCCGTGCCGTCATCGACCTCGACAATCTTCAAACAGCTGTTCGACGATGGCAGTCCGGAAAACGCTTTGCCGAACATTTTCGTCGGCTCCAGAGCGAGAATGCGGAACTCAAGGCTCAGCTCCATGAGCTAAGAACCGCTCCTGCCAGCGTGCGTACGCTCACCATTGAGTCGCCCGGCTATACGAAAGGTCGGGAGCAGGCTCGAACCTTGGTTGAGAAAGCGATTGTCTCTCAGCACCTACCTCGAAAACTCGACTTAATCTCCCAAGCTGCTGCCTTGGACCCTCAGTCCGTGGAACCTTTGATCGTACGTGGGCAAACGTACTTACGACTTGCATCAGCTGCCTACGCCAACGAGTCTAGACCGAATGAATATTCAAACTATGTCGACAATGCCCGAATGGATTTCGATCGAGCTCTCCTCATTGATCCAAAGAATACCTGGGCCCTTCTTGGTCGAGGAGACGTCAGCACGTGGTTACATCAGCCCATCGAGGCCACTCACTCATTTGAAGAAGCGCTTTCGCTGGATCCTTTTTTCGATTTGGCGCGACATCGTCTACTCAATCTTTACACAGCTGAGGCACGCAGATTGGTTGCGATGAAACAATGGTCCTCTGCTCTCACGGTCTTGCGAAAATGCCTACCTCCGCAAACTCCTGACAGCTGGGCTTCATATCAAAAAGAAGCCTACTTACTCAGGAGTGAGATCTACAGAAAACTGAATCAACCGACTCAAGCAATCGATGACCTGAGCGCAATCTTACAAGTCGATCCTACGGACAGGCAGGCCCTACTTGCGAGAGCAGAGCTCTATCAAGAAAAACTGCAAGGGCGTTCCGCAAAAGACGACCTTGAACGCGCCTGCATACTCGGTGCAACAGCTGCGTGCGACCAGCTTCCATAGCAGCAGCTCTCATCATCTTGCACACCTAGCTTGACCGCAAACGGACTCTTCGCTAACGTTATGACACTTCATGCCTGTCGACTATTAATGCACCCAATATCTATCCTAACCGTATACACTCATTTGACAATCCAAAAGATCGACACCTATAATGTGGCGGATTCTGCTTGGTCGATACCGATTGAGTCTCTTAAACGGTCAACACAGGTTGGCAGGTTGGGGGCAAATGGCCTAAGCAGTCTACCGAATACTGACCCGAAAGCTCTTTGCGTTGGGTCTTCTGTGGTCTTGAAGAAGACTTCGAAAACAGCATACAGTGTAGTTATACGAATCAAGTACCTGAAAAACAAATGCTTCTTTCATCAACCAATATAATTTTCCGGAGTGTAGGTTGCGATGACTGACTATCGTGTGCTCCCAGGCCCAGAACACTTTCTTCCCCCGGCTGCAGCAAGCATGGGAATCCGCTTGCCGAATCCCGGAGAAGCTCATATCAACGGCGTGATCGCTTCTGAAGAAAAGGCTTATGAGGAAGCGGCTCGCCAATTTTTAATGGCCAAAGTTCCGACCATTTTCCCAGGGCCGCTTGTGCTGTGGGCATGGAATGAGAAAGCTGCAAAGAAAGCTACGGCGATACGGCATCTGTTCAATACCCTTAAAGAATGTGTCCAACCCGGTCAAAAACCGATGTTGATTCCCATGCCTGACTATCGCCCTAAGTACCCTAAAATCAACCCAGAGGTCGAAATCAACCCGAATCACCCAAACTTGACTATTTGGCATAATAAGATCGATTGCTGCGTATTTGTCGGCGTGCACTGCCACCAAGCCAACCTGTCACTGAAGATCATTCGCGGGGGAACCTCTTGCTATACTATTGCTATGTGTGCGCAGGCCGGCCATGAAGATGCGATGCTCTCGTTTCGCGATGCATCAGTCGAGAAGATCATGAAATTAGCCGATACCATCAAGCGATTGAAGGGAACCGTCCAACCACGTCTGTCAGCCAAAAACGGGGCTTCAAATTAATTATTTGGAACCCCCTGCGAGATAAAGGAGGCTGGAACTATGGCAGAGACAAAATCAGTTATTGGCACACAAAATAAAAAAGGGCAGATCTATACAGATACCTGGAAAATGATGAATGAGGCTCCGCGAACGCCTTCATTCTTCACGGGCAGCGAGGTCATTAAAGAAGCCATCCGTCGGGCAAGCTGCGATGTCATGATTGCCTATCCGATCACACCACAGAGTGAAGCCGCGGCACTGATCGGGGAATTATTCGCTGAAGGTTATATCGGAGACTATTTCCGAGGCGAAAGCGAATTTGCCGTCATGTCGCAATGCGCCGGTGCCGCATTCGGCGGAGCCCGCGTGTTCACAACAACAGCAGGGCCTGGCACCATGCGGGCCATGGAGAACTTCCCGATGTGGTCCGGTGCGCGGTTACCGATCCAAATGATCGTGACCTGCCGTGGGATAAACTCACCCCTCTCGATTCAACCGGATACCCTTGAGATTGCCTACTTACTCAATACCGGCATGCTGGTATGGCACGCAGAAACAGCTCAAGACTTCTTCGATTGGATCCTTAAGGGATATATGGTTTCTGAAGAGCCGGATGTGCATTTGCCGCTTGCACTTTGTTGCGATGGATTCTTTGTCACGCACACAAAGGACGTCGTCAACCTCACACCGGCCGACATGTGCCTTCCACCTTATGACCCCTATCGATCGCCCGTACCCTGTATGGATATGGAGTGTCCTCCTGTTCGAATGATGCGCGACCCGTTTGTCATGAAGAGCAACTACATCAGCTATGCCACCCATGCCAGCTGGCAACAAGAAATTTGGGCTGCTGTCGAACGCTCTAGAAAGCATTCAATCCACTGGTTGAACGGACTGATTGACACGGAAAATACAGATGCAGATATCATGATCGTTGCGTCCGGTACCGCTGTTTCTCAAGGCCGCGAAGCGATCCGACTGTTGGAGGATGAAGGCATACGTTGCGGGCTCGTAAAAGTGAAAACCATCCGCCCATGGCCGGAAGAAGAAATCCGTGAAGCCACGAAGAATGCAAAACATATTTTTGTACCGGAGTTCAACGTGACCGGCTGGCTTGCCAAAGAAATCAAGGCCACGGTCCCGAACCACCATCGCGTCCATGCGGGTCCACACGTCTGCGGCGGGATGACCATGCCACCGGAGATTATCGTATCGGAAATCAAGACCGCCCTTGGGATGAAGACTTTCTCCATGGCTGGTCGTGGAAGCTGAGTTCCCTGGTCCATTGACTTTGAACCTGTTCGCTCTAACGAGCGATACTGAGGAGGCTATATGAGCAAAGAGCGGATACAAATTTCTGAAGCCCTATACGATATCATGCCGTCCGACTATCAAGATCTCGTGAAGAGCGCGACCTACGGCAAAGAGGATCGAGGCTGGAAAGATATCGGAACGTCGAAAGAGCTGATCGAGCAACATTCACTGTGTGCCGGCTGTCCAGAATCGATGGCCTTCCGATACATTCTGGCTTCGCTACCGAATCCAGAAGATACGGTGATGGTCGGATCCACCGGCTGTACCAGCTTGGTGTTCCCCATGGTCGCCGTACATAACATCCACTCACTGTTCGGAAACCAGAACGCAATCGCATCAGGTCTTAAGCGCGCGCTCAGTGTTCGGTTCCCAGGCCGTGTGAAAGACGTCGTCGTGCTTGCTGGTGACGGCGCCACTGTCGACATCGGGCTGGATATGACCCTGCAGGCGTGGTTCCGACAAGAAAAGTTCACGACCATCTGCTTCGATAATGAACTCTATGCCAACACCGGCGGCCAGGAAAGCGGACTCATGCAGAAGGGGTTCGTAGCAAAGATGGCACCGGTCGGAAAGTTGTTCGATAAGGTGCGATTGCCGGAGATCGCGCGTGAATCCGGCTGCCACTATGTCGTTAACTGCACAGTCAGCAAGCCTTCATTGGTTGAAAAGGTTATCCGCAACGCTGTGCATATCGCACGCGAAATCGGCCCAACCTATCTCCAGCTCTACACGCCGTGCATTCTCGAAATCGGGAAAAACAGCATGGAAGGCTTGCAGGAAATGCGGGATTCCGAAAAGCCGGCTGAACGTTTTGCGTACAAAGAGTACGTCAGCGAACCAGCCAAGCAGCTATTAGCTGAACTGGCTGCCAAGGATAAAGAGCGAAAGGCAGCCGCAAAGCAATTGGCAGCTCAGGCACAAGCGAATTAGACCGGAGGCAGACATGATAAAGAGACGATTAAATATCCGGATGTCCGGCTTAGGTGGACAAGGCGCGGTTACTGCGGCACATGTCTTGGCCATGGCTGCCAACCGAGATGGGAAGTTTTCCATCTCGAACCCATTTTTCGGCGCTGAGAAACGCATGGCACCTGCAGAGAGTTATTGTCGCATTGGCATCGAGAGAATCTACGACCGCGGTGAGTTGGTATTCCCTGATGTCATTCAAGTCTTTCATCCTCAAGTCATCACCATGGGCAAGAGCTACACAATGCCCTTTTACTCGGGTGTGAAGGAAGGCGGCGTCGTCGTCATCAATTCCGCCCAACCATTGCTCTCCGAAGAAGATGTCGAACGGCTCAAGGACTTGAACGTCGCCGTGTTTTATATCGCGGGTACCGAGTTGGCCATTGAAGTCGCCGGTACTGAGTTGTCAACGAATATGGCGATGATCGGCTCTGTGGCTGGTATTACCAAATGTGTGTCAATGGAAGCCTTGGACGGTGCATTGCAAGAACGCTTCGGAAAGAAATTCGTCGCATCGGGTGGTACCGCCTCCCTAGACGAAGCGATCAAGAAAAAATTCGCGAAGAAGGAAATGTTATTGGCGAAGAACCTGGCAACCGTGAAAGCGGCTTATGAAATCGCAAGCGAATGGGCTGAGAAAAATAAGATTGAGTTGCGCGTCGGGAATCCGGCCGTCGCTGCTTAAGAGAAGGAACCACGTCGCATGTATAATGTTGCGCAAGTAATCGACGAAAAATGCACCGCGAAGAAAGGCTGCCGGCTGTGCATCATGTACTGCCCAGAGGCGAACTGTCTCGATTTGAACACTGCAAAGATGGTGGCAGAGGTCATCATCGACCGTTGCAAAGGCTGCGAACTCTGCGTGGTTGTTTGTAATGCCGCCAAGCATGAAGCCATCACGATGCAGGCCGTCAGCGCCACGGGCCAATTGATGTCGAAAAAAGGTGAATCTGCAGCCTTAGGGCAAGCCTATCAAGGCTGATCATTATCACGCTCGAAACAAAAGCCCCATGGCGACAACGCTATGGGGCTTTTTATTGATGCACAGTGAGGCCGTATGGACAAAGAAGACAACATCATCCCCGAGCTACTCCGTGAAATTGCTGGTCTGATCAATGCTTACCCGCTTGCAATTGAACAACGGGCAGCGGCAATCCAAGCGACAGGCAAAGACCCTGAGCTCGTCGAAAAACTTGCCAAGGCAGCCGATACGATGCGCGACAGCGGCAATCTCTATCTGACATGGGCTAAACACTACGCCGCTTTAGCGGAAGGCAATACTGACGCCTCCTCAGACGAAGACGAAACTGAAGATTTCGACGTCTAAAAAATCTCCCTATTCTTCGAAAAGTTTTGCTAAAATACGATCCTCTCAACTGAAATCTCTGTTCCCCGGTAGCTCAGTTGGTAGAGCAGCCGGCTGTTAACCGGCTGGTCGCAGGTTCGAGTCCTGCCCGGGGAGCCACTGTCTTTCACTCCTGAAGATTTATCTTCTTCTCTCACCAGGATAAGTCTGTTCTAAATCATCCCAGGATCACAGACCCTTGAGCTGATGTGTCTCCCCAAAACAAGCATCGCAGAAGTTCGAAATTCTCCGTTGCCAGTCGTCTGGTTTCTAGAAAAATCTCCCGAAATCTCAACTCTGCTGGCTGTGTCCATGCAGGAGAGTAAATTTTGATACGATCGCCCCTCTTTATACAGTGGTCGAGATATGTCGATCAGCTATTGCCGCGCCCCCACTCCGCTCTTCAAAACAATTTCACATACATGATCGAGTCGTTCAATATGTTCATACGCTGCCCATGGGTCCATGGCGACGGCACAGACCCCGTGATTTGCCTGCCCCACAATGTCGTATTCAAGCGTGCCGTCTTTCCGAAGACCTAACTGCTCCGCAGTGACATCAGCCAACTCTCGGGATAGCGCAGGCAAGGGAGGGACCGTACGTCCTACTCGTGTGTAGCGAGCAATTTCAGGAAACTCTTCGCTGATGGCTTGCAAGTCCAACCCGGCATAGATCGCCGCCACAACATGTGTCGCGTGGACATGCACGACCGTTCTTGTTTTTTTTGAATCGCGTTGCAAGTTCCAATGCATCCAGAGTTCGCCGGATGGCCGCTGAGCATCACCTACCTTCGGGACATACTGCCCAGTCGACGGATCAGTGACGATCTCCAGCCTGACGACATGTTCCGGATGGACGATGGTCTTTCGCCACCCTGATGGAGTGATATAGAGATATTTCCCACCTCGCTTTTTCATGCTAATGTTGCCGTCTCTCGTCGTAATCCATCGCCTTTCATAACAGCGCCTCATGACATCGCCAATAGCTGTCAACATGATTCCTCCGTTACAATGATGGTATGGTTTCCCTTGTGATGCCTGTCCTGTGATGGCTCAGGTTTGAGCTAACAGTCTGACAGAAGCCTCAGTATAATTTCTGCGCAACACGCCATACTCAAGAACATGACCCATCCAGCTATGCGTGATATCGCTTCATCTTTTCAGCCACCGGTTCTCCTCCGAAACACTCATTTCATGACCCTAGTTCCACGCTACTTACCACGAAATATGTCATTAGCAGAGCTACCTCAGGAGTCGCGCTTCTTTCCCGTTGAACCACAGACACAGCTTCAAGGATTCTGCCATTGGCAAGACGATCGCACGGCATCTCCCACAACCGTACTGGTTCATGGCCTAGAAGGTTGCAGTGAATCGCGCTACATGCGCGGTATTGCGGCGAAGGCCTATCGAGCCGGCTTCAACGTCATTCGCTTGAATCAGCGTACCTGCGGTGGAACTGAGCATCTCTCCCCGACCCTTTATAACAGCGGCTTGAGCGGAGACTACCGCGCAATTCTGGATGAGCTTGCTCATCGAGACGGGCTCACCCACATCTGGTTGATTGGGTATTCTATGGGTGGCAACCTCGTCTTAAAAGCAAGCGGTGAACTGGGTAAGACGAATCCCGCATTGGCCGGAGTTGCAGCCGTCTGTCCAAACATCAACCCAACCCTGTGCGCACGTGCATTAGAGGAACCTCGAAATTGGATTTACCATCGACACTTCTTGACCAAACTAAAATCTCGCCTTCGCCGGAAAGCAGCTTTGTCCCCAGGGAAATGGGACCTTTCACCGCTCGATCAGATTGCCACCATCAGCGAATTCGATGATCGCTACACTGCTCACGATGGAGGCTATCGAGACGGTGCCGATTACTATGACCGAGCGGGTGCTCGCCATGTGCTTGACGCCATTGCCGTTCCTACGCTCATCATTACGGCCCAAGATGACCCATTTATTCCATACTCGATGTTCACCCTCCCCAATATTCAGCAACATCCGTTCATTCGAGTCATCGCGCCTCGCTACGGAGGTCATTGTGGGTTTTTTCACCGAGGCCGGAATGGAGAAGACCCCCATTGGGCGGAAAATCGAATCGTCGATTTTTTACTGAAGCGACTCTGACGGACAGGACGCCATGCGATCCCCTGAGTAAGACGGCTACGCTGCCTTGCGAAGATTACGAAACTCCATCGCTGCGGCGAGAGAAACGCACCTCCACACCCAGTTGAGCATATGCCAGATGCACTCAATCACGATGGCCAAGATAAAGACCCCAAAAAACCGCCGTACTTCACGAATTGACCGAGATCCGACGCCCGCAGCCTCCTTTCAGAGGTTTCTCGGAACAACGACACCTACCCTAAAATTATGGCACAAAGAACCGCCAAAACCAGCGCAACGCCATATTCCATCGCCCACCGTTTAACCCCTCATCACTCATTTCTTCTGCTGCCAACGCGCTCATCGGGTACTGCCCGCTGCAGGAGCAAAAGCTTAGCACGAGAGGATTCTGAGCGAGAAACAAACCGGCATTCCTGA
>CABVRR010000040.1:0-2182 GCA_902500705.1 uncultured Nitrospira sp.
AAACTGCTGTCGGGGTAACTCGACCGTGGGTTCGAATCCCACCCTCTCCGCCACCTTAATCATAGCGACTAGTGATGCGAGCTACTTGCCGCCAAAAGGCAGATTTCTCTGCCGATTCGCATCCTTGATCTGATCGACTTCCACTATGGGTAATTGGGACTGGCTGTGTTCAGCGGACGTCGCCCTCGTCTGGTGACAGGAACTGATCAGAGAGATAGCCGACCAAACAATTTTCAGCGTGTGGTAGCCACGAGGCGACGCAGGTCAGTATTCTCATGAACATTACAGACAAGTGCTGCCTGTCTGGTGAGTACGACGATCGCATCGGCCACTATCTCTGCGGTGATAGCGCCGTAGCGCGACAGCGGGCCAATCAGTACCGGCGTGAGCGCGGCGAAAATCCTTTGGCCGATCGCTTCCCACACGCGCCGCTCGCCGCGCGTGCCTAGCAGGAAGCCGGGGCGGATGATATCGACCCGCTTGAAGCCGAGAGCCGTAACTGCTTGTTCGATCTTGCCCTTGGTCTGAAGGTAGAATCCCAATCCGCCAGCGCCTGCCGCGGTCACCAAGATGAACTGGCGCGCGCCGAGCGCTCTCGCACCTTGAGCGACGGCGAGAACATAGTCGTGATCGACGCGGAACATCGCCGCTTGCGAGCCAGCCGTGGCGATCGTCGTGCCTAGGCAGGAGATCGCGATATCGACGTCATCGGGCGCGATCGACTTTAATACACCTGCGGGTTCATGGCAAAGCCGCTCGAAATCGATGGCATGGCCGGACGCCGACGCCCCGTTTCGGACAAGACGGATAAGATCAACCTCGGGTCTGCCAGCCAGCCGGGTGCCGACGAGGCCACCCACCAATCCGGTGCTGCCAGCAAGAAGGATGCGACTGGTCATCTGGCTGCTCCTTTCTAGTCAGATTGTATTCGTGACCTTCTCGCACTGCTTGGCCACTTCAATGGAGACCGGTGGTTTCAAGCGCGTGAGGCCTGTTCATGTTCGACTCACGCCAACGGTTCGGCGGCATGCCTTCCCATTCCCGAAAAGCACCACTTATACGAAAAGTCCTGAAGGGCTATGGCGTAGACAGAATGCTTCTTTTCGTCGTTCTCGACCCACCACGCCAAGCTCGTTTGCCCCAGAGCCTGTCTGATTGCTCTTGGCGTAGCATACTATTCCTAATAGTAACCGCACTTCTTGTGCGCCGCCCATTCAGTTTGGCCTCCTCATCGGAAACCACCGGTGGATGGACACCCTCACAGCTTCCTTGCTTTCCCCCTCAAGACTCTGCGCAGTTCCACCATCGCCAACGTGTCTCTCTCGCAATAGCGTAGCAGCGCTTCTCGAATCGAAGCCCGTTCGACCCAGTCTGTTTCGACGAAAACCATGCGATAGTATTCGGCTGCAGCATGCCCTCCCTCTTGGATCGCCAGATCACCATATCCAAGCGACGGCACCAGGGCCGGCAAGACGGATTTAATCGAGTATGACCCATTGAAGGCGGGATGATAGTAGTGGCTCCTGATCACAGGCAGAAAGTCCCAGATCCGTTTCACGATCGCCTTGCATGCCGATCTGAATTCAGGAAACGCCTCGGCCAGTTGGCCGATGATCGCTTCTTCATAAGCTGAGTAGACCACGATGCTGCCCTTCTCTCCGAGCGACTCGATCAACGCCTCAGCCCATCGCCGACGCGGCTCGGACTCCTCATCATAGAGAAACTCGTGATGCAACACCTCGCCAGATTCCAGCTCGATATGATTGGACCATTGAACAGGAATCGACTGATAAGGCCTGGTCGATGCAAATCTGGGTCGCGCCAACATAATGGTCTCGACATCCAAATGGTGGATCGGATACTGCACCGAACGAAGCACCCGACCCAAGTCCGACGAGATCCATTCCACATTCGCTTTGACTCTCTTCTGCGCATCCGACAACGTAGTTCCGTTTGGAATGTCGTCGATCGTGGTGATCCCCTGTCGGACCAGGCGATCGACAACCTCTTTCTTGCCCGGCAGGTGATAGATCCAACGCGGTGATTTCTCCATGGTGCAATGGGCCCAGAAGGGACATTCGTACGGAGTATGGCAATGCTGATCCGGCTCAATGGTCGGTGGTTGAGGTTTCAGCAACATGGCTTTCATCGCCGCCAACCGCTCCATCACCGACCGCTGTCG
>CABVRR010000040.1:2282-4940 GCA_902500705.1 uncultured Nitrospira sp.
GCCGGATCTTGGAGCAACGCAGCCGTCTCGGCGAGTGCCGCCTCTCGCTGACGAAATCCAGATTTCACCAACACCCCACCAGGAAAGCGCTGCTGAGCCAAGACCCCGATCTCAGTGCCCATCTTCAGAATCGCTTGGGTCGATGCATCCGGAGGCGTCGCCAATGCAGGATGATGAATTTCAAGGTAGAGACGCTTGTGACACTGCAGTCCTGAGAGGAATTTGCTTTTCGAGAGGCGTGGAGGAACCGATGCGTCAGAGTGTCCAGACTGAGCAGATGCCTTCATCATGTCGTTCACCGAGCGACGAGTAATTTCTCCATGGCACGTGGAAGAACTCTGTTAGGATAGCGCCCCATGCGCGTCGGTGTCACCCAGATCAGACGGTCCGTCATGACTCTCGCGTTGCCCGTCACGCTGACTACACTTCTGCAGAGAGCCGAGGGCATTGTCGCAATTTTCCTCGTCGGCGGGCTGGGTGCCACTTCGATCGCCGCAGTCGGCTTGGGTCAACTGTTGGCGTTCGTCGCGACCACGTTTGTGTCCGGAGTGTCTGTCGGAACAAATGTCGTCGTGGCTCAGCTCTGGGGAGCTAGGCGACGACAAGACGCAGGAGAGGCCGCCAGACACTTTCTATGGCTCTCGCTCGGCCTGTCACTCGTATTAGCGGGCCTCGGAATAGCCGGCAATCGCGTGGTGATGGAGCAATTAGGAGCCGAGTCGTCCGTCATCGACCTCGCGCTCCCCTATTCGACCCTTATCTTTTTCGTCATCCCTTGTTCCGTACTCATTCAGGTCTTGTCATCTATTCTCCAGGCAACCGGTGACACAAAGACTCCTATGTACGGCCTGATCGGTGTCAACCTGCTCCATGTGCTCCTGGCCTACCCACTTATTTATGGACGCTGGGGAGCGCCGAGTCTAGGACTGAAAGGCGCAGCGATCGCCGTGGGCCTAGCCGAAGCGATCGGGACCATCTATCTCCTGCTACGGTGCCGCTCGATCTTAAAAGCGTCCTCAATCCTGCGCCTCGACCTTCTCCGATCGATCTGGCACGTAGGGGGCCCCGTCTCCGGTGAGCGAATCGTCCAACAAGCAGGCATTTTCATATACACCAAGCTGGTGTTGCTTTATGGCACCGTAGCCTATGCCGCGCACCAGGTGGGGTTATCGATCGAATCATTTTCCTTCCTGCCCGGCTACGGGTTGGCCATCGCCGCCGCCACCATGGTAGGGCAGAGTATCGGAGCCGGCAAATATACCAGAGCGAAATTGGAAAACTGGGAGGCTAATCGAATCGCCATCGTCATCATGACCTGTATGGGCCTCGTATTTTTCTTTTTCCCCTACGCATTACTCCATGCCTTCACCACCGATGAGGCTGTCATCGACCTGGGAACTATGTTTCTAAAAATCGTGGCCCTGCTGCAAATCCCACTGGCTCTCACCATGGTCTTAGCCGGATCCTTACGCGGCGCGGGCGACACCCGGTTCATCATGGGAGCCACCATGATCGGCATGTGGTGTGTGCGAGTGCCGTTGGCGCTCGTCGCAGCCTTGTGGTTACGCCAATCCGTTCTCTATATCTGGGCCGCAATGATTGTAGACTGGACCGTCCGAATGGGATTGCTCCTCTGGCGCTACCAGTCGGAACGCTGGCGGCAGATTCAGGTCATTCGGTAGCGGAATCGATCCTAATTACATGGCTATCCTGAGTCAGGCATGAGGCATGACATCGTACAAACAAGAAAGATCTTAGAAGTTCCAATGGATTCGGAAAACGATAGGCGACCATCACGACAGGCCAAGCGCAGAGTTTAATTTCCAGTTGATTGTCTACGGTGTCTGGGGTAGCGGAGACTCGCCTGTGGTACGTGCAGGATTGGCATCGACCCGTTCTACCTTCGGATTGTCCACGAACGGCGAATACTGTTTCAGTTTAATCGTGACGGCATACCCCTCTGCGATCAACAGATCGAGGTCGTCGATCTTCCTTGAGAAGGTCGCCAGCAGCACCCCTTTCGGCGTTGCCAAGGTGAGCAGTAATCGATTCGCCTCTCGCTGTTTCTTCTCAACCGTCCCTTTCACAGACTCCATCTGATCGAGTGGAACAAGATCTTGGGTATAGGGCGCCAGTAGGTCCGGCACCATTCGGTCTATTATCACGGCAGAAAGAAACCCCAGGATAAGACCACTCAAAAGGCCAATCCATCCTTTCATGACAGCAACCCCACATCAGATGGTTTTAGAGAACCATTGTCTATCGCCTGAGGTGCGCCGTCGAACCCTCTGAGCAAGCTCTCACGTCGTCGTGCTGCATCGGCGGTTGCTTTCCCTGTCCCCTTTGCCGCATCACCTGTCTTCGCAAATACGTCATTCATGTGTCGCTTGAAATCCTTTAGCAATCAATGAGAATGCTCACACCGCGCCGCCTCCAACGGAAGATGATGTATGGTAGTCGTTCTGAGTTGTCTTACGCAATCTCGCTTCTCATCGACGAGACGAAATGTATGGCTGGAACCAGATCTGATCACGAGGTGATCCCGGTCTCGAGTCCGTCTGCGATCAGAAATTCAGCGTTTCCGGTTTTGACATCGTACATGGCGCCGACGATCGCAATCCGTCGCGCCCGCACTAAATCATCGATCGTCTGACTTTG
>CABVRR010000040.1:5040-26559 GCA_902500705.1 uncultured Nitrospira sp.
CCGATCACGACAATGAGCTTGGCTCCTGCCACCTTGCACCCGTATTCTGCGCTGGCCAATACCTTTTCACTCACGATGTTGCCGGCCACACGAATACTAAAAATGTCGCCCATGCCGAGATCGAAGATCAACTCGACCGGGATGCGGGAATCGATACAACTGAGCGCCACGGCCAGTGGATGCTGCCCCTCGGCCGTCGCGCGAACTTGCCGATTAAAATCTCGTGTGAGTCGCCGACCGGCGCGAACGCGCTCGTTCCCATCTTTCAGAATTCGCAGAACCCTCTCCGGCGTCACGGCGCCCTGAAGCGCGCTGGTCGAATACTCCACATACTGAATCTGATCCGTGAAGTCATACTGGCTCGGAAACCCGACCAAACTGACGGCAACACCACGGACAGGTCCGGTCTGTTCCTTAAAATCTCGGATGACGTCAAGCACGTCCGGATCGATGTAGTCCGTGTTCCGAGCATCGAGCAACACGTGCCCATTCCGAGGGACTTCCTCCAAAACCTTCGACAGTGCCGCGCGATTGAGAAAGCTCACTTGGTTCGCCAATTCGATATGGACGACGTCGCCGCCTAAATGGGTTTCCACTGAGCGCCGAACCGGATGCCGCATGTTGCTGTTCAAGATAAAGCCGATGGCCACGGCCAGTCCGATCACAATGCCGACCAACAGATCGGTGAAGACGATCGCGGTGACCGTGATGGCGAACGGTAGAAATTGATCGCGCCCTCCGTTCCACATCTGCTTGATGAGATCCGGGCTGGCAAGCTTGATACCGGTCATCAATAGAATCGCGGCCAGGCAGGACAATGGAATGGTGTTCAACCACACCGGTATGAGCGGAACACTGATCAAGAGGAGCAGGCCATGGACGATCGCCGCCAATTTTGTCTTCCCCCCGGCGTTCACATTGACGGAACTACGAATAATCACGGAGGTGACTGGGAGCCCTCCGATCAACCCACAGGCGACATTCCCAATGCCTTGCGCCACCAACTCTCGACTTGGCGGTGAGGTTCGCTGCTGTCGATCAAGCCGATCAGCTGCGTTGATATTCAACAAGGTTTCCAAAGACGCCACGATGGCAAGGGTCGCGCCTGCGGTGTACAGCGCAGGATTGAGCCATTGCGAAAAATCCGGTCTTGGAAAGAACGTCACAAACTCAGCAAGACTGTGTGCCACCGGAACCTGCACGAGATGGCTTGGCTTGACGAGCCAAGGCTCTCCCAGTTGCTCGAACCACAAGGCCGCCCCGACCCCAAGCAACACCACCGCGACCGGCGAGGGAAAGAGTGAGGTTTTGAGCGGCTTCCATTTATCCCAGAGGACAAGCAGTGCGACAGACATCAGACCGATGACGGCCGCGCCGAGTTGAAAATCCCCGAACATCCGAATCAGTTCTGAAAAGGTTGTTTCGAGATCAGGCTGAACGAAAGACATGTCGCCTTCCGGATCTCGGTCGTGCCCTAAAAGGTGAGGGATTTGCTTTAAGACGATGATCACGCCGATGGCGGCTAACAACCCCTTGATCACGCTGGAGGGGAAGAATGCGGCAATAAACCCACCCTTGATCAAACCCAGGATGATTTGAATCACGCCCGCAAGAATCACGGCCGTCAGAAATACTGAGAATGAACCGAGCGAGAGGATTTGAGCGGCCACGACCGCCGTTAAACCGGCAGCCGGACCGCTGACGCTGGTGTGCGACCCGCTGAAAACTCCCACCACGATGCCGCCGACGATTCCGGCCAACAACCCCGAGAGCAATGGAGCACCCGAGGCTAACGCGATGCCAAGGCACAGCGGCAAGGCCACAAAAAATACGACGAGGCCTGACCTGACATCAGCAATGACGGTTCCAGGAGAGACGCCGTTCGTCGCTAACATTGGAAGGCCTTTTCACGTGCAGTCAACATCGATCAGCACCTCACAGATAACGTTCGTCCCTACAGAATCGTGAAACAACGCATACAGACCTACCTCGTCGGATCAACTGAATACTGGTGTTGCACGAGGGTCTTGACCTCTTACGCTTATTCATAATTGCCCTCAATCGAAGATCGATCCACCTTCCCGCGGAACCCCAGGTAAACCCACGTGGTATAGGCGATGACCATCGTGATGCCGATGCTGAACCAGACAAGGCCGACCTGTAACCCATACGGCGATGCGGCGGTGTTGTAGATGGTTAAACTGTGAGTCGGGTCTTCCGTCGCGATCAGTAAATTAGGGAACAGTCCCCAGGCCACACTCCCCAAACCTCCCAAGATAAACAGCGCCCAACTAAAAAAGACGGCCGTCTCCTTCCCGACTCGACGAAAATACAGAGCACCGGCCAACGCAGTCACCGAGAGCATCGGCAAGATAGACCCAAGAGGATACGTGTCGTACGTATGCCGCAACACCGGCTGAACAAACGGAAGCGTCGACATGAGCACGAGGGTCAGGAGCACCACGACCCATCCGCCAGCGACGGCAATCCGGCTGGCTCGGCTATGGATCACCGCATCCGTCTTAATCATGAGATAGTTCGCTCCATGAACAGCCAGTATCGCAACGGTCAAGAGTCCCATAAGGACCGTGAACCAATCCAAGATGCCGGGTGTCGGTCCCGGCATGAAGGTGGTCCATAGCGGGACAAAAAAATAGCCGTCCCCGGCGAGGGGAACTCCTCGTATAATGTTGCCGACGGCAGCCCCCAAGACCATCGCAAGCAGAACGCTGGAGCTGGCAAACACGGTGTCCCAGAAATCACGCCACAATGAATTGGGAAAGTGGGACCGTAACGCAATCGAGAGTCCGCGCATGATCAGCACCCACAAGACCATATTGAGCGCCAGGTAAAAGCCGCTGAAGCCGGCCGCGAAGGCCTTAGGAAAGGCGAGAAACAGCACGCCTCCACCCGCGACAAGCCAGACTTCATTGCCCTTCCACACCGGACCGATGGCCTTCATCACCACTCGTCGCTCGAGATCCGTTCGAGCGACAAACAGGTACACCATGCCGGTTCCCAAATTAAATCCGTCCAATACCGCATAGACGGCGAACATCGTCACGACAATCACAAACCACAGAATATCGATCGACATCGTTCCTCTCCCTCGCTCAAGACATCGGTTCAGAGATGGAACGCGTCCCGCTCAGGGCAGCAGGCCCTCGAGAGATTATCTCGAAAAATAAAAATAAGAACAGCAGGCCAAGGAACAGATAGAGACCAAGGAAGCCGAGCAACGAGAACAAGACATTGCCGGACCCCACCAATGGAGAGTTGCCCTCAGCCGTCCGGAACAGGCCATACACCAGCCAGGGCTGCCGTCCAAGCTCGGCGGTCATCCAACCGGCGGTCGTGGCAATGTATGGAAACGGTGCAATCAGCATAAGCGCCCAGAGCATCCATCGAGCCTGAAACAAGTGTCCGCGCCAGAGCAGCACCAATGCCGTCAACATCAACGAGAGGAAAATCGTCCCCAGACCGACCATCATATGATACGCGTAATACAGCAGCGGCATCGTATCCGGCCACTGCTCACGGGGGAAATCGGTCAACCCTTTGATTTCTGCTCCGAAGTGCTTATGAATGATGAAACTTAACATTTGTGGTGCAACGAGCGGATTGTCGATCGTCAGCGTGTCCATGTTGGGCTGACCGAGCAGAACCAAGTCGGCTCCAGCTTCGGTGTAAAAGTGCCCCTCGAACGCGGCTCCCTTGATAGGCTGATGTTCAAAAACCTGGAGCGCCTCATGGTGTCCGGTCGGAAAAAGAAGCAAGAGACTGGCACCCGCACCCGCGACGACTCCGGTCCGTACAAACGTCTTGGCCGAATCGAGATGAATCCCGGAAAGTAGGTAATACGCTCCCACGGCCGCCATCACAAAAGAACCGGTCGCAACTGCTGCCGTCATGACGTGCGAAAATTGCCAAAACAGCCAGGGATTGGTTAGCAAACCCCAGAGACTCGTCACATGCACTGCGCCGTCATGGTCGATGGTATACGACACAGGGTGTTGCATCCACGCATTGGTCGCGATCACGAAAAGCCCCGAGAGCCATGAACCAAGCAACAACATCAGCGCGGCCATCCAGTGAATAAACGGGCCGAACTTCTTTTTCCCAAAAAGCAGGACGCCTAAAAACGTAGACTCCAAAAAAAACGCGAAGATGCCTTCCATCGCCAACGTTTGTCCGATCACGCCCCCCGCAAACGTCGAAAACTTCGCCCAGTTCATACCGAACTGAAACTCCATGGGAATTCCGGTGGCGACACCGAACGCAAAGCTCAACGCGAAGATCTTTGTCCAGAAATGGCCGGCTTGGTCGTAGTGGGCATCATGCGTCCAATAGGCGCGACTTTTCAGATAGAAGATCAAGAGCGCCAAGCCCATCGTCAATTGCGGGAAGAGATAATGAAAAATCACCGTGACGGCAAACTGTAGGCGATCGTAAAACAATGCGCTGGTCATGACAGCTCCTCTGCCACACGATTTCTATTCATGGTCATCCCCTCGATCATGTCCCCTCATCATGCGAGTGTGCAGTGTGCATCTTTCATAGACAGCCGACAAGACCGGGCGAGTTGGAAAGAGAATGAACCACGTGGATGTCATGCACATGGGAAGGTAACACCGGACACAGGTCTCGATGAAGTCGTAACGGGCACCACGCCGCTCCGGTGCTGGCGACAATAAAAATTCGGTCAAGTCCTCTAAAATGGGTGTCTACTCCGTGGGGGTGTCCGACGTCGACAGATCAAGAGGAATGAATGACACCTGAGTATTGAACACTATCCGGAATCACAAGGCAATACGACAATGCTCATCGATCTATCGACGCCTTACCTTTCACAGGACAGCAGGATTCGTCGTACACAGAAACCGATGGCACAAATATCCAATTGTTCCGTCATACAACACATCGACAGAGCACAGTTCAAACCATCTGCGGATCCGATAACAAGCAAGTCGGACCGCACGAACTCCGTCCTCCGTCCACTGGCTCGCTCTCGCCAGTCTCTAAATTACCCCTTACAAATAGGAGCACTGCGTAGCTTCCAGGTCGGCTCTGCATTCACTTGGACGTACTCATCCCCGGATAGCCCCTCGCATCACTCATATTCATTTCTCGCAGAGGTCTTGCCGCCACTCAGCCTGCACTGAATAGGGCAAACACAATAATCGCAAACACAAAAACGCCAAGAAAAATGTATGAGAGGGCATCGTTCATTCCAGGCATTGTATTCACCTCCTAAGCCGGTCGGTTTTACGACAATTATTTTTCAACTGCGCTTCCTCATGCTCTTGACCTGCTGATCCAAACCTCGCACTCATGTCATTGGCTAACTCGCGCAGCACATCGTCTTGTTCTAAACGACCACGGAACATGATCAGGATTGTTCACCCTGCTCTGGAGCCAGGAGCCTGAGTCTTGTGAAAGCTCACGCTTCCATACACAGTCGAAATCGTCAGGCGAATGGGCAAACGTTTAGACGGTCGGTGTTACGATTGAGGAGGATGGAAAACTGAGGTCACAAGAACGGGAAGATGAAACGCCGTTTGAAATTCTACACGAACATGACTTAAGCCTGATGTTCCCAATTCAAGCACATCGGGAGCGAGAGAAAAATCTTCCGACACGGACTCCATGAGCATATCCGAGGAGGTCACCAACCCAAGCATGGTCACAGGCATACCCAACATTTGCGCGAACACACACAGAGAAAGCAGTGCGACCACGGAGAGTGACCCAAGGCTGCGATGTGACATGAAACGGTTTTTCATAGTCGATCTCGCTACTCTTGACCATACTCCTCGTGAGGATGGCATGCAAGAGGACCTGATACAAAAGTTACAAATCACACACGATCATTGACACCACAGCTCACGACTTCTTCCGTCCTTCCGACCAGGCATAGGCTGCGCCGAAGCAGACCCCGGCAACGGCTGCCGACACAAAGACGTTTTCAGCGTGAACCGCGATGGCCCACCATACGATACCGGCAAGAAGACCGGCTGCCGCGCCAAGAAGAATGTTCCCGCCGGCAAGCCGAAGCCGCTCGGTGAACAATGTCCAACTGGTCATATACAAAACACCAGCCGCCATTGCTGCCCATACATGCATGATGTCTTGTTTGAAAAACCACACTTGAATCGCTCCCGCAAGAGCGCCAAGAATGAGGCCCGTAATTCCCCGGCGAAGTAAGCCGGAATCGTTTTCCTTTGTATCAGTCACTTCATCCCCCTAATACCCGACTCCAGAATCGAGAGACTATCTAGCTATCCCTACGTATCGTTGTATCAAGAAGAGGGCGGAGGACAGACGGTCTGTCTCGTGTCACGACCGGGTCCGTTGGTGATTTCGATCCGTGTGACCCCCTTCACGTTGGCACACAAATCACCCAGTCCTGGTGTCACCAGCCGAAACGGGCCACCCTTTGCATCAGGCAACAGAGCGCCATCAAGTTCATAGATCAGCACCCCATGCTCTCTTGCCTGCTGCAGCGTCAGACAGGCGGAATACGTTCCATCCGAAGCGTGAAACGCCACATGATCAGCGTCGATCGCCAACGCCGGTACGTCAAGCAGCCCCTTCATCCGAATCCCCCGTCCCTTCATGCCCGGCATCACGGTGGCAATGTCGAGCTGATGTTCTTCCGGCAATTCGGCGATCGTCGCACGGTCGAACGACACCGGTTGCACGACAGCGCCTTCGATCCGAACCCGGCCTGGCCCCGTTTGTTCTTTCTCCGTCATCGTCTTGATCATCGCCGTCAGGGCCTCATTCACTGGAGTCGGAATACCGAACTCGCGCCCTTTGTTGACGATGAAACCATTCAGAGAATCGATTTCCGTCCGCCGCCCTGCCTTCCAATCGTCATACATCGAGGTATG
Source organism: uncultured Nitrospira sp. (assembly GCA_902500705.1). GTDB lineage: Bacteria > Nitrospirota > Nitrospiria > Nitrospirales > Nitrospiraceae > Nitrospira_D. Next base: position 11,934 of record CABVRR010000040.1, read on the forward strand.
AATGTCGCGAATCTCCTGCGTCGCCTTCACGACTCGTTCCGACATATCCAACGGCAACGGCACTTTCATCGCGGCCGAGACAGCCGCCACTTCCCCTACGATCTGCCGAATCACGCCGGTCATTTCCGGATGATCGAGCGCTTTGGCCACATGGTCATTGATGAGCACCGTGATCGGGTTAAACACACAGTTCCAGCACATCTTCTCCCACTTGCTGCGACGAATGTCCTTGGAGAGATGGCACGGGATACCTGCCGAGACAAACAGATCTCGAATGGCGAGAAGACGCGTACTTTCATGTCCCATCAACTCACCGATGGCCACTGCACCTTTTTTATAATGGTCGATCACGCCGGGCGCGGCAATCTTGGAATAGATGTACGCCACGCCACCGACGACGCAATCCCGCTGGAGACGCGCGAGAAGGCGGTCTTCCGTATCGATCCCGTTCTGCAACGTCAGAATGACGGTTTTGTCGGTCAGGACCGGCTCAATCTGGGTCAGAACTTCGTCAAGATCATACGCTTTCACGCCCAGCACGATGAGATCTGGTCGTGGGAGTTCCCGCGCATCCGAGGCGGCGTGAGGTCTGACCGTCACGGTCCCCTCGGCACTACGGATCGTCAATCCGTTCTGTTTCACCGCCGCAAGCGTGTTGGGCCGCAGCAAGAACGACACATCGGAATGATGTTGAGCCAATCGCGCTCCGAAAAACCCGCCGACCGAGCCGGCGCCGACCATCAAGATCTGTTTCATGCTCTCATCCTCGTGGTTGCGGATCAAACGGGCCTACTATAGCATGCGACCGCTGGGCGACACAGCCGCGCTGGAGAGACCCGAAACATCATGGCACCCGGTTCTGATCTTGGGATAGTCAAACAACGACTCGCCGACGCACAGAGCATCACCGTGCTCACCGGCGCCGGGATCTCAGCTGACAGCGGCGTGCCGACGTTTCGTGGCACAGACGGCTTGTGGAAGAACTTTCGAGCCGAGGATCTGGCGACGCCCGAAGCGTTCGGGCGTGACCCACGTCTCGTCTGGGAATGGTACAACTGGCGGCGCGAGTTGATCGCGACCAAACAACCGAACGAGGCACACAAGACTATCGTCGCTCTAGAACGCCGCAGCCAAGACTTTTGGCTGATCACGCAAAACGTGGATGGGCTGCATCGAGAGGCCGGCTCAGCAAAGCTCTCGGAGATTCATGGCAACATCTGGAAGGTGCGCTGCACCGGCTGTGGCGTGGTGGAAGACAACCGAGATGTTCCGATTGCCGCCCTACCGTCTTGTCGGCAGTGCGGATCGCTGCTCCGACCCCATATCGTCTGGTTCGGAGAATCCTTGTTTTTCGAAGATCTCGATCACTGTTCTAGAGCCCTCAGCCATTGTGATACCCTGCTCATCATCGGCACCTCTGGCCTCGTCTATCCGGCTGCAGGGTTCGCATCCATCGCCAAAGAAGCCGGCGCATTCGTCGCTGAAATCAACCTCGATCCCACGCCTCAGTCGTTGCTGGTCGATATCTCACTGCATGGCCGCGCAAAAGACATTGTGCCATTACTGATCGAGGCGGTCTAGGAGCGGAAACAGATCTTCCAAGCTCTTGATGGTCCGAACGCCGACTCCGTGATGTGTTCCGTTACGATCCACGAGAACGGCGTGAAGCCCGGCTTTCTGCGCACCTTCTACGTCCTCTCGCAGACTATCGCCGATATGGAGGGCTTCCTCAGGATCGACGGCGTGCTTCTCCAACGCATCCTGAAAGATTTTCACCGCTGGCTTCGCTGCCTGCGCCAGGCTTGAGATCGTCACCGTATCAAACGCATCGGCGATCCCCAATCCTCGCATGACCGCAAACAGCCGCGAGTCGAAATTCGAAATGATCCCCAGCTCTAGACCCTGCGCTTTGAGCTTCGTGACCGTCGAGACCGTGTCAGGATACAGCTGCCATGACGTGGCATCCTCAAAGACCCGAAAGACATGCTCAAAAAAATCATCGAACCGCGAGAACATACCCACGCGATAAAAGACGTGATGCACGATGTCGAACCACCATAGCCGTTCGCTGTGCTTGAGCTTGGCCGGATCCGTTGCAAGAAAGACCGGCGGCGGGGCTTCGCGGAAGGCTCGGCTGAACGCCTGTTGGATCGCGACCACCGAGTCCGGTTTCTGGGAAAAACCGAATGCGACCGCATGGTGAAGATAAATCTCCGCAACTGATCCCCGCACATGAAAGAGAGTGTCGGCTGCGTCGAAAAACACGACTCGTATCGATGAACTCATGAATGTGGTTCCCGTGCTTTTGTTCGGCTGCTCAATCGTGAATTGAAATACATCAGTGAATCCAAGCACCTATCGACGGTTTTCTTGACAAAGAATACCCCCCTTGCTAGCTTCGAAGAAACTGAAAAATAAGGGAGCATTGTTCATGGCTTCGCCGATCTTTGTGGTGGATAGCAGCCCGGCGGTGAGACGGATGGTGGAACAAATCTCAACTCCGGAAGGGTTTGACGTCGTCGGGTTTCAGGACGGCCCTGCCGCTCTTGAGGCCGCTCGACAAAGCTCCCCCTCACTGATTATCGCGGATTACCATCTCGACAACATGACCTTTTCAGGATTTTGCAAGGAGATCAACAAGCTGGACAACTTGACTGAAACGTACCTCATTTCATTGGTGAATCCGGCTGATTGCCCGGATGAAAATCACCTCCGCACGTTAGGTGTCAAAGCCTTCCTGAAGAAACCATTTCAATCTGAAGATTTGCTCGATGTGCTGAAGTCCCTTCAACAGCGACAGCCTGAACCCGCGAACAGCAAGGGGCTGAAGCGGCGCGTCTGGCCGCCGGACTCAACATCAACCAACTCTGATCAGGAGCAATCGATCAACCCTTTGTCCGGTGGAGACAACCAAGAGGACGTTATGGAGCAACCTAGCAGCTCACGCAGTGCCTTACCGACTCCGCCGGTCGCTCCTGCGGCCCCGGAAGATGCCATGAAAGGTCTCTTCGACCATCTCTTGCAATCGATGGCCAAACGAAGCGAATTGAGCCTGGCCGAGCTGCTCCCCCGCATGATCGACGAAAAACTGGGATCCCATGTCCGACCGATCGTTCAAAAAGAGATCCAGGCTCAGCTTGGGAGCATCCTCTCGCAGGAATATCTCACCACGATCATTCACCCTCTGGTCTCTCAGGCATTACCAGCTCTCATTAGAAAAGAACTCGAGGCCAGCGAACCCGCCATCCGGCAAACCGCGTCGGATGTGGCCAAGGCCTCCATTGGGGAGAACATCGATCGACTGGTCAAGGATCAGGTCGAATCCGGAGTCCGTCAACACTTACCCGCCGCCGTACGGGAACAGGTGGGAACAATTGATCAGATGGTCAAGGATGAACTGCAGCGTGTAACCCTGAAACAGGCTCCGCTCCTGGCAAACGACTTGGTCACAGCTGCTGTCAACCAGACCGTCGAGCAGGCCGTTCAGCGAATCGTGCCCGATGTCGCCGAGCAACATATCAAAGCCGAACTGAAACGCCTGATCGAGACCGAAGATGCGTCACACTCTGCGACGATCTAGCTCTTCTTGCCCCGCTTCCCTCGTCGAGCCTTAGCGAGAGCTTTCACTCGCTTGACATTCTTCCGATGTTTCTTTCTCGTCTTCCGATCTTTCTCACGACCTCGTGCCATGGTTCTCCTACTACGGATGTGATGGATGCTCGCTTCGTGAGCGACTGTATAGCATATGCCTCATGAGGCCACAAGCAGAGACTGACTCCCTGCACGCCATGTCCTGAACATCGTAGACATGGTAAGATGCCGCCCACACTTTTTGGATCTCAATTTGGATCTCATGCACATGGCTCTACAGCAACTCGAAAAAACCTATGATCCGAAGGCCGTCGAATCGCGATGGTCCAACGAATGGCTCACGCGCGGCTACTTCCACGCCTCACCGGAACAGCCAGGCAGGCCTTATTGCATCGTCATTCCTCCCCCGAACGTCACAGGATCACTCCACGTCGGTCATGCGCTCAATCATTCACTTCAAGATATTTTGATCCGCTGGCGACGCATGCAGGGGCAGAATACCCTCTGGCTCCCCGGCACCGACCACGCCGGCATTGCCACACAAAACGTCGTGGAAAAGCAGCTGATGGCCGAAGGCCTGTCGCGAGAGTCATTGGGGCGGGAACAATTCGTCGAACGGGTCTGGCAGTGGAAAGCGACGTCCGGTAACACGATCATCACGCAGCAAAAGCAGTTGGGAGAATCCTGCGACTGGGACCGCCTCCGGTTCACCATGGACGAAGGACTTTCAAAGGCTGTGCTGGAGGTCTTCGTACGTTTGTACGAAGACGGGCTGATCTACCGTGGCGAACGACTCATCAATTGGTGCCCGCGCTGCCTAACCGCCCTCTCCGACATTGAAGTGGAACATGAGGAGGTGAAGGGAAAACTGTACCACCTCCGTTATCCGTTAGCGGATGACCCAAACACCAGTGTGATCGTAGCCACCACGCGTCCGGAAACCATGCTGGGAGACACGGCCGTCGCCGTGCATCCGGACGATCCTCGGTATCGCCATCTGATCGGCAAGACAGTTCGCCTACCGCTGACCACACGTGACATTCCGATCGTCGGAGACCGGATCCTGGTCGACCTGGAATTCGGAACCGGAGCCGTCAAAATCACCCCGGCTCACGACTTCAACGATTATGAAGCCGGCGAGCGACATGGGCTCCCGCGGATTGCCGTGCTGGATCATGCCGCATTGCTCGATGCAGCCGGGATGCAACAGGGGGCAGTCGACTCGTCGGTGATTGAGATGCTCCGTGGCCTTCCCGTCTCCAAAGCACGTCCCAAGATCGAGACGGTACTTCGTGAACGAGGGATTCTTGAAAAAACTGAAGACCATAAGATGGCCGTCGGGAAATGCTACCGCTGTAAGACCGTGGTCGAGCCCTATCTGTCGCCCCAGTGGTTCATCAGCATTCAGCCCCTCGCGGATCCGGCCATCAAAGCGGTTGAAGAGGGACGGATCCGGATCCTACCGGAAAGCTGGGTAAACAATTATCTCGGGTGGATGCGGGAGATCAAAGATTGGTGCATCTCACGACAAATCTGGTGGGGTCACCAAATTCCCGCCTGGTATTGCGTCCCCTGCAACAGTCGTCAAATCGTCACCGTAGACGATCGCACCACGATTCTGCAAGGCGCCACGCCGATTGTCTCCAAGACGGCTCCCGCTCAATGCCCGGTCTGTGGAAACCAGAATCTTCTCCGCGATCCCGACGTACTCGACACGTGGTTTTCATCCGCGCTGTGGCCCTTCACAACCTTGGGATGGCCTGAGCAGACGCCGGAACTCAAGACCTATTATCCCACCGCCACGTTGGTCACCGGCCTCGACATTCTGTTCTTCTGGGTGGCCCGCATGATCATGATGGGGCTCAAATTCATGGGAGACGTGCCGTTCAAGGACGTCTATATCCACGCCTTGGTCCGGGACGCAGAAGGCCAGAAGATGAGCAAATCCAAGGGCAACGTGATCGATCCGCTGCATGTCATGAATCAATTCGGCACCGATGCCCTTCGCTTCACCCTCGCTTCGATGGCCTCGCCGGGACGCGATATCAAGCTGGCCGAAGAGCGGATCGAGGGCTATCGCAATTTCGCCAATAAGATTTGGAATGCCGCGCGATTCGCCTTGATGTACCTCGACGGACCACGCACCGCCTGTCCGCCGGCCCAACGGACATTCCCTGACCGGTGGATCTTGAGCCGCCTGGCCCACACGATTCGCGTCGTCACGGCGGAGTTGGAGGCTTACCGATTCGATCGTGCCGCGACCGCCCTCTATCATTTCATCTGGCATGAGTACTGCGACTGGTATTTGGAATTGATCAAACCGGTCCTCCAAACACCTGACCATCCAGATGGGGCAAGCACAAGACACACGCTCGTAGAGACGCTGGAAACGGCGATGCGATTGCTGCATCCCTTCATGCCGTTTATCACAGAAGAAATTTGGCAGACAATTCCCCATCAGGGCGACAGCATCGTCGTGCAGACCTATCCTGTCTCAGACCAGTCATGGGACGCGCCGGATGCAGAGGGACACTTTGCGTTGCTGGAACAGACGGTGGGACTCATCCGAACCGGCCGAGTCCTCTTGAATTATCCGCCGGGTCAACAGATCCCGTTTCAAGTCGGGCACGACGACCCAAACAGACAGGACCAACTTCAACAATTACACCCACACCTGGCTCACCTCAGCCGCGGCACCGCCGAAGTCAGCCTGCCGCATGGTTGGCTGACGACACGATTGCTGAGACTCGTCACGGAAGGTCTCTCCGTGGGCATCATGGTGTCCGGCGATGTCGATCTCAAGAAAGCGATTGACCGCCTGGGCAAACAAATCACGGAGACTGAGAAGGAACTGCAACGGGTCGAGGGAAAACTGAAGAACGCCGAGTTCGTGTCGAAAGCTCCGCCTGACGTGATCACCGAACATCAGGAACGGGTACGGACCCTTTCCCGCGATCGCACATTACTGGCCAACAGCGAACAGCAACTCCGTGCCATGCTTGGAGCCTGACCGATGGCCACGCTCCCTGCCGCAGAAATCCGCCGCGCCGTACGTCAAGGGCTTGAGGAGGATTTGCCTCACGGAGATGCCACGACCACGTCGCTCTTTCCTGCTCCGGTACCGGCTCGCGCCGAGATTCTCGCGCAACAGCCATTGGTGGTGGCGGGAATGGCCGCCGCAGTTCAGACCTTTCTCATGGTCGATCCGTCTCTTCGAATCACGGTCTCCACACGCGACGGCGACCGAGCCAAAAACAATGATCTGCTCCTTCGTATCGAAGGAGATGGACGGTCCATCTTGCAGGCCGAGCGAGTTGCGTTGAATTTTCTTCAACACCTGTCCGGAATCGCGACCTTGACGCAACGATTCTGCCACGCTGTTCGCGATTACCCCGTGCGCATTCTGGATACCAGAAAAACCCTTCCCGGCTGGCGTGCGCTTCAGAAGTGGGCCGTGTCGCTCGGTGGAGGAATCAACCACCGTCGCTCATTGAGTGATGGCATTCTGATCAAAGATAACCACCTGGCATTGCTCCGTGACCATCGCCGACCGGTCGAACGGGCCTGCCGTTCAGCCTCTACTCGTAGCTCGCACACGCTCCCGATTATCGTCGAAGTGGAATCACTTGCCGAGGTGCGACAGGCCCTCGCGGGAAAGCCTGATATTATTCTGCTGGACAACATGGTTCCGGACATGGTCCGACGTGCCGTGGCAATCATCAAAAAGCGAGCTCTCGTGGAAGTCTCGGGCGGCATCACCCTCAAGAACGTCCGAGCGATGGCAGCCGCCGGCGCCGATCGCATTTCTATCGGAGCCCTCACCCATTCTGCTCCGGCGGCAACGATCAGTCTTGCCATGACTTTGGCTCGACCTTCACGACGCCGCCGTTCGTAGTTGATGGTGTCCTCCCCCCCACTCAATCTCGATGCGATTCGCAGCACTCTTGCAACCAAGTCACTTGGTCAGATCTTGCATCTTTACGACGATCGTCCCTCAACCAATGCGGAAGCAGTTTCACTGGCTCGAGCAGGAGCACAGCACGGCACTGCCGTGCTTGCCGAACGCCAATCAGGGGGCTATGGCCGACATGGGCGCGCCTGGTTCTCTCCGCCTGGGGTCAATATCTATTGCTCCGTCATTGTCCGGGGGATGGGACCACATCTAGCCCTGTCGCAATGGCTATCCTGGGTACCGCTGGTCAGTGCACTGGCCGTGACTGAAGCCGCTCAACAGGTTGCGGCAGTGTCTCTTTCGTTAAAGTGGCCGAACGACTTGCTTCTCCAGGAACGCAAAGTCGGCGGCATTCTCTGCGAGAGCAGCTTTGCCACAGCCAACGACCCGGTCGTGGTCATTGGAATCGGGCTCAACGTGAACGTCCCTCCGGAATCTTTCCCTGAAGAACTTCGGCCGATTGCAGCCTCATTGCTGGAAGTCTCAGTACGGCCGATCGACCGCAATCGACTCATCGCCCACCTACTCCTGGAACTCGAACAGGGGCTTGATGAGCTTCGATCTGCTGGCCCGATCCGGCTACGACAGGCCTATATAACTCGCTGTGCCACACTGGGACGGAGGGTTCGCGCGCTTTTCATGAATGATCAACCGATCATCGGGATCGCAGAAGGGCTCTCCGCCGACGGGGCGCTTCAGATTCGAGCTGCGGCACCTCACCCTCACTCACCGCCGATGCCCCTCATCGACGTCCGTGCAGCCGATGTCGTTCATCTCCGTGAGTAGCGAAAGGGGACCGAGCCGGGTAGAATGGGTTCAATGCTGCTCGCGATCGACATCGGAAATACCAACGTGGTCGCAGGAGTCTTTGACGGCTCAACCCTGCTGACACATTGGCGATTAGCCACTGATCCCAAGACCACGGCCGATGAGTACGGAGTCCTTTGCCTCAGCCTCATGGCCAGGGACGGACGCGCGCCTGAGCATATCACCGGCGCGATCATCTCCAGCGTCGTTCCCGCCCTCACAGATACGTTCGAATCGATGGTGCACGCATCGTTTGGCCGGACGCCGATCATTGTCTCATCCGACATGGATACCGGCTTAACCCTGAGATATTCTAACCCCAAAGAAATCGGAAGCGACCGTATCGTCAATGCGGCGGCGGCGTACGAAAAATTCCACCGCGATCTCATCATCGTCGATTTCGGCACTGCCACGACCTTTTGCGCGGTCAGCCGAGACGGCGCGTACCTTGGGGGCGTGATCGCGCCGGGCCTGGCCATTTCCGCAGATGCCTTGTTTACGCGGGCGGCGAAGTTGAGCAAAGTTGAGCTGGCCAGACCGAAAACCGTCATTGGAACCGATACCGCGGGGAGCATTCAGTCCGGGCTCATCTACGGCTATGCCGGCCTTGTGGATACGCTGATTCAGCGAATGGAAGGAGAAATGGGGCACACCTCGTACGTGATTGCCACGGGTGGATTAGCGTCGGTTATTGCGCCCGAGGCACGATCGATCCAACATATTGAACCATTTTTGACCCTTCATGGGCTTGAACTCCTGTATCGCCGTGCCCACGGCACTGGCCCTGCCCAATGGGCCTAGCCGTCTCACCATCCACCTGACTTTATTTTCCCTGTACCCGTTGACTTCCCTCCGCATATGGATATCTCCCCGTTTGTACAGGAATCATTATGAAGAACGATCAAGAACAGAAAAAACCAAACTCCAATACAAACGAGAACTTAGAAGAAGATTATCCGGTGACGGACACGGCCGGTTCCTCGGCTCCGGACGAGCTCACCGATAAGGCTGAAGAATGTAAAGCGCTCAATGATAAGTACCTCCGGTTGGCTGCGGAATTTGAAAACTATAAACGGCTGACTCAACGCGACCAGCGTGAGCAAATTCGGTTCGGGAACGAGCAGCTGCTGAAAGAGTTGCTGCCGGTCGTCGATAACATGGAGCGGGCGATCAAGGCAGCCCGGACGAAGACAGGCGATTCGGCGCTCATCCAGGGTGTAGAACTGACGCTGAAACAACTCACCGGCATTCTGACCAAGTTCGGTGTGCAGGCGATCGAAACAGCCGGCCAGGAGTTCGACCCCAGCGCTCATCAAGCCGTGTCCTATGGACCCTCGAACGACGTCCCGGCCAACAACATCTTGGACGAGTTTCAAAAAGGGTATCGGTTACACGATAGAATTTTGCGGGCGGCAATGGTCAGCGTATCGTCTGGTCCGCCCCATCCAAGCGAACATGACTCAACGTCGCACTGATCTGATTCAGTCGTCGTTGTCGAGAAGGAAGGAGTGCACTCATGGGTAAAGTCATCGGTATCGATCTCGGGACCACGAACTCTTGTGTCGCGATCATGAGCGGCGGAGATCCCGTCGTGATCGCCAACGCCGAAGGAAGCCGGACCACGCCTTCCGTCGTCGCCATCACCGACAAAAATGAGCGGTTGGTCGGTCAAATCGCAAAACGGCAAGCGATCACCAACCCAGAGAACACCATTTTCTCCGTCAAGCGTCTGATGGGCCGTAAGTTCAAGAGCCGTGAGGTTCAAGAAGCCATGAAGCGGCTTCCCTATAAAGTCGTCGAGGCCGACAACGGCGACGCGCATGTAGAGCTGCGCGGCAAGAGCTATAGCCCACCGGAAGTCTCAGCGATGATCCTGCAGAAAATGCGGCAGACCGCCGAAGACTATCTCGGCGAAAAAGTCACCGAGGCTGTGGTCACCGTTCCTGCCTATTTCGACGACAGCCAACGTCAGGCGACGAAAGATGCCGGCCAGATCGCGGGTTTAAATGTCTTGCGTATCATCAATGAGCCGACTGCGGCCTCTCTCGCTTACGGCCTGGACAAGAAAAAGGATGAACGGATTGCCGTGTACGACTTGGGCGGCGGCACGTTCGACGTCTCCGTACTCGAAATCGGCGAAGGCGTCTTCGAGGTGAAATCCACCAACGGCGATACCTACCTCGGTGGTGACGACTTCGATCAACGTGTGATGGATTGGCTGGTCGACGAGTTCAAGAAAGACCAGGGAATCGATCTGCGAAAAGACCGCATGGCGCTTCAACGCCTCAAGGAATCGGCGGAACGGGCAAAGATCGAACTCTCGTCGTCTCAAGAGACGGAGATCAATCTGCCGTTCATCACGGCCGATGCCAGCGGCCCCAAGCACATGGTCACGAAGCTGACGCGAGCTAAACTCGAACAGCTGGTGGACGACTTGATTCAGCGTACGATCGAGCCCTGCCGCAAGGCCTTATCCGACGCGGGTGTCACCGCCAAGGATATCCAAGAAATTGTGTTGGTCGGCGGCATGACTCGTATGCCAAAAGTGATTCAGGTGGTGAAAGAATTCTTTGGAAAAGAGCCGCACCGAGGAGTGAATCCTGACGAAGTCGTCGCCATCGGGGCCGGTATCCAAGGCGGCGTGCTCAAAGGAGAGGTCAAGGACGTTCTGCTCCTCGATGTCACCCCCTTGTCGTTGGGTATCGAGACTCTGGGCGGAGTCTTCACCAAGCTCATCGAGCGCAACACGACCGTTCCAACGAAGAAGAGCCAAGTCTTCTCGACGGCAGCCGACAACCAAACGGCCGTCACCATTCGTGTCTTCCAAGGCGAACGGGAAATGGCCAATGACAATAAGCTGCTGGGCCAGTTCGACTTGGTCGGCATTCCACCGGCGCCGCGCGGCATGCCGCAGGTTGAAGTGACGTTTGATATCGATGCCAACGGTATCGTGCACGTCTCAGCCAAAGACCTGGCCACACAGAAAGAACAGTCTATCAAGATCACGGCGTCCAGTGGTCTGAGTAAGGATGAAGTCGAGAATCTTGTTCGGGACGCGCAGTCGCACACGGAAGACGATAAGAAACGACGCAAGCTCGCGGAAGCCAAGAACCAGGCTGATAATCTCGTCTATCAAACGGAGAAAAACATCACGGAATACGGCGATAAAGTCTCCGAAGAGGAAAAGACCAAGATTCAGGATGCTGTCGCCGCCGTAAAAAAGGCACTCGAGGGAACCGATGCGGAAGCCATCGAAGCGGCAACGCAATCGCTCATGACGGCGTCGCACAAGCTCGCCGAAGAGATGTACAAGAAAACAGCCGCATCGCCAGGCCCACAACCTGGCGCGTCCACAACCGGTGACGCCGGTGAGACGAAGACCGACGAAAAAGTCGTGGATGCGGAGTTTGAAGAAGTAGACAAAGACAAGAAATAGCATAGAATAACGCTTCAACATGCCCGGGCTTCTGAAAAGATCAGGAGCTCGGGTGTTTCCCCATTTCCTACACAATGGCGGCCGTGTCCAAACGCGATTACTACGAAACTCTCGGCGTCGATCGGAATGTGTCCGAGGACGAGCTGAAAAAAGCTTATCGGAAGCTGGCCCGCCAGCACCACCCTGACCTCCACGTCGGTGACCAGCAGAAAAAATCCGCCGAAGAGAAGTTTAAGGAAATCAACGAAGCCTATGAAACGCTGAGCGATCAAGACAGGCGAAAGCGCTATGACATGTTCGGTCATGCCGGGGCGCAACAGGGCGGATCAGGCTTCGATGGATTCGATCGCGGGGGATTCGGGGATGTCTTTAACGATATCTTCGAAGATTTTTTCGGCCAAGCCAGAGGTGGAGCGGGCGGAACGCGGGCAGAACGTGGGAATGACCTCCAATACAACCTCGAGATTGAGTTTGAGGAGGCCGTGTACGGGAAAGAAGCCAAACTCAAAATCCCACGTTGGGAAATCTGTATTGACTGCAAAGGAACGGGCGCGAAGTCAGCGGCAGCCATCAAGACCTGCGCCAGTTGTAAAGGCGCCGGGCAGATTCGGTTCCAGCAAGGGTTCTTTAGCGTCAGCCGACCCTGCGGTCAGTGTGAAGGCGTCGGGCACTTCATCACGGACCCCTGCCAAACTTGTCAGGGTCGCCAACGCGTCTATAAAGAGCGCACCATCGCCGTTCATATTCCAGCCGGGATTGAGACCGGCATGCGGCTTCGTCTTTCCAATGAAGGGGAGCATGGCCCCAATGGCGGCCCTTCCGGCGACCTCTACGTCGCTGTGACCGTCAGACCGCATCAAATCTTTCACCGCAAGGGTCTCGATATTTCCTGTGATGTGCCGGTCAACCTCGTCACAGCCGTGCTCGGCGGAAAAGTCGAAGTCCCGACCCTTAAGGGAGCAACTATCATTAAGGTGCCGGCCGGCACGCAACATGACAAAGTTCTTCGGATCAAAGGGTTAGGAATCCCCAGCCTTAAGGGAGGCTCGACAGGCGATCAGGTCTATACCATCAAAGTCCAAATCCCCACCAAATTGACGGCCAAACAAAAAGAACTCTTGGTGGAGTACGCAAAAGAGAGCGGGATGTCCATGGAAGCCAACGGTGACGGCTTCTTCGACAAAATGAAGACGTTTTTCGAGTAGACCAGCCCTCCCCGACCTGCAGAGTTCCGCATGCCCGTATTTTTCGTGTCCCCTGCGTGTATCGAACAGTCCACGATATCGGTGACTGGAGAGATGCTCACGCATCTCCGAGACAGCTTGCGCACCACGATCGGCGAAACTTTGTGGTTCGGAGATGGACAGAGCACTCGATATCGCACTGAAATCACCGACGTTTCCAAACGCGCGGTCACCGGGCGCATTCTTGAGACGATCCAAAAACCACCTCGCCACACGCCGCATCTCATCCTCGGTCAATCGCTGCTCAAAGGCGAGAAAATGGACTGGGTGATTCAGAAAGCCACCGAGCTGGGTGCAGATGAGCTGATACCGATTGAAAGTCGGCACAGCGTGGTGCAGCTGAAAGCCGACCGTGTAGACCATCAACTCAGCAGATGGCAGCGGATCGCACTAGAGGCAGCCCAGCAATCAGAACAGTGGCGCGTACCGACCATTGCCATGCCACAATCGTTCTCAACACTGCTGATACCCCGTGCGACCAGCACGATCGCACTCATGCTTGCCGAGCGACGGGAGGGTAAGAGTTTGCAAACGATTGAACTCCCACAAGACCCAATGAGTTCCGTGCTCATCCTGATTGGGCCGGAGGGAGGCTGGAGCCACGAAGAACTAGCGATGGCCGATCAAGCAGAAGTCCAGCCGATCACCCTTGGTCCGCATATCCTACGATCTGAAACAGCCGCCATCGCCGCCATCTGTATTCTTCAGTCACGCCTCGGAAAGCTTGGCTAGACACGCTTGCCTTATCAGGCTTTCCAGTAACTATGGCGCAGATGTTATGACGGGTGTAACGCGCCTATTGAGGTGGGTACGTCAGAAGAGGCGAGACACGTTGGAGCGGGTGAACGGCGAAACAATGTAGATCCGCCATTCACCCGCTTTCAGATCCGAAAAAGTATTCTCTGTGGGTTAGACCGTAGTTCGTCGGCGCGCCAAGCCTGCTAATCCGACAACTCCGGCGGCAAAGAGCCACACCGCTGCGGGCAGAGGAACAACAGAGGCTGAAGCCTTATCGCTCCCCCCATTTGGGAATCCACGGAAGCGCACTGCTAAAAAACTGTCGGTCGATGCACCTTGCTCATTAATTGAAAATGCGTTGGCAAAACTGTTGGTGGTCAGCACATTCAGATTGCTTCCCGTGAGGTTGAAACTGAATGTAGCGGTGCTATTAGCAGCCAAACCGTTAGACGGCATTCCACCTCCCTGCCAATTTCCACCAGTACTGGCACCGAAATCGAAGGATCCGAGTGGTTGCCCATTGACACCATTCGTATTGAGACCGAGAGCATTGAAGGTAGTTGGTGTCGGCGGCTTGATCAGCGAAATACCCGTCAAGCTGCCAGGATTGTTCAATGCAAGCGCCGTAAGAAACCCGGATGCACTGGTATTGGTCAGCGTGACATCCAGCACGCCCGTTGAAGAGGTCGTGCTTTGATAGTTCATGGTACCGGTAAAACTGCCCAGCCCTGACTCTGTACCAGTTCCCGCTATGAGGATCGGTGCGGCCCAGCTTATAGAAACTGTCATAATCGTCAGAACTCCTATAAACCCGCCTAATATCAATCGATACATCCTTCTATCTCCTTCAATAATTAA
>CABVRR010000041.1:0-12596 GCA_902500705.1 uncultured Nitrospira sp.
TGCCGTTGCCCGACGAGAACACGAGATTCGTGTCTTCGTTGGTGCTCTGCGCTCCTAGGACGGTGTTGATCGGCGCATCGTTGACCCCTGAGACGTAGGCTGACACATCACAATTCGTACTGGTACCCCCATCTCCATCGGTCAAGACAAAGCGAATGATGAACTCTCCTTCCACAGGATCGTCGGTATTAATATCTTCGTACGTGATGTTTTTGACCAATGCCGTCACGGCATTCGATGTGGCGTTACTATTCAAGGTAATGACGAGATCATTGCCCCCAGCACCTCCGGAAACAGCTCCGATCGTGATGCCACCGTAGGTGACGTCACTTCCGCTGACACCAATCTGTCCGGCTCCAGAGCCTTGATTGCGAATGCTCAGGACATCCTCAGTCGGTTCCACTCCCCAGGGAATGCTGACGGTTAATGTTCCCGTATCAAAATTGGCGCTATCCGAGTCGGCCACAAGAGCATTGGCGCCTTGATCAATCACGACCGCTCCATCTCCTTCTACAAAGCTCACACTATCTCCGGAGAGATTACTAATGGTCGGCGCGTTGTTCGTCGCTGCATAACTAACTTGGATGTTATCGACATAGAGTCGCTCGCCGCCTCCAGTGGCGGTTACAACGAACTGAAGTCTGGTATTCGCCGACATATATCCGGAGAGGTCGAAAGTTGCCGTAGCGCTCCCTGTATTGGCCGCACTCGAAAAGATCCCACCGCTGATTGTTTGATAGTTCGATCCGCCATCGGTCGACACACGTAATTCGATGCGGTCGGTGCCGAGCAAACTGTTCGTGTAGTCGAATGTCAGCGTCGCGCCGGTCGCGCCGCTCAAGTTCACACCTCGGCTGATGGCATTTCCAACGGCATCGGTATCGATACGTAGCTGTGATGAATTGACTCGAACGTCTCCGCCGCTTGCACCACCGCCACCGGCATCCGTCTCTGACCAGCCGGTGGACCATGATTGTGTCCCATCGTTATTGCTGTAGGATGCTGTCGAGAATTGGTCCTGGACCGTCTCAGTTCCCAAAATGCCGATCCAATTCATCTGGACATCACTCGCAATTGCGATATGGGTTTCAATGACTCCGATCTGAATCTCAAATTCCCAATCGCCACCAAGCGACACATGGCCCGTGTCATCATTGCTCGCCTGCACATCAGCCCCTGTGACAGTCGCGAGTTGATCGACGGCCGTCCGCCCCGCTTCTCCTTCTGCAAAATCGCACCCATAGACGAGGATGTCTGCTTGATCTGACAGCGCGTGTTTCATGATCGCGAAGGCATCGGCGTATTGCCCGACCATCGACTCCGTAGTCACTGTGCCCGTTCCAATCCTGAGCTCACCCTCACTTCCGTGTGAAACGATGTGGATGGCATCGATGCCGGTACGTCCTGACAGCGCGTGTGCCATCTGCTCAACGCCGTCCTGTCCGGCATCAAGCATGATGATCTCGATAGTGGGATCCACCCCGCTCAAGAGTTCGCGATAGTTTGGGACGGTCGGATCGATGAAGACAATTTCAGTCCGCGACTCATTTGGCATGAATGTGGCCATGACCTGAAGGAGATCTTGACCGCCTGAGCCATCTTGGGGTTGACTCGCGGACGTGTCTTCCCGTAAGACGGCAGCTTCCGCTTGCTCCTGCGCGACCTGTTCAGTACCTACTTCGGCTGCGGTGGCCGCAGCGGCTGCATCGAACATGAGGCGCGGTTCGAGTGAAAGGAGAGATTGTTTCGGTCTCGGAATTCGGACCACCGCACGAGCCGGCTTAGTCTGTCTATTCGCCAAGGTCGGTTTTGGTTTCCTGCGGAGAAACATGTCAGCACCCTTGCCGATAGGGATAGTCTGTCAGATCCTCATCGGCTAGACCCCGACGACGCTAGAGATCATTTTGACCCTATCCAGACGCTCGTCATCGATTAAAACTGTACTGTGAAAGAAAGAGAAAGTAACGGCTCGTAACCACCACCGACGTGTCAGTCGTGGTGGAGCTGGAGCGCAGATTGCAGACGTTGTCGCGTGATCCTGTCCCCCCTCTAAAACCCACTCTCTCTGATCAAAACCGACACAGTGTGGTCCCAGGCTCGCTTTGCCAGACTGGAGGGTTGCCCATCAATTTGGATATGACCTGGAATAGCCTGATCGGCATCCGATACGGCCTCTCGAGGCCTGAGTCGAACCCGATACACGGAAATTTCCGCTTTGAGTTTTCCCGTATCATCCTTCCGCACGGCGATATCACCCCCGAAAATTGAGGCCAAGTAAGGGACTGTAAATTCTTGCTCATCAACTTCGGCGATTTCCGCCACTTCCGCCTCGCAGGATGGTCTCGTTAAATCGTCGGGGATAAACCGCCCCATCTGTCCGACGGCAATGTAGGCCAGCTCATCGACGGAGACGAGGCTCTCGATCTCGGCATGATCGGCATCAATCAGATAGGCGATCGGAAGCTTCGGATCGATCCATCGACCGGGGATGAGGGAATCCGCATGATCGCGGATGATTCCCGCCATGGAAGCCCTGAGCGTGAGGTGGTCCTGCTTGGATTCAAGTCCAGCCAGTTCGGCTAACCCGGCCTTCAACGATTCAGTGATGACTTGCCGTTGTGCGCGATCCAGATCGTGACCGGCCTGTCGACCGAGACGATAATCCCACATCGCCACTCTAGTCTCCGCCAATCGTACTTCCTTCTCCAGTGAGGGATTCTCCAACACCATCACCTCTTCACCGACGGCGACACGTTGCCCGTCTCGGGTCAACACCTGGCGAATGCGCCCCGTCGTCGGCGCATAGATCGTCGTGTACGATGCCGCCTGAAGGACCGCGGGAGCGGAGATACTGGTGCGGTGAGGAATACAGGCAAGTGAAAGAAGAATGCCGACGACCACCGCGCTGCCCCAGGCTCTCGATGAAGTCGCATAGAGGGCACGGTTCGACCACCAGCCGGTCATCTCGCGAATAATGGGCATCGCAATGAACCAGATGATTTCGATCAAGAACAGGATCATTCCCAAGGCTTTGAAGAAATACTGGTAGACCATCACGGCGATACCGGTGAAGAGAACCAGGCGATAGAGCCAGATCGCCCATGCATAGGCGACTAGGAATCGACGGAGCGCGGTTGAAGTCGCCTCTGGGGGCGCAGTGAGGCGTCCGAACAAGAGCCCGCGTAGTTGCCATTGTCCGAATGCAAAGGCTCGATCCTGTAGGTTGGGAATGCCGAGGCCGTCTGCAAGCAAATAGTACCCGTCGAATCGCATGAGCGGGTTCAAATTCACCGCAAGACTCATGATCACGCTGGTCGTCCCCACGATGAAGGCGATGCTTCTGGCTGCGCCGTCCGGAAGGACTCCCCAAGCGACCAGCGCGATCGATGCAAGTCCCAACTCAGCGATTACGCCTCCGGCGGCGATCAAGAGACGTTTCCGTTTCGACGTCAACCGATAGGAGTCGGACACGTCGGAATAGAGCACCGGCATCATCACCATAAAGGCGATACCCATCGTCGGGACTCGACAGCCGAATCGCGTAGCGGTATAGGCATGGCCCAGCTCATGGATAATCTTGACCGCGCCGAGGGAGAGGCTATAGAGCAGCGCACCTCGCCAGCTGAAGAAGTAAAGAAACGTTGAGACGAAAGCATCCCATTGACGACCGACGAGAATCAGTCCGGTCAGCCCGATCACGCCGAATATCCATCCGGCAACCGCCGTGTAGAGCGGCGCAACGAACGGAAGCGTTGACTGAAGAAATGCGTGCGGGTGTACCAGCGGAAGCTTGATGAACAGATAGTGATGGACAACCCACATCAACCAATTCTGTTCACCGGCTTGGGCTTGGGTTTGGTAATCCGTGTGTTTACCGCTGGCGGACTGCTCGGTCAAATTGTTGGCATACAGAAACTTCACCAAATCTTCCACATCTTCGACGGTCGTCCGGCAAGTCGTCTCGCGCGCCATCGCGGCATGGAGCTTCTCGATGGTTCCCACACTCCAACGTTGAATCATTTGATAGACCGGCCACTCGATCTGGAAGTACCGGTTCCGGACCGGATCGACGATGGTCCAGGTCGGCACACCGTCGAGCGTCGGCGTACCGCGATTGAATTGGAGGGTTGTCCGCAACAGTGGAAGCTTGCGTTCCTGCGACTTCGCGCCTGAGAGTCCCGGAGTGGACATGATCTACCAGCCCACCCATTGTCGTATCGCCATCAATGGACGCCGTAGCAGCAGATAGGCGAGAGGCCCTTGCTCACCATACACTTTTGCCGTGCCCTGCCAACCGATGCGGACACGCGGATCCGGTTGTACCAATCGCGCCGTCACACGATAGGCCAACATGTCTCCCGGCAGAATCTCGGCATGGTAACTCGTGTGGATCAGGGTCGCCGCAAACGCCTCCAGTGGAAGGGCGTTGAGAAAGACCATCGCATCGGCCCCTTCTTTGAGGACAATGGCATCGGCCACCGGCAAATCGATGCGCAGTTCGATCTGCCTCGGGTCTGCAATTTCCATGATGCGTTCACCCACGGTCACCGGCCGGCCGACCCAATCGGATTTGTCCGAGTAGAGGAGCAATCCGGGTTTCGACGCTCTGACTTCCACCTGATCGAGCATCTCTTTCGCATAGTCGAGTTCGGTTTGGCGAAGATCTGCTTCGACTTCCTTCAACGGAGCATCAGCCTTGCGTTGCGGATCACCGAAACCGGCTTGAACGGCCTGACTATGCTCGGCACGTGCGACGGCCAATTGCTTCTCCGCGACACGAAATTGATTGCGCAGATTCGTGTCTTCATACCGGAACAACGAGTCACCCGGTTGCACCATGTGGTTCGGGTACATGAGCACATCCGCGATGACGCCGTCCATGGGCGCGCTGACCACCACGGGATCTTTTGCCATGACTTTGACCGGCGCCACGGTGGAAATTCGAATCGGAAAACAGAGCGCGGCCAGCGCAATAATCGGCAACAACCACCAGGCCGGTTTCCAGACTGCCTTCGACCAGCCCCGCTCCTTTTTGGATAGGGCCTTCCATGCATAGGCATAGCTGCCCGCCAGCCGATGAACGATTGTCACGTCGTTTTCTTGCCAGGCGAAATCCCGTTCGAACCACCAGGCTCCAAGCACCGTTTCATCCGGATGTTGTAACGGGCACCAAAAAACATGCCCTTTCACAAACTCCCGCCAGCCGCTGCGAAGCGCATCGGGTAGCTGATCTTCCGTAACGACCATCGGCTGCTCACCAGCACTTGCAGCTCTGGCGAGTGCCTGTCCAGCCTGTTCGAGCCACACGATCATCGGCGCATCACGATCAACGACGGCCACGCTCGACGCATTCAGTACACGACAGCCTTCCTTCTCCTGATCCAAGCGACTGAGCAGAAACGCCTGGTCGTAGGGAATCAGTCGTCTGGTTTCGTTGACGGAAAGAAACTGCAGCTCTTGAATGGTCTTCGCCGCGCGGATCTGTCCTTCCAGATGAGTGAGGGCCGCCAAATGAATCAGGGTCGGAAGCTGTTGCGCAGTCGGTTCGGCAGTCGTGGCCATGTCTATGGTTGCTCCGGAAATTTGGCAGATCCGCTCATGCCGCTGAGAACATCCGCAGGCAGTGCATCGAAGACTCCGGTCACCTTGATTGTCTGGCTTGCCGCATCTACGTTCGCACCGATTTCCTTCACTCGAGCCGAATATCCTCGCCTGGTTTCATCCACGACAAAGGTAAATCTTGCTTTCCGCTTGAGCCATGCAAGAGACGCCGACGGCAGCACGAGCTCGATCTCAAGGCTCGTATCGTCCAGTACGCTCAGCAGTTTATCGTTCGGGAACACATTCTCGTGCTCGTTGACCATCACGCCGACCACACGACCGGAGAACGGCGCGGCCAGGTGACACCCCCGTACATTGATTTCGGCGATCTGCATCGTGGCCAACGCCTTCTTCGCGTCGGCCTCCGAGATTTCTACATCGAGCGCGCTGACGGCATTGAGCTTGGCCAGTTCCTTGTTATTCTGAAATGTCTTGTGCTTTCCTTCATGCTCAGCCGCCGAGGCGGCCAACTCGGCTCGGTACTTGTCACAATCCAGCTGAACAAGCATCGCTCCCTTGGCAAACCGCTGTCCCTCTTTGTATGGAACCTGGTTGACGCGGCCCTGGACCTGCGCATAGAGGACCGCCTGAGCCGCTGCCTTTACGATTCCACGAGCCACGCCGGATTCCGATCGTGTGACATACGCCGGACGATCTCCCTTCGGCCAACCTACGACCGGGAAACCCACCGCCGTGACGATGCCGAGCACCAGTATCGTCACGCTATTGCGCCACCGGTATTGCATGGGTGTCCGATCTCCTTTCTGCGTTCGACATCGTGAAACCACTGGACTCCCAGTATTCCCTGATCGAATCAGCGAGTTGAACCACGCTTTGCTCGCCCATGCTGACAGGCACCGCTTCCTCCCCCTGAGACGCCATTAAAGTGGCGTAGGCCGACTCCAATCCGGATCGAGCAGTATCTAATCGCACATCCGCCGCCACCGCATTGACCCGCTCTCGAATCAAGGTGAGATCATTCGTCCGTTGTGTCAGCCATAGATTGGTGGTGTGCTCCACAATCGCATTCTGTGCTCGCTGGTAATTCCGCGCGTCCTGATACTCCTCCTTCGCTTGGACAAACTGAACGGCGCCGACATGCACCTCCGTCAGGATGGACAAGCTCAACGCCAAGCTTTGCGCATCCAACATCTGTCCATGTGCATCGATAGCTTTGAGTTTGGCCGGTGTTCGAAAGACCGATAATAGATTCCAACTCACCTGCGCGGCATAGGTCAGCCAGTTTTGATAGAAGAGGAAACTGTTGCTGTTATAGTATCCGCCGAAGGACACTTTGAGACTGGGGAAGAGCTCTAAAAAGACGGCCTTGGCTTCCTTGGCATTAATCCGCTTTTTATAATCGATGGCTCGTAGCTCCGGTCTGAGCAATAACGCCTGTTCCTCCATCTTCTGACTATCCAGGTTGACTGTCGGTACTCCGGTCTCACTCGGCGGTATGACCAGCTTAAACGGAGTCCCAGGCGACACGCCCATCATCGACGCCAGTTGTGTCTTGGCTGTGCTGAGCTCACGAAAGAGCCGCCGAACTTCCCGCTGAATGTTGAGCAAATCTCGTTGATAGTTGAGGGGCGTCAGCGGAGCCTGCAGCTTCCGATCGACGATTTGCTGGGCGTTGTCCAATGCCTTGGCGACCGAATCATTCAAAAACTGGATTCTCGGAAGCACTCGCTCCGCACTCACGGCTCGCCAATATGCGCTTCGGACCTCTTGAACCAATCGAACCGCGATACGCCGCTTTTCTTCCTCTGCGATCATCACGTTGTCCGCAGCTTGCTGAGCACGCACAAATGACAATCCGAAATCCAAAACATCCCAACTCAACGCGAGATTGCCGGACATGATGTTCTTCTCTGCTGACGTGAACGGTTCAACGGCTTGACGCCCGGTCACAATCGATTGCCCCACACCACCGCTGAAATTATTGCGTCCATCGAAACCGGCATTGGCAGAAACTTGAGGGAGCAACGAATAGTGCGCAATATTGAGTTGCTGATGGGCCAATTGGACCTGCATTGCTTTGACTTTGGCATCCAGGTTGTACTTCACAGCCCGCGCGAGGGCTTCATAGAGATCGATCGGTCCCGTGAGAGGCTCCTCAATTGACGAAATAGCCTGAAAATCTTTGACTGCCCGTGCTTGAATCTCTTCTTTGTTCAAGGCATGTGGCTTGACAAGGCACCCGCTGAGCGAGAGTACGGCAGCCAACGCAACGGCCATCCAGGAGACTGAGCGAAGTGCCAGAAACTGGACAGGCCGGAGAGCACTCATGGTTGCCATGCAGACCCCACCCTTCCCTTCAAATTTATCCGGTAATGCTATCGGCTGAGTTGAGGATGAACTTAACTAAACTGAAATAAACAGAGCTGAACTACTCTGGGGAGCTCTTAACGAAGCTGCTTATGACAGCCTATCGTGTAACCTATATAGTTGTTACGGCATGTTTTGCCCCTATACCAGTGAGAGGCACACCTTTGGTCAGTCACGGCTCCCTGTGTTTAGTACCCAATGCTCCCAATATCAGGTGCGGCCAACATCGACGCTACGCTGATCACGCTGCCCTCCTTTCGAGTTACCTCCTCCGAATCTATCGGACCCCCAAGTCCTCGGCTATCTTTCTCACAGTAAGCACGATCCCCAAACCTTTACTGAGGAGAATGCACATGAATTGTTCACGCTGCCACGGACTCATGATCAGTGAACACTTTCTGGATTTTGAAGGAACCTACGGACATATGTGGGCCAGCGGACACCGCTGCATGAACTGTGGGAATGTCCATGATCCCGTCATCGACCAACATCGGCGTGTCAAGGGGCAACCGGCACTGGCGCTCGTAGACAATATCGACAATGAAGCGGCTTACGACGACGAAGTCATGCATTCAGTCGTCATGCGTGCGGCCTAAGGCTGCCTCTACACGAGGTCATCCACAGACACGCTCTGATCGAATGTCCGGTTTAAAGGGAGAGGGTATGGCTTCCATTTTGATCGTCGATGATGATGCACCGATCAGAGCGCTCTTGCGGTATATTCTTGAAGAAGACGGGCATCAAGTTCGTGAAGCCGCCAACGGTCAAATCGGCCTTACGCTGTATCGCGAGGCACCGGCTGATCTCGTCATTACCGACATCCTGATGCCGGAGCGCGACGGCATGGAAGTCACCCTCGCGCTGACTCAGGAATTTCTGGATGCCAGAGTGATCGCCATGACCGGTGCCACCGGCGACCAGAATCTTCTGAACGTGGCCAAGCTGTTCGGCGCCCGACGAGTCATACAAAAACCCTTTACACCCGATGTCATCCGCCGTGTCGTACGGTTTACGCTCGATCATTAACTGGACTAACAGGATACTGGAAGCAAACCTTGCGTCGAACGTTGGACAATGTGCGATTCTAGACCGTTCGTGACTCCACTGATGGAGAGTCGCGCATCTGAGTCGGCCATAACGATCCTGCCACCATGCCGATCCCCGCCATCACAAACCCGACAAGCTGTGGAGGCCACACGTCCGTCGGCTGACTGACAAGCTCCAAAGTCAGCCAACTCGTGAGCCCAGCCACAATCGCCCACACCGCACCCTGTGTCGTCGCCCGTTTCCAATACAATCCAGCGAACAACGGGAAAAATGCCGCCACCAAAGTGACCTTGTACGTATTCACAACCAGTTTGTAGATCGTCGCATCTGACCACAACGCGAGCAGCAACACTGCGGCAGCAAATCCCACGAGGACCACACGCATGAGGCGAAGCAATTCTGAATCGTTCATGTGTGGGAACATCGGCCTGACGACGTTCTCACTCAGCGCCACGGATGGCGCGAGCAGCGTCGCGCTCGAACAACTCATCACTGCAGAAAGCACCGCTCCGAAGAAAATAACCTGCGCCACGATCGGCGTATGTTGTAACACCAGGGTCGGCAAGACCAACTGCGAGTCCTGCTTCAATAAGGCCCCGAACTTAGCCGGATCGATCAAGGTTGCGGCATAGGCCAGAAACATCGGCACAAAGCAGAAAGCAAAATACAGCACGGCGCCCAGTACTGCGCCTCGCACTGCGGTTTGCTCATTTTTTGCCGACGTGATCCGTTGGAAGACATCTTGCTGCGGAATGGAACCCAGCATCATGGTCATCCACGCCCCGACGAACGGAATCCATGCCGACATCGTAGCCGGCGGAAACAAGTTGAGTTTGCCGGCTTCCGCCGCATGGTTGACGACCGTCAGCACGCCGCCTGCCAGATCCCCGACGATCGACGCGATGTATAACAGTCCCCCCATGATCACAGAGATTTGAACAAAATCCAGGATCGCCACAGAGAACATGCCGCCGAACGTCGTATAGGTCAGAACAATCACGGCACCGATCACGATGCCGACTGATTGGCTGATGCCGCCCTCCGTCACAACATTGAGCACCAAACCCAGTACTTTGAATTGAGCGGCGACCCAGCCCAGATACGAGCCGACAATGCAGAGCGTGCACAACACCTCGACGGTACGATTGTAGCGGTACCGATAGTAATCCCCTACCGTCAACAGGTTGAGTCGATACAAGCGCGGAGCGAAAAAAAGTCCGGCGAGCATCAAACACATGCTGGACCCGAAGGGGTCGGCGATAACCCCGCGAAGCCCTTCTGTGACAAAGGTTGCCGAGATCCCTAACACGGCTTCCGCACCGAACCAGGTGGCAAATACGGTCGCCGTCACGACAGCTAGGGGCAAACTCCTGCCGGCAACGGCAAAGTCCTTGGAGTTCCGGACGCGTGTTGCGGCGAACAGTCCGATGCCGACAGAAGTGAGAAGATAGAGGATGACAAACCAGAGGACCACGTGCGCAGGATACGGCCATCCCGGTACGCAATCAATCGATATTCATGAAACTTTTACTTCCACGACGAGCGATCTCACGCTGAGAACCCAACAGACCGGCTCTTTGGTTCGACCTCGACATGGATGTGGATCCCCTGAAGAGCTCAATCATTCAGGAGCGGGAAGAAACTTTAGCGAAGGGGTTGCACGTTATGATTCCGAAGGATCGTTGATTTCGACCACCGTGATCGACCGATCTTGAGCTTGTGGGTTTTGCTGGAGATCCCAATGACTCGCGACGGTGACTTTGGACCCGTCTCGACGCTCGTGAATAAGCCGGCCTTCCCAATGTCCCTTTGAGCGAAGCGCTTCCTCGATAACCTCAAGCGGAACGGGAAACACCGTTTTGAGGAGCTGATGAGAAGACGCCCCCAATGCATCGTGCATCTCCCAGCCATAGAGCTTCTTTGCTCCCTCACTCCAATATCGTATGGTCCCGTCTTGATTCCGAACCATGATTACCCCGGAAGACAGAACACTGCCTACACGTTCCATATCTCCGGCTCGACGCAGTGGTTCCGCATACAGAGCAGATCGACCGGTGAGAGCCCCGGCAAGGGCTTCGGAGACCACCCGATGCCCCTCACTTGACCAATGCGTATCGTCCGGGATGAAAACCAGAGTATTGCGTTTCGCAGCATCTTTCAACGCCGGCGTCAAATCCAGGTAGTCGATGTCGGGAGAGATTGCAGAGACCATCTTACGCAGGCGATCAGGGAGATCATTTAAATCCCACTGGGGAGTAGCCCCCCCGGCTTCCTGAAAATCGGCGATGTCGTGATACACTCTAAACGCGGTCGGAGCGAACACGACGAGAACTCGTCCTCCATCATCATGCACCAATCGATACGCCTCTTCGATCGTGGCCACCGAGGTCTTGAGCGCATCAAGCTCCTGCTTTGTGAGGCCTACTGAGCTGGAACGTCCCTTGAGATACACCAGATGCTTTTCCTGTCCAGCCCCCACCACAACCGCACGGGTGATGAGTTCCTTTGCCTCCTGGACGGGACTGCACCCACGAACCACACCCGCCAGCCAAGACAGTGAATTTCTTGTAAACGAACGATCCCATGCGGCCCCGACTGCGTCCCAATTCGACTTCAAGAGAGAGACCAGATTATCGTATCGTTCCGCATCGCGAAGATCATTCCCCTCATAGAAGACCCAGACGACCGTCTTGGGGTGCAACGGAAGCGCATACCGCTTTAGGACTGCCAGTTCCTGTTGCGGGCCATACCCTGATTGCCCAAGATTGGCAACAGTCTGTTGCGTGAGTTGAGCCAACCGAGTGGTTGCCAGCAATGTGCTGGGAAACATCTGTGATTCAACATAAGAATCACCGATCACGGCAATATCGGTACTTGTAAGATCCGTGTCATTGCGGAACCCATTCTTATCGTAGATCAGCTCGAACGGCTCTGCCGGATAGGAGGGGAGACAAAGCACCTCTCCAATGTTTCCTCGACTAAACTGCATGGTAACGGCATGGTGGGGCGGTGGCTTGAATAGAAGTTCCTGATCGGGAATGTAGCCGGGATCCTGTCCTAAGATACTCCCAGCGGTGGAAAACGTCCGGCGATAATCAATGAGGTTCACCAAGGCAGGCAGCTCCACCAGGGATAGCGCCACACCAAGGGCGATCGTCATCAGAATAAACTGATTTCGAATCTCCTCGCGGGGAACAGCAGAAATCAGCGCATACCCGCCCCACAAGACAAGATACGATGCGATGAGAAAACTAAACAAATGCCGAGCATCGGAAATGCCCGCCATAATCAGCAGGACATAAATTGCGATAAACAGCAACACGGTCAGGATAATAACGATTCGCTTGGTATTTCGATGAGACATATTTTCACACCACTTCTTACACTTCTTTCTTTTCCATTCTTACCAGACACACTCTATGTCTTTCTACTTGTCTCGCCTTTGCACTGATACTAATGTACCCTCCGAATTGAGGCTAACGCCACTCCACCGACACCGGATAGAGTCTGTTCAATCCGGCTCCATTCCCATCATCAAAAGCGATGGCCCTTCGGCTCTCATTGAAATGTTCTCGATCAACAAACAACCACAGCATATTGGAGCACGTACAATTCGTGAC
>CABVRR010000041.1:12696-25967 GCA_902500705.1 uncultured Nitrospira sp.
ATGATTTGGAGATGGAGTGCGGTGATTACGCGAAATGAAGCCGAAGCCGTGCTCTGAATAAATACGACTTCGGATCCTTTGCAACTGGGCGAGGGAAGGTTTGATTAATTCTACTTTGGGGCCAAACCAGTTTTCAAAACACTGGAAATTCGACTGGTCTGAGATCGAAACTCTGAATTAATCAGATAACCCCTAGAACGCCTCGTGTCGAGATGTCCCAAACACCAGGCGGCATCCAGCGAGAAACAGTTCTCCCTGAGACTCAACCGGCACGACTTTCGTCCACTGCACTTCATATAAGCTAAGAGAATGTTCCCATCGAGTTTCAGCAATTTGCAGTTCGAGGAATTGCTTATTTTGAGGCCGGCTCCCCATCAAGACGAGAATCCCATGTTTGCTCCTGTTGATGCAGTACACCTCGCCCTGCTCAATGATCACTCGCTCATGATCGAACGATTCACATAGGCTATAGGCACACACTTGTTGTTCATTCATCCGCGCCTCTCGTCGTCGCGAAGGGGGAAATGACACCTCTCCCTCTTTGCTGGCGCCGACCAGAACCGCGTCAGCATTCAGACTCCTCACACCACACCTACGTGATTCACGGATGATTTCCTTGGTTTCAATATTCATGATGCCTCCCAAATAATCAACTACGCGATCGCTACCAGTGTGATCAAGCAAATGTTGTACCCATAAAATACTTATTAGGTATGCGTATAGGTCGCTTATGAATTGCTCGTGAATGCTCTACGAAATTGATTGTTTCAGGAATGTATTGAAACTACACAGCGAAGGGATTTGGATTCATCATTTCGGTGGATGACATCGATATCCTGCTGATTTTAAATGCAGTTGCTCAGTGAATGGAAAATCCTGCACGACTTAAGGGAAGACCTTCACCTGAAGGTAGGCTTTAAAGAGTCCACCACAGTTCTCCTCGTCAGCACAACTTCTGCACTCGAAGACCGATCAAGCGAATATGTTTTCGGGATGGGTTTTCACGCCGATCGAGAAAGGGCAACATCAGCTTCATGGCTTCCCGTCTTAGGAGTCCCCGCTCATTGGTCGCCATCGGCAAGGTACGGGTGCGTGACGTGGTCGAAAAATCCGCAAAGCGCACGGTCAGCACGACGGTTTGAAACGAATGAACCCCTTCGTGCTGCAGACGATCGATCACGCCACCGACAAGCTCGTCCAGTTGAGTAAGGAGTATGTGGCTGTCGAGCGTATCGGACTCGAAGGTTTCCTGTTCTCCGATCGATTGTGGCTCCGCATGCTCCTCAATCGGTGAGTCATCTCGTGCGCGAACCTTCGCATAGAGATCCAGGCCACGCTTCCCTAACAGAACTTCCAGCTGCTGGACGGTCAATGTTCTCAGGTCTGCAACAATTCTGATTCCTTTTCGCTTCAGCATGTCTTCCGTTTTAGGTCCGACACCAGGGATATCACGGATCGAGAGCGGAGCCAGAAAGGCCTCGGCCTCCTCCTCGCGTACGAGTGTGAGTCCATTAGGTTTTCGCCATCCGGATGCGATTTTGGCAATCAACTTGTTCGGCCCAATACCGATTGAGGCCGTCAGTCGTTGTTGCGCGTGAATCTCCTGCTTCAGTAAGCCACAGACCTCCTCAACCTCTTCGTACGATTTCATCCAGCTCACGTCCCCGTACGCTTCATCGATGCTGGCCTGTTCGATCTTTGGAATGAAGCGCCGCACGATCCGCATCACGTCATCTGAAACCCGTGCATACTTTGGCATATCAACCGAAACAAACGTCACCGGCGGCTTGCCTGCCCGACGAGCGGTTTCAGACAAGCGCCATGCGATGGAGATCGGTGTCGCTGAGTGAATGCCATACGCACGCGCCAGATAGTTCGACGTGGAAGCGACCCCACGCCCCTTTCCTCCCAGAGGGTCTGCGCCAACAACGAGCGGGACTCCGCGAAAAGCCGGAGTATCTCGTTCTTCAATCGCGGCGAAGAACGCATCCATATCTAAGTGAATGATAATCCTCGTTGTTTTTTGATATTGAACCACTGGCGGTGCGGTTACACTATCATCAAACGGCAAACCAGGCTCATTGGTCGAGGGCCGCTTCATACGAGCATTCCGCCATTTTCATCGTAGCTTTTCATATCAGCAGTGACGTAAAATTGGCTCCTGAGTTGGAGTCAATGATCCTGTACAGCATCGTTCCATACACATCGGACACGTCAACAGGAGGAGGCCATTCGTGGGTTATCGCTGGTTCAATCTAGTAGGATTCGCGATGTTGCTCTGTGCACTTTTCTTCAATGAGATTGTGTACTTGAACGTGTGGTATGACCGCAATCTCCTTGTGATTATTCCGGCTGTTGTGTACCTCTGTGTTGCGCTGTGGCTCTCGCTGTGGGGAGGGCCTCGCCATCAGGATGCATGATCGCGTGTACCCGTTCGGCTTTTCAAACGTGCTGGCTTCGATGAAGCACGATCGTTGCGAGTCAGTTGAAGAAAACGTTTCGTGTTTGGTGAAAGACTCATTGACGGCTGAGTAACAACCATCACTGGAAAGGAGACCACCCATGGGCATGAGCTTCATTAACTGGATTGGGTTCACGATGTTGGTGCTTGCATTCCTTTTCAATGAGGCATTCCTTGGGATGACCGCATGGTACGAGATCAACCTAGGGGCGATTATTGGGTTCATCGTCTACCTCGTGGTGGGAGTATCCTTATCACTGTGGCCAAGCCCACACGATCAGACCGTCTGATTGAGTCATCTCTCCCCGTCTCGCTGATACCGTAGAGGAGAGGAACGTGTGCCTCTGAACCTCTCAACTGTGCACTTCGTCGAGCAGTCTCAAACAAATTAGAGGCTTGTGGTTTTAGAGAAATCCTGTGATCCCAGAAAGCAATCACAGGTATGATCATTCACGAGCCCAACTGCTTGCATGTACGCATAAGTGATCGTACTCCCCACGAACCGGAAACCACGTTTTTTTAGGTCGCTGGACAAGGCATCGCTTTCAACCGTCCTAGACGGGATTTGTTTCAGAGTCTTCCAACGGTTGACTCGTGGACTTCCACCGACAAATCGCCAGACATACCGGTCGAATGATTCACACTCTTTCTGTACGGCCAGAAACGCCTGCGCATTCGAGACCGCCGCGTCGATCTTCAAGCGATTGCGGATGATACCGACATCCTTCATCAGTGTGGCTTTCACCTGAGACGTAAATCGGGCGACTGCAAGAGGATCAAACCCGGCAAAGGCTTTTCGATAGCCTTCACGACGCAGCAAAATCGTTTCCCAACTCAAACCCGCCTGAGCGCCTTCAAGTAAAAGCATTTCGAAATGTGTACGGTCATCATGTACCGGCACTCCCCATTCCTCATCATGATATCGAAGGAGATGTGGTTTCACGCCGACCCAACCGCACCGGACGTTTCGATCAGATAGGGCCATCATCCCTGCTCGTTTGAAACAGGAGGGTTCTCATCAATCCTGGCTTGAACGGTTCATGCTACAGCCCGTCGCCACACATGCCTTTCTCGGCTGAACAACGCTCTCATATTTACCCTCTTACACCCGTCTCGACAAGAGGGTTGATCTGCTCGATACGAATCCGCTAGGCTCGCGTTGGGCGAGTACGAAGACGCGGCAGTATACCGCCGGCAAGAAAAGAGCAGTTGTACCGACCATCATCACACCCTTTAGCAGGAGGAGGAAATCATGGCAGACAAACAGTACAAACAGCTTGGATGTCTCGACGTTGATGCCAGTGCCGGGTGCGGCTTTCAAGTGAGAGCCGAGACCGAGGCGGAACTGATGCAGCTCGTGGCGACTCATGCAAAACAGTGCCATAAGCTGGATTCGATTCCGCAAGAAATGGTCGCGAAGGTGAAAGCAGCGATCAAGACCGTCCCTGTCGCCGTCTAGCGCATCGCGTATCGCAGGATTTGATATGCAGAAGATCCTTCCCTGGTACGGCTGAGTACCAAGGAAGGATCTTCATCTCGAACAGTACGACCGTCACAAGGAGGAACCCATGACATGGAAATCACTACTCCCGATTGCTGTCATGCTTCTGTTCGGCACCAGCGGCTGCAGTTACCTGTTTTATCCCCATGCAAAAGAATTTACTGAAAAAGCTAAGGGAGCAACGGGCGTCGAAACATTGGTTAATTTGACCAACATGGCGGAAGTTTCGGCCAACGCTTCCAAGGGCGGCACAGGAGTTGATCAACCCTTCGACGAGCTCCACAACCAGTTTCATGCGATCGACAATAGCATGTGCAGCGTCGAGAAATCGGTAACAAAACAGCCTGCCTACGCGTTAGCCGTGACCCACAATAAAGAGCTCAAAGCGATTTTTAGGCGCCTCTGGAAATTCAAACACGATCAGCCACAGCGGGATCAGCACTTGGACCTCTTTGTATCCGAGTTACAAGAGCTTCGTCAGACTCTACAATCCTTGAGGTAGCGATATGTCCTCACCATCACCTGAACACGTTATCGAAAGCCAACGCCAGGATTGGAATCGCGTCGCCGGTGGTTGGGAGAAGTGGGATCGTTTCTTCGACGAGCAGATGGCATGCCTTAACCATCGGCTCATCGCCGACGCCAGACTCCGCCGCGGACTTCACGTACTGGATCTAGGGTCCGGCACCGGCTACCCGGCTCTACTCGCGGCTCAAACTGTCAGCTCGAGCGGGCGTGTCATTGGAATCGACCTGGCCGAGCAGATGCTCGACGCGGCAAGACGAAAAGCGGCGGCGCTCACGCTTTCCAACATTACATTTCGAACGGGCGATGTCACCGCCTTGCCGTTTGAAGCCGCGTCGTTCGATGCCGTGACAACTCGCTTCTGCCTGATGTTTCTCCCGGAAATTCCAAAGGCCGTTGCCGAAATTGCCCGCGTCCTCAAACCAAATACCTGGGTTGCAGCAGCCGTCTGGTCTGCGCCGGACAGGAATCCCTATCTCAAGATTCCCATGGACGTCATCAAACAATTCATCGATCTACCCGCACCGGATCCGACGGCTCCCGGGATTTTCAGACTCGCGAAGCCAGGCGACCTAGCCCACATGCTGCAGCAAGCTGCCTTTGTGAACATATCAGACGAAGAATTTCTCGGCGATGTCAGATTTCAAGCCGCTGATGAGTACTTCTCCAGCCTCATGGACATTGCCGCACCCATTCAAAACCTGTGGGGGAAGTTAAACTCAACCCAGCAGACGGAAGCAAAGCAGCGCATCATTCACGCGGCTGGACAGTATGGAAACGGTTCGGACATCGCTCTCCCGATCGCCGTGCGAATGGTCGCAGCGCGGAAGCCGAGATGATACGTGTCGCCAAAGAGCGACAGCTTCAAAGATTTTATACTGGATCAACTAGCAGATCTGCGCGGCATGACTGCACGAGCCATGTTCGGCGGCTATGGCCTCTCTCAGGGAGAGATGTTTTTCGGGATCATTCATAAAGGCCGCCTGTACTTCAAAGTGACTCCATCCACGATTCTTCGTTATAGGCACTACGGCATGAAGCCATTTCGACCGAATACGAAACAAACCCTCAAATCCTTTTACGAAGTCCCGATCGACGTCATAGAAAATGCTGAAACATTGATCCAGTGGGCGACAGAAGCAATCGTGAGATGAGGCAGTCATGTCTCATGTTCTCTGGACCATCGGCCATTCAACAAGACCGATTGAAGCATTCGTATCGCTGCTGAACGCCTATGGCATTCAGCAGCTCGTCGACGTGCGGACAATCCCTCGCTCGCGGCACAACCCGCAATTCAATAGTGACGCATTGATAACCAGTCTAGCCGGCACGGCCATCGCTTACCGACAGGCAACCCAACTCGGTGGATTGCGCAAGCCCAAGAAGGGTTCGATCAATCTCGGATGGCGAAATAAAAGTTTTCGCGGCTATGCCGATTACATGCAAACAGAGGAATTCTGGGTGGCTCTGGACGATCTCATGGCTTCCAGCCGCTCGCCCAACACGGTCATCATGTGCGCGGAAGCGGTCCCTTGGCGTTGTCATCGGTCCTTGATCGCCGATGCGTTGTCGATAAAAACTTGGGAAGTCAGACATATCATGTCCAAGACGAAAGCCGATCGGCATCAGCTCACAGCTTTTGCAAAAGTGGAATACGGCCGACTGTATTACCCAAAACCAGAAGATGACCTCTCGTTGTTTCCGTAGCACAATTCCTCTACGCCCTGCGCTACGATGAGGAATATGTCTAACTCTTACGCGCTTTTGAACTTGGTGAGTTTCGCAAACAGAATCGCAGAGAAGGGAAGAGCCAGGCCGATGAGCAGTTGCGTAATGAACAGCTCACCCAGCTGACTATAATCGGCAGGGGTCTGGATAGCGGCGGTCGCTGGGTCACGGACCTCCCGTGCGATAACGAAGATTTCGTTGAGATACTTTGTTCCCAGCTGGCTGAAGGACAGCGCCAAGTTGGTAAACGACGCCATCACGGCAAAGAAAGTGGCTTTCAGATGAGCCGGAGCCGAATTGGCGATCCAGGCCAGCATGGGAATCATGGAAATCTGCCCGAGTGGAGACTCCAACGCAGTATCGACTAACGCGATAAACCTGGCATCGACGATGCCACCGGTCACGCTCGCCGTCCATTCATGCACGCCATAAAACATGCCGATGATTGGAAGCGAGAGAATCGTGCCGACCACGGTCAAGAATCCGACGATATACAAGATAGACCGTTCGGCCATAAAGCGTCGAAAGACAAACATCCCCAGCAGGGTGATCGTGCCACCGATCAAGGACAGAACGGAAAGGAATTGTTGGTCGAACTTCAGGTGGTCGATCATCCACCAGGTCGCTCCTGGGCCGGCCTGTGGGATGGCACGCAACGCAAAGATCACCACGGCAGTGCCGACCAAGATGAGCCTCTTATCAGGCTCCAGCTCTCGGACGAGTCGTGACATCAAGAACAGGACGATGCTCATTGATCCGGCAAACACGATTTCTTCTCGGTATGGAAACCCGCCGAACCCCACCGTCAGCGTGAAGAGCACAAAGGTCAGACTCCCCCCGAGAATGAGCCAATTCGGTTTCGTCGGTTCGCCTTCGACATCCCGCGCCTGAACCATCTGCCATGCCTGCTCACGCGAAAATCCTTCTTGAACCAGCTGCCGTTGCTGTCGACGTTTCAGCCACCACGCCAGTCCGACTCCGATCACCGAAACGACAGGAATCACCATGGCCATCAGGTAGATTTGCTGGTAGAGCCGGACGAGGTCAGCCTGCGGCAGTCCTTCGGTTCCACTAAACACGTAGACATTGATAAGCGCCACAAGGATCCCGCCCCCGACAATCGCAACACGGCCGAGCGTCTGCATCGTCGTATGCATGAGCTTTCGTGTCTGGTCATCGAAGGGTCGGCCCTGATCGTCGACACGAGGAACCGCTTCGACCGTCATGGCATCCGCAACCGCATCCTGGACGACATACCCGATGGGCGCTAAGAGGACGCTGAGCACATACCAAACTTCTGCCGGCAAGATGGCCGTCATCGACTCGCGGTCGCCGATCAACAGGGCCATGATGCCGAGGCTTATCGTTAAGAGTCCCGCCCCCAGCCCAACAAGCCAGCTCTTCCACCGCCACAAGAGATCGACAGTGTGGCCGATCGGCATCTTCAGGGCCCAGGGAATCCCGGCCCAGAATCCGAGTGAAGCCAGAAACGCAGCGGACAGACC
Organism: uncultured Nitrospira sp.; assembly: GCA_902500705.1. Taxonomy (GTDB): domain Bacteria; phylum Nitrospirota; class Nitrospiria; order Nitrospirales; family Nitrospiraceae; genus Nitrospira_D. The sequence goes on from CABVRR010000041.1 coordinate 20,417, forward strand.
AAGGTAGTCTTTGACGAAGAATGTCCCGACAATGCCGGTGAGGCCTGAAATACCGTAGGCGACATAGACCATGAGCGGCGGCAGATACGACAACCGCATGTCACGGCCGAGCGAGAGGATATTGCGATCAATCCATTGGACGACGGGTGTGAGCATCGCTACGGCGCTCTGTTCCCCTTCGTGCGCCGCTCGACCAGTGCCTGCAGATGCGCCTGCATGTCAGCCGATGAGAGGTGCACGCGATCGCCATGCCCTGCCAGCACCCATTCAAACCGATGCTCGGTCAGCTTGCGGATCGAATCGATCAACGTCCACTTTTTCCAGATTAAGCGTGTGGGGGCTTCCAACGAGCGCGTGTGAGGATTCCACCAGAGATGATCACCTGTAAAGAGAAATTGTTCACGATACAACAGGGCCATGCTCCCGGCCGTGTGGCCGGGAACCGGAATAATCGTAAACTGCGGGTTTACCTTGATCACTTCTTCCCCATCAATGATCCATTCCGCACCAGGTGCAGACTGTGAATCCTCTCGATGGATGATCTGCTTCGCACTAAAATGCGCGGCGTACTTGTCCGCATCAGCCACATCATCTTCATGCGTGAGGAAAATATAGGCGATGCCGCCTCGACGCTCAAAAGCCTCGACCAGATGTTTGATATAGCGTGGAGAGTCGATGAGCCAATTGCCGTCAGGATGCTCGACGAAATAACTGTTCGCGCCGAATGATTTCTCCGAATTGAACCCGCAATAACTCACGCCATCTTGGAGCAGGAGCGGAAAACTCTCCATCGCTGCCTGCAGGCGTGGCTTGTCATTGTGCTCTGTACCGATCGATCCAACCGGACAAGCGAGCAAGGCTTGATACGCGTGATGAGTCTGTTGCTCATCCTGTGGCTGACGGTTCACCGCTGAATAATCCCCGATCTCTTCAAAACTCAACGGCGCCAATTGCCGACAGGTATCGCAGTTGATGCAGGTCGCATCGACATAGAAATTACCGGGAGCATTGGAATCAAGTCGCTTGTTTCGATCAGCCATTACAACACCTTCCGGCCAAGTTTCTCTCGATCTGCGGCCCGCCAGAGATACCATGACGCAGTCGTTCGATAGGGTCTCCAGCGTGCTCCATATCGTAACACAGCCTTCGGAGTCGGCATCGTCCGGCGGCCATACGCGATGCGGAATCCATTCCGCACACCGAAGTCATCGACCGGCAATACATCCGGTCGGCCCAGTTGAAAGATCAGCAGCATCTCGACCGTCCATCGCCCGATGCCTCGCACGGCGATCAATCGATCAACAATTGCCTCATCATCAAGTTGCGTGATCATACGATTGACTGGGACCGTGCCATCGAGCGTTTTGGAGGCCAGATCGCGAAGTGCCATGATTTTAGGTCGAGAAAATCCGGCCTTCCGGATTGATCGGACATTCATGGCCAACAACTCATCAGGACGAGGAAATCTCCGGCCGGGAAACAGCGCAATGAATCGCGTGAGAATTCGCTCCGCAGCTGTGCCATGGAGCTGTTGATGGGCGATCGAGCGGGCAAGCGATTCAAATGGCGTCCGACGTAGATTTGCCTCCAGCGCGCATGGACCAATCTGCTCGATCAGCCGACACATCACAAGATCGACCCTAGAGAGATGATCGATCGCTTCGGCATGGAGACGGTCCATTACGTCAGTGGAATACGGCTTTTGTTTCGCTCCAACCAAACATCGAATGTTTGAAGGTCCGGATTCAAACTCTTTGCAACAGCAGGATCGCGCGGGCGACGGAACGCATCGTTGAAGTCGCGCTTAAACTGAAACATATTAGCGATATCGTCAGCGCCCTGAAATCCAAACTTTCGATACTCATCCGGCGTCACGGCATGGTAACGCACCGTTAGACCAAGCGCCTTCGTCAGAGCCGCTGCCATTTCCTCGATGGTCAAATGCTCGCCCGAAATTCCTACCGTCTGCCGGATGTATTCCTTCCCCTTTTTAAAAATTCCCAATGTACATTTGCCGATATCCTCAACCGCAATCCCCGGCAGCTTCCTGTCTCCCATCGGCCAGGCAAGGATGAGCGTCCCATTCGGTCCTTCCTTCGGTCCCATGCCGAAGTGAATGAGGTTATCCCAATAAAATGAGGTCAAGAGAAACGTCACTGGAAGGTCCAGTTGTGTAAACTCCCGCTCCACTTCACCCTTGACGTCGAAGTGGGGAACTTTATACTTCTCCATCAACGTCGGCATGCGGTTGTCCGATAACGGTATCCATCGGCGCGTATCTTCTAAGGTCGACCAAATAACATGCTGCACTCCGGCAGCCTTCGCTGCTTCAGCCTGGGCCTTTGCTTGGGCATATTCCTTTTCCGGTGAGAAGTGCTCCCAGAAATTGGTCAAGCAGTAGACCCCGTACGCACCCGCGAAGGCACGCTTCAGACTATCCAGGTCATCAAGGTTCGCCGACACAACCTCGATCCCTAACTTGAGAAGCGCTTTGGCATTATCCGAGCTCACGTCTCTCGTCACGGCGCGGACTGTAAAACCGCCGGCAGGATCACTCACGATGGCACGCGCCAGCCCCCCACCCTGCGCACCGGTCGCGCCAACGACGGCGATTACTCTCTTTTCAGCCATCTCTGATCTCCCATCCGCATGTTTCCATGCAGCGTCGGCAACACGGCAATCAACTCGAAGTCATTCCATAGCTTTCGGAGTATCCTCACCTAATTTCTTCACATCTTCCGACTACATCACAATGCCGCCGCCGGCCTGGATCGTCTGTCCTGTCAGCCATCGAGCCTCTTCGCTGACGAGAAATGCCACCACGTCGGCAATGTCTTTCGGAGCGCCGATCCGCTTCAGCGGAGTCAATTGAATGCCCATCTGTCTATACGCGTCGCTCATCATCCCTGTCTCGGTGAAACCAGGCGACACCGTATTCACGGTAATACCCTTGGGCGCCAGCTCTTGTGCCAGCCCCTTGGTGTACTGTTCAAGTGCGGCCTTGCTTCCGAGATAAGCCGTGGCTCCTGGAAAATGGAGGTGCGTCCCCCCCGTCGAGATGTTTACGATCCGCCCTCCGTCCTTCAACACTCGTGCCGCTTCCTGCATGGCAAAGTATGGTCCCTTGGCATTCAGCGCGATGATTTCGTCAAAGTCCTCCTCAGTCGTTTCCTCCATCGGCTTCGGCATGAACTTTCCTGCGTTGTTCACGAGAATATCCAGTCGGTTGAATTGTCTAACCGTTTCAACCACCAGTCGGCGGGCCTCCGATACCTGACTCATATTTGCCTGATGCGCAAGCGCTTTCCCGCTCTTCGCTTGAATCACAGAGACGACTGCTTTGGCCTTGTCCTCGCTCTGATGATAGTTCACCACGACGATTGCGCCTTCATCCGCCAATCGCTCGGCGATGGCCCGCCCGATCCCACTGGAAGCCCCGGTCACAATCGCCACTTTCCCACTCAACGATTTCATTTTCGACACTCCTCTCCACGACCGCCCGCGCACAGACCTATGGAAGGGAAACGCCCCACTGTCCTGAAAATGTCCACTCTTCGATCGGTTGGCGATGTCTCGGCTGGGATTCCCGCTCCCGCAATGGCTCGGGAAGGACGGTCGGATCACCCGGGTAGCCGAGCGCGATCATCGCGACCGGCTCGTGCCCAGATGGGACCAGAAGATCCACTCGTGATTTTTCTATGTGGAAGCCTGCCATCTGACGAGCCACCAATCCACTTGCCGTGGCCTGCAAGACAAGATTTCCCACCGCCATGCCCGTATCGTACACGGCATGCCGGTTCACCCCACCATCATCCCCGAAGCTCACCTTCGCAGCCGCAAGAATCAAGATCGGCGCGCGAAACGCCCATTTCCGATTGCCTTCCATCAGGCACTCGAACAGCCGATTCCACTCACGTTCGTGAGCCTTGCTCGCCACGATGAACCGCCAGGGCTGTTCATTACTCGACGACGGAGCCCAGCGAGCCGCCTCGAACAATGTGCGGAGCGTAGGGAGATCCACCGGTCGTTCATCGAACGCGCGTGGACTCCAACGACGAGCGAGTAACTCATGAATGGGATGCTGCGCGGGTGCCGGTTTCTCCACAAGCCTTACCCTTTCGTTTCATTCTCCTTAGATGGCTTGTCGGGAGTCCACCCGCCGCCAAGGGCTTTATACAGCTGCACGGTCGACGCAAGCAACAACCGCCGAGTCGCCGTCAATGCCAGCTCGGCTTCAAACAGACTTCTTCGGGCAACCAAGACATCCAGATAATTCGCCAACCCGCCTTTATAGCGTAGTTCCGCCAACTTCAGTGCCGATTGCAATGCCGTCACCTGCTGTTGTTGCGCTTCGCTCTGTGTCCGCGCCGTCCGAACAGCGATGAGGGTGTCTTCGACCTCACGAAAAGCCGTCAACACGGCTTGCTGATACTGGGCTAGGGCTGCTTTGGTTTGAGCTTCCATGGCTTCCTGCTGGAAGCCCAACACCTGCGCGTTCAACAGAGGAGCCGCCAAACCCGCGCCGAACACGCCGAACGAGGACGGATCCGTGAACAGGAGGGATAACTCCGGATGTGCGACACCCAACAACCCCGTCAAGGTGATCCGAGGAAATCGTTCCGCCTTGGCCACGCCGATACGGGCCGTCGCAGCCGCCAACTCCTGCTCAGCCAGCAAGATATCCGGACGCCGCTGCAACAACTCGGACGGCAAACCGGCAGGCACGTCCGGAGACGTGAGTTGTTCATCGAGCGAACGGCCACGAGTGACCGCAAAAGGTTTTCGGCCGAGTAGGACGCTCAAGTGGTTTTCAGCTTGGACCATCTGCCGCTGAAGTTCCGCCGTACGTGCGGCGGCATTCGCTCGTTCCGCTTCAAACTGATCCGCATCCAGCTTGGACGTCATTCCTTGACGGAGCCTGGCCTGCGCAATCCGCACCGATTCTTCCCATGATTGCAATGTCCGCTTGGCGATATCCAATTGCAGATCGAATTGAAGCAGGGTGAAATAGGATTCCGCGACTGCGCTGACTAACTGGATCGTAACTGCGCGTCGGTTTTCCTCTTTGGACAACAGATCGGCGAGCGCGGCCTCGTTTAATCGCCTGACTCGTCCCCACAGATCGACCTCCCACGAGAGATTGCCGACCAGATAGTAGTTGAACGGACTGGCGAATCCGGGAAACAGAAAGTTGGCTTTTCGTCCGGCCGGCAGACTTGCCCCGGCCGTCATGTTCGGAATGTACTCCGTGCGTGCGACCAATGCTTTGGCACGAAACTCTTCGATCGTCGCCACCGTGCGCTGGAGATCTTTGTTTTCCGCAATCGCCGTACGAATCAGGTGCTGCAGCTGCTCGTCGTGCAGGAGATCCCACCACGCTACATTGGCCAACGACGGGACATCCGACGGGCCGTCGGCCATGCGGAAGCGATCCTCGACATCGGCCTGCGGTCGTTTATAGTCCGGGCCAACGGCACAAGAAACAAGAGCAAAGGTAAGTCCGACAGCTAAGAGTGTACGCACGCTGGCACTACTCCTCTGAAGAATGTGG
>CABVRR010000042.1:0-22923 GCA_902500705.1 uncultured Nitrospira sp.
ATGCGTGTGCCATCCGTCGCCATGCGCCGAGCCTGCAATGGTTCGTCTTTAACTGAGTTTTCGTTCACATACAGACGCGGAGTAACCAGACGTGATACCCGGAATCGGAGGTGAGGATCTACGATGATGGGTCGCATCATGGTGGATATGGTGCGTATAAACACAAGATACAAGACCTGACTCTAGATACTAGTTACATGCCGACATGCACCCATCCGCTGTGCGTACAACACACCGCATGTGACTTTGCCGAGCGGAAATTCTCCGGCTTTCAGTAGGAGATGATCCTCCTCACGTCGACGGTCTCATGAGACTGTTCGCTTGGGGGAGACCAAGCCAGACGATCACAATCAAAATCGTCGTGTCCCGTCATACGCCGTCCACATGCTTTAGACCTTTCAGAATGTCTGCTTGTTTTGGTATCTTGACGAGCCATAGTATTCCTACGCATGGGTCCTCCTAGTACGAATATGTCACGAGTTGAAAAAACCGTCTTTATCAGCTATCGACGCGATAGTGCGTCGATATGGGCGTTGGCGATCTATCAACACCTTACCAGCAATGGCTTTGACGTATTCTTTGACTATACAGGGATTGCGGGCGGAGATTTTGAGCGCATTATTCAGGAGAACATCCAATCCCGGGCGCACTTTCTTGTGCTGCTCACACCCTCATCCCTGGATAGATGTGATACCCCAGGAGATTGGCTTCGGCGGGAAATTGAACAGGCCTTAGAGGCTAAACGCAATATCGTGCCGATATTGCTGGAGGGTTTTGATTTTAAGGCGCCAACGATCAAACAGAAGCTGAATGGTAACTTGGCGCCGCTAGAGAAGTATCACGGTTTACCTATTGCACTGGAATTTTTTGACGCGGCGATGAAAAAGCTGGCCGATAAGTCTCTGAATCAGCCGCTCAATGCTGTGACGCATCCTCCTTCAGAATTTGCGCAACAGGCTGCGAAAGGCCAACAAGTTGCTGCCGCCGCTGCACCGCCCATACAGCTAGAAGATTTGACGACCGCACAGGAGTGGTTTCAGAGAGGGTTTAATGAGGGTAAAAGGACTAAGTCAGAAGATCCTGGGCCCAGCTATCAACCTTCACACATTCTATCAAGATCACTAGTCACGTTAGTAATTGGAACGGCTTTATGGTTCGGTGGGGTCGGTGATTGGATTGAGTCTCGTCTTTTCGATGCTGTCAGAATAGAACGAGCCTCTCTGTACGCCAAAATTCTGTTCTTCCGGGATAAACGGGTAGCAGAACCCTATATAGTAACGAGAACGCTTCGTCCTCTTAGTGGTATTTTGAAGAACCAGCCTAACTCACTAAATGATGTGGAGCTCTACGATGAAGCCTTGTATCTAAAAACATACCATTTTCGCAAGTATCATCCCAACAAGTTGACATTTCGCAGCATTTCTTCGGGCATCACAGATGTTATAGGCATTATTCCTGGCGGGATTGATTTGAGTAATGATCAGATCGATGAGTATGAGCGGACTCGCTTCAGCACGCTCATATATGCAACTACCGTCCGTGACTCTAACGATATTCAGGTCGCTCACAAATACTACAATGGTTTTCAATATAATCAGGTTAGAGAGAAGTATGAGAGTGATGGTTCCCTCAATTTGGAATACGCTGCACGTGAAGTAGTCGTTACCTTTGATTTCTCCGCCATCGGTGCCTTCAAGCAAGGCGACTCCTTCCGTCTCAAAGGAGAGCCCAAGCTTAAGCTTATAATTGGGAACAACGACACTCCAATCGAGGGGCGCTTCACCAATGGAATCTTAATCTCAGAAACCATTAAGGACGTTCCTCAAGGAGCTCGTATCACCTGTGACTGGGAATGGGAAACTGAGGAATAGAAAGCCATGGTGTACTAGCTAGCTTGCCTCAGTGCGGGCTTTATCGTGGCGATGGTCACAAGCAGGGTCAGGTCTTGTATTTTGCATAGCGTAAGCTATCTTACCTCCTTCAAGCAGTGACCGAACCTGGCATGGTGCAGGGCAAGATGATCGGATATTTCAGCAGAGAAGATCTTCGTCGATCATTGGCTGCGGGTCGAATTCGAAGGCATCACACACAGCGTCAACGCCTAATATTTTCAGATTATTGGGCAGCCTCAAATTCTGCCCGTTTTCGGCTGCAAGGCAAGGAACCCAGACTTCGCTGAACTTCTTGGGTGGCTTTAAAGCAAGATAAGAGAGGGATGGTGTAGCTGGAAAGCTAGCTTACGGTCATAGCCGCTTTGAGCGATCTCGCAAGTGCGGCGACCTGCTCGACCATGGTGGGATCTTGTTGATGGGCTGCAATGCGTTTGACGATGGCGCTGCGACATGAGCGGTGGACACCTTTCGCAGCTTTCCGACATTCTGTTGGATATCTCGGTCGGTGCTGAGCTTCGCTCTTGCAATGCCCGTCGGTGAGACATAGGAGCTTGGGGTCCAGGCATATGTAGTGTCTCGCAAAGACGGAACGCTGATGCTCGCCAGGAGCTTGTCCTGGCAGATGGTCAACTTGCCTTCTTCTGTTCTTCCTTCAATCGCTCCGCGATCCATAGCTTGATCACCGATTGCCGTGTGACGCCAAGACGGCTTGCCTGTGCATCCAGCGACTCGATGATCCAACTTGGAAAATCGACATTCACGCGTCTCTGTTCATGCCCAGGACGGCGCGCCTTGGAGAGAGCAAGATGAGACATAATATCTTTCCCCTCATCAAACATCTTCTCGATATGCTTTGCTTTCATAGTAGAGCTCTCTTTCTTCCTTTCTGGTTCTTCGCACTGAAATCAACCTGATGTGCCCCCTCCGATAGGTGAAAAAGGCAGCCCACAGCTTTTGCTTGAGAGCTGCAATGAGCACATACCGAGGTTCATCTTCTGTTCTCGCTGGGATTTCGAGCCGGTCCTCGTCTGCCCACAAGTATTGCGCCTCGACAAAATCGATCCCATGTTTCTCATGGTTTACCTTGCTCTTCGCAGCATCGAACTCGAATTCCATTGCGGTATAAAAACTATACCATCGGAGAACCGTTCGTCAATCCAGGAAGATTCGATACTCAATCCGTGCTATCGGATTCTGTTTTCACTCTGAGAGGACACAACATCGTACGAGCCGCGGAGCGATCGAGCATGAGGTCGAGGGCAACACCTTGTTGTGTTCCAACCAAGGCACGAGCTGGGAGGATGAGTGAATGTACAAGCCCTATTGGATGGTTCCGGAGACGATTCTGATCTTTGTCTAGCTTGCGGTCATGGCCGCTTTGAGCGATCTCGCAAACGTAGCGACCTGCTCGACCATGGTGGGATCTTGTTGATGGGCTGCAATTCGCTTGACGATGGCGCTGCCGACGATCACGCCGTCCGCCATCTTCGACACGCGCGCGGCATCCTCCGGCGTCGCGACGCCGAACCCGACAGCGACAGGGGTTGCGGAGACTTTTTTCAGTTTTTTGAGATTCTGTTGGATATCGTCCATATTGCTCAGTTTCGCACCGGTCGTGCCGGTGAGCGAGACATAGTAGACAAATCCGTGCGATTCTTTCGCCACGAGTTTCCGTCGATCGGTCGTGCTCGTCGGGGCCAGCAAGAAGATGAGCGAAAGTCCGACTGCGTCTGCCGGACGCTTAAGCGGCCCGGCTTCATCCGGCGGCATATCGGGCACGATCACGCCGTCGACTCCGGCATCTTTGGCAGCGCGGCAAAACTCTTCGCATCCCATGACGTGGATGGAGTTGTAGTACAGCATCAGAATGATCGGGATATTCGTCCGCTGCCTGAGCGACGTGACGGACGCCAAGATTTTCCGAAGCGAGGTCCCGTTCTTCAATGCGCGTTCGGCAGCCTGTTGAATCACCGGTCCATCTGCAATGGGATCCGAGAACGGCACACCCAGCTCGATGATATCCACGCCTGCCTGCTCCAACGCCAAGACCAATTGTTCGGTTTCGGCAAGCCCGGGATCTCCTGCCATGAGGTAGGCAATCAGTGCCTTCTGCCCGTTCTGACGCAACCCATCAAACGTGCTGTTCAGCCGTCCGGTCGTCATAACGAGACGCCTCGCATCCGTGCGACTTGCTGCACGTCTTTGTCTCCTCGCCCGGACAAATTCACAATGATGATCTTCGATTTCTTCAACGTGGGCGCCAGCTTGATGACCTCTGCAACGGCGTGGGCGCTTTCGAGGGCAGGCACGATGCCTTCTTCGCGTGCCAACATGTCGAACGCCGTCAACGCTTCTGCATCCGTCGCGTAGGTATACTCGATGCGACCTTGGTCGTGATAGAGGCTATGTTCCGGTCCAACGGCGGCATAGTCAAGACCAGCCGACACGGAATGCGTCAGATTAATCTGTCCGTTTTCATCCTGTAGCAGATAGGTCATGGTGCCTTGCAAGACGCCTGGTTTTCCACCCGAGAACCGCGCGGCATGCTTACCGCTTTCGACTCCGAGTCCGCCGGCCTCTACCCCGATCATCTTCACCTTCGGATCACGGAGAAACGCATGGAACAGACCGATGGAATTACTGCCCCCGCCGACACAGGCTACGAGATAATCCGGCAACCGCTTTTCAGCGGAAAGAATTTGTTTCCGCGCTTCCCGTCCGATGATCGCCTGAAAATCACGAATCATCATGGGATAGGGATGCGAGCCGAGCACCGAGCCGAGAATGTAGTGCGTGGTGCGGACGTTGGTCGTCCAATCCCGCATGGCTTCACTGATCGCATCTTTGAGCGTGCGGCTACCGGCATCGACCCCAGTCACGGTGGCGCCCAGCAGGCGCATGCGGAAGACGTTCAACGCTTGCCGTTGCATATCTTCCGTACCCATGTACACTTCGCACTGCAGTCCGAACATGGCGGCTGCCGTCGCGGTGGCGACGCCGTGCTGCCCGGCCCCGGTTTCAGCGATGACCCGTTGCTTCTTCATGCGCAAGGCCAATAGGACTTGCCCGATGGCATTATTGATCTTGTGCGCCCCGGTATGGCACAGGTCTTCTCGTTTCAAATAAATCTTGGCGCCGCCCAATTTCTTGGTCAGCCGATCAGCGCGATAGAGACTGGTCGGGCGACCGACATACTGTTTCAGATAGTAAGCTAGATCGGTTTGAAATCGGGGGTCTTTTTTCGCTTTGGCATATTCTTCTTCCAGCTCAGCGAGCGCCGGCATGAGGGTTTCAGGCACATACCGGCCGCCGTACGAACCAAACCGGCCATGGCTGTCAGGAAGCATCGGCATAAAACTACACCCTCCTCAATGAACCAACGCAAGTATAGCTGCGGCGATCAAACCGGCACAAGTCGCACCGCCTCGATAAAGGCCTTCACTTTCTCCGAATCTTTCTTCCCTGGACGCTGTTCGACTCCGCTGCTCACGTCGACTCCGTACGGGCGCACAGCCTGAACGGCCTGAGTCACATTAGCGGGATTCAACCCTCCGGCGAGAATGATCGGAGCGGACCGAGCCGCCTCTCCGGCTATGGTCCAGTCCACGGTCTGGCCCGTACCGCCGTACGCTTGATCGGAAAAGGCATCGATGAGGACGCCTCGAACATTCGCACATCCTGAGAATTCAGCCAAGACTCGCAAGGTCTCCCGATCTCTGAGTCGAAGGGCTTTCAATACCGGACGACCGAGATCGCAGCAATACAGAGCCGATTCATCCCCATGCAGTTGCGCCAATGCGAACCCACATTCATCCATCAGTGCCCGGACTCGATCGGCCTCTTCATTGACGAACACACCCACCGCCGACACAAACGGCGGCAGCCCCGCAATAATGGCCCGCGCCGCAGCCGGTTCCACCCACCGGGGGCTTTTCCGGTACATGACGAATCCGAGCGCGTCAGCACCAGCTTGGACCGCAACCGCTGCATCTTCTGCGTTGGTGATGCCGCAAATTTTTATTTTCATGGTGATGCGTCTAGACGGATGGCGCGCTATGCGACGGGAGACCGAGTAACTCCCTGACCTTGTCCGCCGTGCGCTCGGCGCGAATGAGCGACTCCCCGATCAACATGGCGTGCACGCCGGCCTCGTTCAGCTTGAGCACGGCATCACGGTCGTGAATGCCGCTCTCACTGATGATGAGCTTCTCCTTGGGAATTCTTTTGGCCAGGCGAAAGGTGACGGCAAGGTCAGTGGTGAAGGTCTTCAGATCGCGATTGTTGATGCCGATCATTCTCGCGGTCGGAATCCATTCTAAGACCGTATCCAGCTCTCGCTCATGATGGGTTTCGAACAGGCAATCCATTCCCAGTTCGGTGGCAAGGGCATGGAAATCGATGAGTTGGCGTCGTTCCAACGCCGCCACGATGAGCAAAACCGCATCGGCGCCATGAGCTCGAGCCTCATAAAATTGTATGTCTCCGACCATGAATTCCTTATTGAGCGCCGGGATCGGCAAGGCTCGCTTGATCTCGACGAGGTATCGGAGGTCGCCTTGAAAAAACTCTTGATCGGTCAACACGGAGAGGGCCGACGCCCCCTGCTCCTGATAGGTGCGCGCGAGCCCAAGATGGTCGAACTTGTCGGCAAACTCATCCCGCAAGAGCCCGAGACTCGGCGATGCCTTTTTGACTTCGGCGATCAATGCCGGACTGGAAGCGGGCTTCGTCGCGTCCAGCGTGACGGCAAATCCCAGCGCGGGCGGAGCATCGCGAATGGCCGCCTTCAGGTCGGAGAGATAGGCGCGGCTTTGTTTATGCCTGAGTTCCGCTTTCTTGTGCTCGAGAATACGATCGAGAATCATGAGTTCGTCACGCTTTCGAAGTATAGGTAATCAGTCGATCCAACTTCTCGGCAGCCGCTCCCGAGTCGATCGTGCGTTGCGCAAGAAGAAATCCCTCTTTGAGGGTTTTGGCTTTCTGGCCCGCAACCATGGCGGGAGCAGCATTGAGGCAGACAATGTCCCGCTTCGGGCCCTTACACCCTTGCAAGATCTCTTTGGTCACACGCGCGTTGTCGTCCGGTGAGCCGCCGACATACTCTTTTCGCGCCACGCGAGGCACGCTGAACTCTTCCGGCGCAATAAAATAGGTCGAGACCACGCCCCCTTTCCCCTCGGAAACCCTCGTTTGGTCGGACAACGTGATCTCATCCAAGCCGTCCATACCGTGAAGGATGAAGCAATGTTGCGATCCCAGCTCCAAGAGGACTCGCCCTAACATCTCCGTCCACTTCGCATCGAAGACGCCGAGCACTTGATGCGTGGCACCGGCTGGGTTCGCCAGGGGACCAAGCACATTCAGAATGGTCCGGATTCCCATCTCCTGCCGCACACCGGCACACTGTTTCATCGCACCGTGGTACAGCGGCGCAAAGAGAAACCCGATACCGACTTCTTCGATACAATCAGCCACACGGTCTGTTTCAAGATCGATCTTCACCCCGAGCACACTCAGCACGTCGGCGCTACCGGACCGAGAGGACACGGAACGATTCCCGTGCTTCGCCACGGTAATGCCGGCTCCGGCAACGACAAAGGCCGCCGTCGTCGAAATATTGAACGTATTGGCTCCATCCCCGCCCGTCCCACAGGTATCGACCACCAGCGGTGTCCCGACTCTGATTCGAGTCGCTCGTGACCGCATCGCGACGACCGACCCGACGACTTCCGCGACAGTTTCCCCCTTTTGCCTGAGCCCCATGAGATAGGCTGCCATCTGCGCCGAAGTCGCGGCTCCGTCCATGATCTCCAGCATGACCGTCTCAGCCTCTTGCGCGGACAGGTCGATGCGGTCGGCTAATTTGGCAAGTGCGTCTTTGATCATGGCCACATAAAGTAGGAAACCGGTTAGAGTTGCAAAAAATTTCTGAGGAGATCTTTCCCGACGGTCGTCAGAATCGATTCCGGATGGAATTGGACCCCTTCGACACCGAGCGTTTTATGGCGGATCCCCATGATCTCCCCCTCGGCGGTCTCAGCGGAAATCTCACAACAATCGGGAAGCGTGGCTCGATTCACGATAAGCGAATGATAGCGCGTGGCTTCAAACGGATCGGGTAACGATCGAAAGATGGTCTTGCCGTCATGCTGAATCTGCGAGGTCTTCCCATGCATCAAGCGGGACGCGCGGGTGACCTCTCCTCCATAGGCAACCGCCATCGACTGATGTCCCAAGCAGACACCGAGCACGGGGAGCTTTCCTCCGAAATGCCGAATGGCTTCGACCGAAATACCCGCTTCTTTCGGCGTGCAGGGTCCCGGTGAAATCACCAGACGACTCGGACGCAACGCCTTGATCTGATCGAGCGTAATCTTGTCGTTTCGATAGACCTGCACATCCTCTCCCAATTCTCCGAGATATTGGACGAGGTTGTAGGTGAATGAGTCGTAGTTATCGATGACCAGCAGCATGGACGTTACTCACACCTCATCGCGCGTGACGCATCACTTGAACAAGAACGTCGCTACGTTTCACGAGACAGTCCTCATTCCAACCCCTGTTCCGCCAGCTCGATCGCCTTCATCATCGCGCGGGATTTGTTGCAAGTTTCTTCGTACTCGTGTTCCGGATTCGAGTCGGCGACGATACCGGCACCGGCCTGAATAAACGCTCGATGTTTCGAGACGACGACTGTGCGGATGTTGATGCACATATCCATGTTACCTGAAAAACTGAGATACCCGACGGCCCCCGCATAGGGTCCACGCTTCGTCGGCTCAAGCTCCTCGATAATCTCCATGGCTCTGATCTTCGGTGCCCCGGATACGGTCCCGGCCGGGAAACAAGCCTTCAAGACATCATAAGCGGTCTTGTCCTTACTCAGCTTTCCGGTGACGTTCGACACAATGTGCATCACATGCGAGTACCGTTCGACGTTCATGAGCGATTCGACCTGGACCGACCCCTGCTCGGAAACGCGGCCGACATCGTTACGCCCTAGATCCACCAGCATGATATGTTCGGCTCGTTCTTTGGAATCGGCAAGGAGCCGACGCTCCAGCTCCACATCCTCTTCCTGCGTGGCGCCGCGACGCCTGGTTCCGGCAATCGGTCGCAACGACACAAGCCCCTCTTCACACCGCACGAGAATTTCCGGAGAAGATCCGACGAGTTCCACCCCGGCAATCCGCAGATAGTACATATACGGCGACGGATTCACGACTCGCAGAGCCCGATACAGTTGAAACGGCGGCGCCTGCAACGTCGTTCCCCACCGTTGCGACAATACACATTGAAAGATATCCCCGGCCTTGATGTAGTCCTGAGCCCGAGTCACCATCTTCTCAAAGTTCGCCTTGCTCATGTTCGCCGTGAAGCGAATCGGCGAGCGTCGACGTTTCGGCTTGCTTCGTCGGGCAGGTCGACGGATTCTGGCGATCATCGCCTCGATCCTGTTCGTCGCCTCACGATAGGCCGAACGAATGTCTTTGTCCGCCATCGACATGACATGCGCATTGGCGACCACTTTAATTTTCTGCGAGACGTTATCGAAGATAAGCAGCGTTTCGGTTAGGAGAAATGCAAAGTCCGGAAGGTCGAGATGTTCTTTTTTTCGTGAGGGAAGATCCTCGAATGTCTTCGCGATATCGTAACCGAAATACCCGACGGCGCCGCCGACGAATCGAGGCAAGCCCGGAACCGTCACCGGACGATACGCCTCCATGATCTCCCGTAGACGATCCAACGGCGCGCCTCGGCTTGGAATTCGACGAAGTCGCGACCCTTTTTTCACGCACAGATCGCCACGATCTTCGTAGATGACAAGCGGAGATCCGCTCCCGAGAAAGGAGTATCGAGCCCACGTTTCTCCACCCTGAACGCTTTCCAGCAAATAGGCCGAGGGGCCATGATCGATCTTGGCAAAGGCCGAAACCGGGGTATCCTGGTCCGCCAAGATCTCTCGAAATAATGGGATGAGATTGCCCTGTTGTGCGTACGAGCGAAACTCCTCCAGCGTCAGTGAATAGGTCGCAGCCCGCATGATGTTCTGCTTATTCTGCCCCCACCAGGAGTTTCTGCCCGATCTCGACGATGTCATCCGGCAGTTTATTCAGCTTCTTCAACTTCTCGACCTCAATTCCGTATCGCCTACTGATGCTATACAGAGTCTCCCCGGGCTTCACGACATGCATCGCCCCCTGTACGACCTTCGGGATTAAGGCAGGTTCGGTAACGGCCGCCATCGGCTTCTCCAACAGATTGCCCCCGCTGCGATTCCCGGAAGCCGCTTTCGGCAGGTCAGTTTTTTTTGGTTTGGCGGAAGACGACTGGCCCTTTCGCTGCATATCTTCCAGGGCCTTGTGTTCCAGTACGGTCGCTTCTCGGATCGCTTCCGCTTCCTCCTGGAGACGTCCCATCTGCTCGCGTGCCACCTGCACCTGTGCGGACAGCTCGCGATTCCTCGCCTCAAATTCCGTCAGTTCCGCTTTGGTGTGCCTGACCTCACTGTCGAGCTCAGCCGTCCGCTTTTCTTCCTGCGCCAGGAGGCGCTGAAAATTGAGGCTGCGCGCCTTCTCCGCGTTATATTTTTCCTCCAACACCACACACCCGCTTGCCAAGACACCACTGCAGAGCAGTATTCCTAACAAAATAGTCTTCCGAGCACGTTCACAGACCTGCGGCTCTCCGTTCTGCATAAACCCTCCTTTGCCCAGGCTCTCCGCCTCCTTCGAACCTGCTGAAGAAGACGTTAGAATAGTGGCCACTGCAGCGAAAGTCAAAGCGGACCGAGCCTTCCAAGTTTGACCGCTTCACGGCCCTATGCTACGGTCAGCGCGGCTCCGGTCTCTCTCTTCTCCCATGCTGAATATCAACTATTATGACACTCCAGGGGTGATCGGTGAGGTCTCACTTCGCTGAGTGCAACCATGCCACAGAATTCCCTCGACAACGACTCTCCGCTGCCTTCGACAGTCCCTCATTCTGAACAAGAGCGGCTCGCCCAACTGAGAAACCAAATCAGGCACCATGATTACCTCTATTACGTCAAGGATCGCCCCGAGATTTCGGATGGGGCGTATGATCAGTTGTTTCGAGAGTTGGCCGACTTGGAACAAGCGTACCCGGAGCTGATCACTCCCGACTCCCCGACCCAGCGCGTCGGTGCTCCCCCCCTAGATGCACTCGGTAAGGTCCAGCATGAACGGCCCATGCTGAGCCTTGATTCCTTGATGACTCCGGACGAAGTCCTCGCCTTCGACCAGCGCATGAAACGGGAGCTGAGCAGTGACCATATCGAATATACGGTCGAGCCAAAATTCGACGGTCTTTCGGTGGAACTCGTCTACGACCACGGGATGTTCGTTCGTGGCTCAACCCGTGGTGATGGGAATCTCGGCGAGGAAATCACCGTCAACCTCCGAACGATTCGATCGTTGCCGTTACAGTTACAGACCGATACCTACCCGGATCACCTGGCTGTACGGGGTGAAGTGTTCATGCGCCTATCCGACTTTCATGCGCTGAATCGTCGCATGACCGAGCTTGGAAACGACACCTTCGCCAACCCACGCAATGCCGCCGCCGGCTCGCTTCGACAGCTTGATTCGCGAGTCACCGCCGCTCGGCCCCTTATGGTGACCTGCTACGAAGTGATGGCGTCGACCGCCACGCCCTCTGCATCGCACTGGGGCGAGCTGGAGGCCCTGGCTCAGTGGGGTCTTCCTGTCCCAACCCTTCGGCAACAATGTACCGCCATTGACCAAGTCATCGCATTTCACAGGGAAACAGAACAGCAGCGCGATCAGCTTCCGTACGAGATCGATGGAGTAGTGGTGAAAGTCGACCGCCGAGACTGGCAGGTCAGGCTCGGCATGAAGTCTCGAAGTCCCCGCTGGGCTATGGCCTTCAAGTTTCCACCCCGAAAGGAAGTGACAGAGGTACAGGACATTGCCATCTCTGTCGGACGCACCGGCACGTTGACGCCTCTTGCCCTCTTGAAACCTGTGGAAGTGGGCGGGGTCACCATCAGTCGAGCCACGCTGCACAATGCCGATGAAGTGGCCAGAAAAGATATCCGCGTCGGTGACACGGTCCGAGTCGAGCGTGCCGGCGATGTCATTCCGGCGATTGCCGAACGGATCTCGATCCCGAATGAAACCCGGTCCGAACCGTTTCATATGCCGACGGTCTGCCCGATATGCGGCTCCGCCGTTGCGCGAGAGGGCGCCTATTTCTATTGCACAGGGCAGGCAGCCTGTCCCGCTCAGCTGAAGGGGGCGATCGAGCATTTCGCGTCGAAGCCCGCGCTGAATATCGACGGCCTCGGCAGAAAAACGGTCGCGCAGCTGATCGACCATGGGCTCGTCAAAGATCTGTCCGATCTGTATCGACTCAATCAAGAGCAGCTGTTGACGCTCGACGGATTTGCAGAGCGATCCACGACCCTTCTCCTTGAGGCGATCGCTCACAGCAAAGTCGTGACGCTCGATCGATTGCTCATGGGCCTAGGCATTCGTCAAGTCGGACAGCATATCGCCAAAGTCCTGGCCAAAGAGTTCGGCTCGCTCGACGCCTTGATGCAAGCCGACCAAGAACGGTTTCAAACTATCCGAGAGGTCGGGCCTGAAATTTCAGCAAGCCTGGCTTCCTATTTCCAGGAACCTTCGAATCGACGCGTCATCGACCAATTACTCGCGTTAGGGCTTTCGATCCTGACGGCTCCCCCATCGCCGGACCAAACCCTCTTACCACTCGCAGGAACGAGTTTCGTCTTCACCGGCGGATTGGTGAGACGGACAAGGGACGAAGCCAAGGTGCTGGTTGAGCAGTTGGGCGCGACGGTGTCGTCGAGTGTCAGTAAGAAAACGACCTATGTCGTCGCAGGATCTGAACCGGGATCGAAACTCGAGCAGGCTCGGAAATTAGGCGTGCGGATCCTCACTGAGCAGGAGCTGGAAGACTTTCTTCGTCGGCCCGAGCCTATGTAGCCATTCAGACCGCAGCCTCGACCGGAACGGCTACCTTCTCATCCTTGAAAATATGCACGCTCCGTATCGAGCGTGGGTCGGCTTCGTGAACGACCATACGACAGTTCTCGATGCGGAGTTCTTCTCCCACCTTGGGAATTCGGCCCAGATTTTCCTGAATCAGACCTCCGATAGTCAGCGCCTCATCACCAAGTTCCACCTTGAGGAAATCATTCACTTTTCTGACTTCCGTCCGTCCATGGACCAGGATTTGGTTCTTTCCGATACGTTTGATGAGTTCTTCGGTAATATCCGTTTCATCGACGATTTCGCCCACGACTTCCTCGACAAGGTCCTCCAGCGTCACCAGCCCCATGACGCCCCCGAATTCGTTAACGACGACACCCATATGCCGCTTTTCCTGCTGGAACTGCTTCATGAGATCGTCCGCCGTCTTGCCGGCCGGGACGAAGAGCGGGGGATGGGCGATATCTCGGAGTCGCAAATCGGTTTTCCCTTTCGCCAGCTCGGTCAGCGCTTTGGTTTTGTAGAGGATGCCCGTGATGTTATCAAGCGTGCCGTCATAGAGTGGGATGCGGGAGTATTTCGAATTGTAGAGCTGTTCCTGTGCCTCCTTGAGACGAAGATTTCCGTCCAAAGAAAATACATAGATGCGAGGAGTCATCGCATCTTCAGCGGTAATCCCCTTCAGCTGAAACACGTTCTTGATCATCTTCACTTCTTCGGATTCGATCTGGCCCGCTTTCCCTCCCTGGTCGAGCATGATCTTCAACTCTTCCTCCGTGACCAGGGGATGCGTCAGTCCTTTTCCACCGGTCAAGCTGTAGATCAGCGGCACCATCAAAAACAGGAGCGGTCGCAGCATCACCTGAACCCCATAGATCGGGTAAGCCAGATTCAGGGTCACCGGCACAGAAAACTTCGCTGCCAACGTCTTCGGCACCACGTCCACGCAGACCAACAGAACGAAGGTCAAGATCCCGACCATGACCGCGATGGCCTCTTCTAAAATAGTCTTCTCACCATACGCACTTAACGTGATAAAGGTGGCAAACATCGGAATGGCCGTGCTCACCAGACGATCTCCCACGAGAATCGTCGAAAAGAGCCGCTGTGGGTCGCTTCTGAGCTGAAGGGCTTTCTCCGCTCGCTTGCTACCAGTCTGGGCCAAGGCTCTCAGTCTAGTTTCATTGACCGAGAAGAAGCCGATCTCGGCAGTGGAAATAATGGCGGATAACCCTATCAATCCCAAAAGGATGAGGATGTCCATTGCAGTCGTATCGTTAGGGACGTTGGACCAGCATGGCTGGCCTGATGAGAAGCCGGGCGTCTCCCAGAGGAAACCTCTTGGTCCACCCTTCAGAGGATCGTAAGACTAGAATAACCGGACCGCTTTGCATAGGATTCACAGCTCATACATCTACCACAGGGATGAAACTCAGGCAAGTAATTCAAAAAATGTTACTTAAAAATCAATTGGTTCTGAATGAGCTGTAGGATAGTGGCGTGAGCTTTCTAGTTGCCTCAGCCGTCATCTCGAACCACGAACGATTGCAGACGAAATGTACGATCAAGACGAGCCGCAGCCGCCTGAGCATCCTGTTCGGTCAGGAAGCGCCCGATTTGCACTCGGTAACGATGTCCATCCGGAAGATCAACCTGTACGATACGCCCGTCTGAAAAATCCCGTTGAACTTGGGCAAACAGCGCCCGGGCATTTTGAAGGTCTGCAAAGGCCCCGACTTGAACCCGTAATACCCCCATCCCTTCGGCTCGAGCCTGATAGCCGACAACTCGAAGTTCGACCCGGTCGGTTCCATTGCCGACCATCTCAAGCGCTTGAGCCCCGGCCAACGAAAGGTCCAAAATTCTCCCCTTCGCAAACGGCCCCCGATCATTGATCCTGACCGTCACATGACGCCCCGACGTCAACGAATGAACAACGGCAACAGACCCCAGCGGCAGCGTTCGATGGGCAGCCGTCAGTTTGTGCATATCATATCGCTCTCCATTCGCCGTCTTGTTCCCATGAAAGCCGGGGCCATACCACGAAGCCATCCCTCGCTCTATGACTCCGATAGGATACCCGGGAAAGCGGTCGACAGGTCTGGGAGCTGTGGTACAGCCTTGGTGTAGAAGAGCACTCAGTCCAACCACGAGGATGAGGGCAGAAGTCGGTGTCGTGAGCGGCGACGGCCGCATCAATCAAAACTCGTCCAATGACTGATTGCGTAGAATGGTCAGGGCCTTGTCGGTATTGGAAACCGTCAGAACGACGATCGCCCGTTTCCCTTCCCGTGAAGGAGTGCAATAGCCACACTTGATGTTGACTCGGCTTTTCATCAGGGTGTCCGCCACTGTTCTCAACGCACCGGGCTTATTTTCAAGACTCAGGAGGAGCGCGGTTTCCTCACCGAACTTAATCTTCGCCGCCTTCAACGCCACGCGGGCCTTATCCAGATCCGCAACCAACAGACGCAACTTACCGGTTCCCGTTACTTCCGGAGCGGAGAACGCCTTGATATTGACCCCTGCTTCACCGAGGACCGCCGTTACTCTGGCGAGCGCCCCCGGCTTACTCTGACCGCTGATGACAAGCTGTGTCGTAGTCGGCATGTCAATGCTCCTTAGCGCCGTTCCGGCGTCAACATTTCCTTCGTCTCACCGAACGATCGGCTCGCAACGGAGACCAAGACCCACAGTGATACGACATGTTACGAAAGGATGCCGGTCTTATGCAAAGTTTTTGAGCACTTCTCCTTGAGAAAAAGAAGACCTGGGTTCCTGGGCGAATACGCCGAAACCGCCGCGCTCTACACCGACAGCACGATAACGGCTGTTTACGTTGCATGCTCACGCTCCTCTCATGAACATCCACTCGTCGCACCGCACGTCACACATTTGAGACAGGTGCCGTTGCGAACCATGGTGAATTGCTTGCACTCTTGGCAGGGATCGCCTTCGTAGCCCTTCACCCTGGCTTCTTTCGCGCTTTGGACTTCCGTCAATGTCAGTGTCTCTCGCATGATCTCTACTTGCCGGGCGACGCTGTGTCCATTTCCATGGCCGTTTCCATGACCGTTTCCTTTTCCGCTGTTCCGTCGGATGGGAAGATGCTCCGTGAGAACGGAAGACTTCGCCAGGGCGTCAAGATCCGCCTCCTCATCGAAACATTCAGGATCCATATCGTCCTTCTTCATCGAATCCATGCGCAAATCTTCATCCTTCACCTGCGCCAGGTCATATCGGTCGAGATACGTCACGGCCAACTCTCGGAAAATATAATCGATAATCGACGTCGACATTTTGATTCGATCGTTCAACTTCACGGGGCCGTTCGGCTCGAACCGGGTGAAGACGAAGGCTTCGACGAATTCTTCCAGCGGCACACCGTGCTGAAGACCCAGAGAGATGGCGATTGCGAAACAATTCATGAGGCTTCTGAACGCCGCTCCCTCCTTATGCATGTCCAAGAAGATTTCCCCGACCGTGCCGTCTTCATATTCACCGGTTCGCAAGTAGAGTTTATGTCCCCCGACAATAGCCTTTTGCGTGTACCCGCTTCGCCGACTCGGAAGCGGGCGGCGCTTGGCAAGATACCGCACGAGCACTCGTTCGGTGATTTTCTCCGCCATCCCCATCACGCCGGTAGCCGCCTCCACGGCTTTTCCGTTATCCGTCGAGGCACTCAACGGCTGACTCAACTTGGACCCGTCACGATACAGCGCCACCGCTTTGACCATGCTCTTCCAGGCCAGCAAGTACGCCGCTTTCACCTCCTCAACCGTGGCATCGGCCGGCATATTGATGGTCTTGCTGATCGCACCGCTGATGAACGGCTGTGCTGCCGCCATCATGCGGATGTGCGCATCGACGGCGATGGAGCGCTGTCCGATGCGACCGCACCGATTGGCGCAGTCGAAAACCGGGAGGTGTTCGGCCTTCAAATGCGGTGCGCCTTCCACCGTCATCGTCCCGCAACAGAAATCATTGGCGGCGGCGATCTCTTCTTGCGTAAAGCCGAGCGTCTTCAGCATGTTGACGTTCGTTTCGTTCAACTGGGCCTCGGTCAAACCGAGCTTTTCAATGCAGAACGCCTCTCCTAGCGTAAACTTATTGAAGGCGAACTGAATTTCGAACGCTTGTCCCAAACCGCTCTCCAAACGATCAAGTGCTGCCTCGTCAAATCCCTTCTGACGCAACGTCTCGTGATTGATGAACGGTGCCCCCTTGAGCGTCTGAGCCCCGACACAGTACCGGACGATATCCTGCGCTTGCTGGTCCGTATAGCCGAGGGTAGACAACGCCATCGGCAAGCTTTGATTGATAATCTTGAAGTACCCCCCGCCGGCCAGCTTCTTAAACTTCACTAGCGCAAAGTCCGGTTCAATCCCCGTCGTATCACAGTCCATGACCAGGCCGATCGTCCCGGTCGGGGCGATGACGGTCACTTGTGCATTGCGATACCCGTAGGCCGCCCCCAATTCAAGCGCATGGTCCCAGGCCCGTCTGGCAGCGAGCAGCATGTCCGGAGGACAATGCTCAGGACGGATTCCAGTGGGCGTGATCGTCAAGCCTTCATAGTCGGCATGAGGCGCCTGGTAGGCAGCCCGACGGTGATTGCGGATGACCCGCAGCATGGACTCTCGATTTTTCGCATACCCCGGGAAAGGCGATAATTCGGCAGCCATTTCAGCCGACGTTCCGTATGATTCTCCGGTCATGATGGCCGTGATGGCCCCACAAATCGCCAAGGCCTTGGGCGAATCATACGGAATGCCTTGTCGCATGAGCACGGTCCCGAGATTCGCATAGCCCAACCCGAGCGTCCTGAACTGATAGCTCTTTTCAGCGATGGAACGGCTCGGGAAAGAGGCCATCAACACGCTGATCTCCAGCGCGATGGTCCATAGCCGAACAGCGTGGCGGAAATGTTCCAACTCGAACTGCCCATCGGCAGAGTAAAACTTCGTAAGGTTGAGAGAGGCAAGATTGCAGGCCGTATCGTCCAAAAACATGTATTCGGAACAGGGGTTGGAGGCATTGATACGACCGTCCTCCGAACAGGTATGCCACTCGTTGATGGTCGTGTCATACTGAGTCCCCGGGTCGGCACAAATCCAGGCCGCCCAGGCGATCCGGTCCCACAGCTCTCTTGCTTTGATTGTCTTACAGGTCTTGCCGTTCGTTCGGCGCTTGAGTTGCCAGTCACCGTCGGCTTCGAGAACGGCGAAAAACTCATTGGGAATTCTGACGCTGTTGTTCGAGTTTTGGCCTGAGACGGTCTGATAGGCCTTGCCGTCCCAATTCGTGTCATACTCGTGAAAGACAAAATGCGTGAAGCCTTGTTGCGCATAAGAAAACATCCGTTGGGTATACGCTTCCGGGACCATATCCCGACGGGCCGATGCGAGTGCCTCGCGCAAGACCGGATTGGTCTTCTGATCGAGGTCCAACCTGAGAGCCCCCTCGCCGTCGACCGTATGACATGCTTTCAAGACGGCGTTAAGCCGCTGCGCGCACACCTTTGACCCCGTCACCATCGCCGCGACTTTTTGCTCTTCGATGACCTTCCAATCGATGAATTCTTCGATGTCCGGATGATCGAGGTCTAAACAAACCATCTTGGCGGCACGACGCGTCGTTCCTCCGGACTTGATCGCGCCGGCGGCACGATCACCGATTTTGAGGAACGACATGAGGCCCGAAGACCGCCCGCCTCCGGACAACCCTTCACCGTCCCCACGCAGTTTCGAAAAATTTGTTCCGGTCCCGGACCCATACTTGAACAACCGCGCCTCGCGAACCCACAGATCCATGATCCCGTTTTCGTTGACGAGATCGTCCTCGATCGATTGGATGAAACAAGCATGCGGCTGAGGATGTTCGAAGGCATTCGTCGCCTTCACCACTTCGCGCGTCTTGGGATCGACGTAAAAATGCCCTTGTGCCGGGCCCGAGAGCCCATAGGCGTAATGAAGACCGGTGTTGAACCATTGAGGAGAATTCGGCGCCGCCATTTGATGCGCCAGCATGTAACACATTTCATCATGAAACGACTCGGCATCTTCCGGCGTCTTGAAATACCCATAGGATTTGCCCCAATGGGTCCAGCACCCGGCCATGCGCTCGAAGACTTGACGAGCGTCCTGCTCGCCGCCCAACACTGGCTTGCCGTCCGAGCCCATGACCGGCTGTCCATGTTGATCATGCTGCGGAACGCCAGCTTTTCGGAAATACTTCTGAGCCAATATGTCTACGGCAAGCTGAGACCACGTCTCAGGAATGTCGATGTTTTCGAGCTTAAATACGGTGGAGCCGTCAGGGTTTCGAATTTCAGACGACCGCTTCACGAACGCCAGGCCTTCGTAGGGGCTCATCCCTCGACGAGTAAATCTCCGATCAATTTTCACAGCAGCCCTCCCTCAGCGAGGAAAAAGATTGTGACTAATGCCTTGGCTACGTGCCATCAACGCGCTATGGGATTCGTTTAATTCCAAGGTGTGACTACATATAGCTATCATGTTTTTTTGTCAACACCAAGTATTGTGGATGTTTGGGAAATGAGTGGAGAGACTGTGAATAGTCGCGATACGAATCATCTAGCGGATTTCAGTCGCCCTTCAACGAGGTTATCCACAGGAAAAAATCGATGAAATATGGTTCCGCCAGATTACCCTGGCCATTTTTTCTTTTCAGAAGGCCATTCGTCCGATTTTCAGCGTGGCCTCCTCCACTCCTTGAAGGGGAAGAAATCGACCGCCGACACCGAGTACGACGACTTTCGTCCCCGCCACCTGGGTTTCATACTGACTGAGGAGCCCCCAATTGCGTCGTGCCGTATTCGGTCGAACGATTGATTCGAGAAGCTTCCTACTTTGAGACTGAAACACCTGCCGAACAAATTGTTGTTCACGAGTCGGTGTCCCCTGGTCCATGCGGTCTATCGCTTTGCCCAATTCCAGCTCAACGAAATGTACATAATCATCCATGGTCGGGTTCGACCATGCCAGACCGATCGCAACGGCTAATGTTCCAACCAGCGCACTTAAACGAAGAAGGCTCATCAGATTCTCAAATAGCTTCGGCCGGGTGTGAACTCAGTGCCAAGGCGTGCCATCTGATTTGACAAACGCTGGTCGGCCAATTAGCTTAACTCGCATTCTGTTCATATTGATACGGTCTATCGAGCTGGAGGAAGCGTATGTTCGTCTGGAGCAAAACACTCATCGCGATTCTGTTGAGCCTCTTCACTCTGCTGCTAGGAATTTTCCTCTTCCAAGGCCCTTCAGAAACCACGAGCGTCCTGAAGACGCACACTACCCAATGGATCATCTTGAACTATGCCTGTCTCCTGGTCTGGCTGTTTGTCTGGATGATCGACCAGGCGCGCGTCCGTGGGAAGAATGTCTGGCTCTGGTTGGTCCCGTTCATTCTTGCTCCACTTCCCACCCTGATGCTCTTCGTCCTCTTCCTTCAACGTCGCTTGTCGTAGTCACTCGGAAACCGAGGAGACTGTGGGCTTCAGAGCGGGAGTCTGTACACTACCCTGCTGGTCCGGTTCGATAGAATGCCGGACCCGCCACACCGCCCAGAGGCCTGGGAGCGCCACCACCACGGTCAAGACAAAGAATTGCGTCCATCCGACGAGACCGACGATGTCCGCCGATGGGCGACCGGCAAATACCCGCCCCAATGCCTCCAGCGACGACAGTAGTGCGAACTGAGTCGCCGTATAGCGTGGATCGCAAAGAGACATCACCAGCGCCACGAACGCGGCAGTTCCCATGCCTCCCGTCACATTTTCGATCACAATCGCCGCTGTCAGAACCGCAGCATTTTTTCCGACGACCGCCAAGACGACGAATCCTAGGTTTGAGACGGCCTGTAAGCCTCCAAAGATCAGCAGTGACCGCACAAGCCCGGACCTGGTCATCAACAATCCACCGATGAACGCACCCAACAGAGTTGCGAATACTCCCAACCCTTTCACGGTGCCGACGTCCGTCGCAGAAAAGCCCAGTCCTCCGATCAAGAAGGCGGTTTGGAGCGCAGACGCAAAAGCATCACCGAGCTTGTACAGAACGATCACAGCCAAGAACCCCCATGCGGTAGGCCGAGCAAAGAACTCCATGAGCGGGGCGCCGACCGCCTCCTTCAAACTTTTCGGCGCTTCACCGACCACCGTGGGGTCTGGACTGACCAACACGACACCCACTCCCATCACCATGACAGCAGCCAGCATCACATACGTCATTTGCCATCCGACATAGTCGGCCAGTACCAGCGCGCCGGCTCCGGAGGCTAACAGGGCGATTCGATAGCCGTTCACCCACACGGCCGCACCTAATCCCCGCTCATGCGGGTGGAGCGTATCCGTTCGATAGGCGTCAAACACAATGTCCAGAGACGCGGCCAAAAACGCCACAAGTACCGCATAGGCCGCGAGCCATCCAGGATGAAGCGTTGGATTGGTCGCAGCCATGAGCACGAGCCCGATCGCCACGCAGAGTTGTGTCAGCACCATCCATCCTCGGCGGCGACCGAGCCACGGCGGTACGATCCGATCCATCAAGGGAGCCCAGAGAAACTTGAGGGTATAGGGCAGGCCAACCATGGTAAAAATGCCGATGGTCTTGAGATCGACTCCCTCGACAGTCAGCCAGGCCTGTAACGTCCCGGACGTCAGCGCAAGGGGAAGGCCGGAAGCAAACCCCAACGGCAACATCACCAAGATGCGCCGATTCATCAATGCCGCAAGATCAAACGATCCTTGTTTCACAGGAACTCACTCGCCTAGAGGATGGACTGAACGGGCAGACCGACGCACTCCATTGGAGCGAGCATCGGGTGGAACGCAGAATACCACCCCCTCCCGCCACAACTCAGCAGAATCATGAAACATGCGTGAGAGCCTTACCGATCGGCGCAGGGACTAACAGGGCTGTCCGTTGAACAAACAGGGTTTGTACCGTGAGATATCGAAGTCGGTATTTTCCTGGTAGACCTTTTCATTGCCGTTGACCCCGTCCTGCTCCGGATCGTTCCACATCGTGTGATTCCACCAATAGAACAGAGGCTGTTCTTCGGTATTGTAGATGGGATTCCCGTAGCTGCTGCGGGAGTACTCCTGAACCAACCGGGCCGTCACATAGTCGATCTGCCCGTTGCCCTTGAGTGAATAGAGCATAATGAAAAGACGAGCTTCATGGTCGTACAGTTCATCAATGCGGGTGTTGAGGTCAGGCTCCGTGGGAAGCCAATCTGCGCTCCATCCTGTGAGAGGAGGGCTCCAGAAGCACCCTATCAACGCGAACAGCATGAGCGCACGCAGAAGCATCATCCTCATGCCCCACCTCGACGACCTGAGCGTAATCCGATCATGAATCGTTCCGGTAATTGGCACACCGCCTGTGTCTCCCCCGGTTGCAATAGACAACCTTGCCGGAGCACGCCTGATCTCCCTATAATGGTCGCTATCCATGAATACCCGTGCTTCACTTCATACGCTCGGCTGCCGCCTGAATCAAGCCGAAACCTCGATCCTCGGCGAAGGTCTTCGTCGGAAGGGGTTTCAGCTGGTCGAGTTCGGCCAACCCACTGATGTCCTCGTCCTCAACACCTGCGCCGTTACGGAAGATGCGGAACGGACCTCGCGCTACCTGATCCGAAAAACGCTGAAACACTCTCCCCATGCCTTCGTCGCGGTGACCGGGTGCTATGCTCAAACAGGGCTGGAATCGTTGAAGCGGCAAAACGGGATCGACCTGATCGTGGGGCACCAATTTAAGCTTGATCTGCCGACGTATCTTCCGCCTGCTCAGGAGCTACGGAAACGGTCGGTCGCGGAGATTCATCATACAAGAACGATCTCACGCGGAGATTTCGATCTGCCGCATTTCTCGGAGCCGGACTCCACCCGTGCGTTGCTGAAGATCCAGGACGGCTGCAGCGCGATGTGCAGCTTCTGTATTATTCCGTTCGCACGAGGGCATGAGCGCAGCCGATCGTTTGAGGACATCCAGCGGGAAGTCGAAGTC
>CABVRR010000042.1:23023-25912 GCA_902500705.1 uncultured Nitrospira sp.
CTGATCGAAAAGGCTCTGGCAGCCATCCCGGACCTCGGCCTTGGAACCGATCTCCTGGTAGGCTTCCCTGGAGAGACGGAAGCCGCGTTTCAGAATACGTTGGCCGTCGCCACCGATCTTCCCTTCTCTTACCTTCACATCTTTCCATACTCCCCTCGCCCAGGGACGGCTGCACTGCGCCTGAAACAACGGGTTCCGTCGGCATCAGTTAAAAAACGTATGGATCTTCTCATGGATCTCGACCGCGCCAAGCGACTCGCCTTTCATCACGCGCAAATCGGGAAGACCGTCTCCGTTCTGTGTGAAGCGGGAACTCGAGACTCCTATCGCATCGGCACGACCCCGAACTTCATGCGAGTGGGCATCACGGACTCAGAAAGTGTCCAGAATCGGATCCTGCCGGTCACGATCACGGCCGCGACAGACCGCTGCGCGTTGGGCCATGTCGTGTCCGCTCCGCACACGAACCGTACCGTGGCGACACTATGACCTTGAAGACCATTCCTCACGTCCATATTGAAACTTTCGGCTGCCAGATGAACGAGTCCGACAGCGAACTCGTTCGCTCGATGTTGAAGCGGGAAGGATTCGTCTTTACGGAGGATCGCGAACGAGCCGATGTCGTGTTGGTCAATACCTGCGCTATCAGAGAAAACGCGCACAAGAAAATCTATGCCCATCTCTCTGAGTTGAAGGCGCTAAAACAACAGCGTCCGCTCGTCGTCGGCATCCTCGGATGCATGGCACAGAACCTCAAGAGCGAACTGGCGGAACACGAACCGCTCGTTGATGTCTTAGCCGGCCCGGATTCGTATCGGCAGCTGCCGTCCTTGCTGACGAATGCGCTTGCAGTGCAAGAACAGGGACTTTCACAGAAGGGGTTTGCGCTGGATCTGTCGGAGTATGAAACCTACGAAGGAATCATGCCGGACCGCAACAGCGGAGTAAACGCCTGGATTACCGTGATGCGAGGCTGCGACAACTTCTGCTCCTTCTGCGTCGTGCCTTACACCAGGGGACGTGAGCGGTCGCGAGATCCGGAATCCATTCTGCGGGAAGCTCGCGACGCATCTGCCAAGGGATTCCGGCAAATCACATTACTCGGCCAGAACGTCAATTCCTACCGGCATGAAGCATGGGACTTCGCCAGACTGATCGCCGCTGTGGCGGACACCGCAGGGATCGATCGCGTACGATTTACCTCTCCCCACCCGAAGGATTTTCCCGCCGCACTCATCGATACCATCGCCACACACCCTAGAGCCTGCAAACACATTCATCTTCCCCTGCAGGCAGGAAGCGATCGCATCCTTGAACTGATGGGACGAACCTACACGGGAGCCGAGTACCTTGCCTTAGTCGATCGTATCAGAGCGACTATCCCGGATGTGGTTCTCACCACAGACATTATCTGTGGGTTCTGTTCCGAGTCAGAGGAAGATTTCCAAGTCACTCAACGTCTGGTGGAGCAGGCACAACTTGACTCAGCCTACATCTTCAAATACTCGGAACGGAAGCACACGATCGCGGCCAGAAAGTACGCCGACGATATCCCCGATCGCATCAAAGGCCTTCGCGTAGCACAGCTTGTAGAGCTGCAACGTTCGATTACTCTGAAGCGCAATCGACGGTACATCGGCAAGAATGTGGAAATCTTGGTCGAGAGAGATGCCACCCGCTCATCGACCCAGGCAATGGGAAAGACCGACGGAAATATTACGGTCGTGTGGGATAAGAAGACCGGTGATGTTGGACCAGGGGCGTTGATTACAAAACATATCGTTGATGCCTCGGCTGCGACCCTCTATGGAGCGTGAGACACCGATAGCGTTATAACGTTCGCATTTGAGACATTTGTCTCATCGGTTGGAACAATTCTGCACACCTGACAGTCGGAGTGAACAGTTTCCGCCTTACCACTCGATCACCTTCTGACGGCTCTTCGACCATTCTTCCCCTGCATTTCCTCGCACTCTGCTTCCTCTACGACTAGGCTCGCTGTAGCGCTGTCCGCCTCGTTTCCCTCTATTGTCAAGCAGTCTTTCGGCCCTAACCGCTCAATTATACAGGCACCTCGTAGGGTCTCTCTTCTAGGGTTTGTTCATCAATCATGGCCGCCAGGCTCTGCATTTGATACAAAGCCTCGCCTTCATCTTGAACGACAACACAATCCGCCATTTCAAAAATGAGGAGGCATGATCCTTGCTTTGATTTTTTTAAGATTAAGGCAGGCATCTACTTATTCGGCAACCAGAGATTTCGTTTCTCGCTATGAAGTCCGCCGATTCTGATCCAAAGCCCAATCCAAAACCGCCCGACTCCGGCTTCACACTCGAAACCATCATTTCTGTCGGGGTCGTCGGATGGTTGGCGATCGGCATGGTCCTCATGGCTCTAGGCATCTGGTAGTTAAACGTCCAAACTACCCGACGATTCTGATCGTTTGTGACAGATCAACAACGGCCTCTCCGGCCACAAGACCCCAGGTGAGGAGGTCTCATATGCATGCATATTTCAACATCCCTAGTTCTCAATATGTCGGTGCGTTGATGTCTCTCAGTCTGCTTGTCACGGGATGTTCGATGTTTTCAGGTGAAGCGAAGATTCACAAAAATGCGAAAGGATCCGTCTATCTGAAGGAAATCGCCGACTGGTCTTTTGAGGCCAGCCATCCCGTCACGATCGATCAGGGAACGATGCTGAAAATCGTCAAAGGCATTGTGACCAACGACGTTCAGAAAATGTCAGACGACATGCCCGCCAGTGGCAGCAAGCCGATGAAAATGTTCAGCGATGAAGACGCCGAATTTCTTGCTCCCCTGCTAGCCCAAGGTTTATCGCAAGCGAAACCGGAGCAGATTGTCGGTTTCAAGGTGTCTCCATCGGCAG
>CABVRR010000043.1:0-1440 GCA_902500705.1 uncultured Nitrospira sp.
CGGTCTAGTTACACATTCATCAGATGAGCCTGTCACGCTACCATGGGGTTGATCGCCACGTCGGCAACACTCCGCTTCTCCGTCTGCGCCGTCTCTCGGAGCTGACCGGTTGTGAAATCCTCGGCAAGGCCGAATTCATGAACCCCGGCGGATCGGTGAAGGACCGTGCTGCGCTCGGCATCATTGAGGATGCTGAGGCCAAAGGGCTTTTGCGGCCAGGCGGGACCATCATCGAAGGCACGGCCGGGAATACCGGCATCGGCCTGACCATCGTCGGTCACGCCAGGGGATACCATTCCGTCATTGTCATTCCTGAAACCCAGACGAAGGAAAAACTCGATCTTCTGCGAGCGCTGGGTGCGGAGGTGATCCCTGTGCCGGAGAAGCCCTATTCCAATCCGGGTAACTACAATCATATTGCCCGCAAGATGGCCGAAGAGAAGGGCTGGTTCTGGGCCAACCAGTTCGACAACATCGCCAACCGTCTCATGCATTACCGCACTACCGGCCCGGAAATTTGGGAACAGACTGCCGGAGGGATCAATGCCTTTGTCTCCGCCGTCGGCACCGGGGGCACGCTGGCGGGGACAACACAGTACTTGAAAGAG
This sequence comes from uncultured Nitrospira sp., assembly GCA_902500705.1. GTDB lineage: Bacteria > Nitrospirota > Nitrospiria > Nitrospirales > Nitrospiraceae > Nitrospira_D. Next base: position 609 of record CABVRR010000043.1, read on the forward strand.
CGCAATCCGCACATCGTCGTCGGGTGCGCCGATCCCTATGGCGCGGCCATGTGGTCATGGTTCACCAACGGCAACACGGACACCAACGACGGCGATTCATTTGCCGAAGGGATCGGCCAAGGCCGCGTGACCAAGAACCTTGAAGGTATCGCAGTGGATCGTGCCTGGCGTATTCCCGATCAGGATGCACTGACCATCCTGTATCAGCTCCTGCGCGAAGAGGGCCTGTTCCTTGGCTTGTCTTCCGGTATCAACGTCGCCGGGGCGGTTCGGATGGCCCTTGATCGTGGGCCTGGCCAGACCATCGTGACGATCCTGTGCGACTCCGGTGCGAAGTATCAATCAAGGATCTTCAACCCGGAATGGCTCGAAGCCAACGGACTCAAGACGCAGTTGCCTGTCGAGACTCTTCTTTCATAACGAGTGCTAGGCTCGTCGGTTCACACCCCCGAAACACCGGCAATTGTCGGCATCGTAATGGCGGCGGCAGGACCCACTCTATATGACCGGCACATAACAGGAATCCCAAGCTGGTCATTCGGCAGCGGGGATGGTCATATTTGCTTTCTCCATCAAAAGTGCACTAACGTGGCTTGATGCGGCTGCTTGCCCTCTCTCTACGGTTTGCGCTGCCCTTGGTGATCGTATTGGCCGTGATCGCCTACGGAGTCATCCCGTTCGTCGACTCACTCCAGTTGAAATGGTTTGTCCGCGACCTCGATATGCGGTCCAAACTCATGGTCAGCACGATGGGGGGACCGCTGGCCGACCTACTGGTTTCCCACTCTCAAGGCAAAATCTCCACATATTTTACGCGCATCGTTCAGGATGA
>CABVRR010000043.1:1540-4875 GCA_902500705.1 uncultured Nitrospira sp.
CGGTACGCCTTTTATTTATTCGCAGGGCTGACGGCGGTGATCTCGCTGGTCACGGTGCTGGTCGCGCACTTCAGCTGGAAAGAGTGGGTGGCCGGGGTGCGAGCCATGGTCAAGGGAGAACGACTGCTGACTCCCTTGACGCAGGAGCAGCATGCGCCGGAGCTCCAGCCGCTGGCGAAGGACTTGCGATCGCTCGTGCAGACGCTCGAAGCCGATCGCCGCATGCGCGATGAGAGTCAGATTTCATGGTCTCCCGCCAGCCTCAAATCGATTCTTCACGAGCAATTTTCTGGCGATCAGGTCTTGATCGTGTCGAACCGGCAGCCCTATGCCCACTATTGGCAGGATCAGAAGATCGCCGTGCAGGTGCCGGCGAGCGGGCTGGTTTCGGCTCTTGAGCCTGTAATGCGCGCCTGCTCCGGAACCTGGATCGCGCACGGAAACGGATCTGCGGATCGAGCGGTGGTAGATGCACGGAACCATGTCGGCGTCCCGCCGTCCCATCCCACCTACGAAATTCGACGGGTCTGGCTGACGGCAGAAGAGGAGGCCGGCTACTACTACGGGTTTTCCAACGAGGGGTTGTGGCCGCTTTGCCACATCGCCCATGTCCGGCCGACGTTCCGCTCGTCGGATTGGAAACACTATGTGGCTGTCAATGAACGTTTTGCTCAGGCCGTCTACGAGGAAGCCACAAGCGACAATCCGGTCGTACTGGTGCAGGATTACCATTTTGCCCTGCTTCCCAAGCTCATCCGAGATCGGTTGCCGACCGCGACGATCATCATGTTCTGGCACATTCCCTGGGCCAATGCAGAAAGTTTCGGAATCTGTCCCTGGAGGCAGGAGCTTCTGGAAGGATTGCTCGGAAGCAGCATTCTCGGATTTCACACCAGCGTCCACTGCAACAACTTCATCGACAGTGTCGACCGGATCCTCGAGGCGCGCATTGATCGAAACAGTTCGACGGTTTCCTACGGAGGTCAGCTGACGGCGGTCAACCCCTATCCCATTTCCATCGAGTGGCCTCTTCAAGGGCTGAGCAGCCAGCCGCCGGTCGCGGAATGCCGAGCCACACTTCGGAAGATGTATGGGATGTCGTCCGACCATTTCATCGGCCTTGGAGTCGAGCGGCTTGACTATACGAAGGGCATTCTCGAGCGATTTATGGCCGTCGAACGCTTGCTTGAGCTCCAACCGGAATGGATCGGCAAGTTTACCTTTCTTCAGATCGCGGCTCCCAGCCGTTCGATGATCGAGCAGTACCATCATTTTACCGATCAGGTTTCCGCGCTGGCTGAACGGATCAACAAGCGGTTTGGGCGAAACGGCTATGAGCCGATCTGCTTGCGGATCCAACATCATGAGCCGGCCCAGGTCTATGAGTGTTATCGGGGCGCGGATGTGTGTGTCGTGAGCAGTCTGCACGACGGCATGAACTTGGTCGCCAAAGAGTTCGTCGGCGCTCGGGACGACGAGCAGGGAGTGCTGATTTTGAGCCAATTTACGGGGGCTGCTCGGGAACTGACGGAAGCGCTCGTGGTCAATCCGTACGACATCGATCAATTTGCGGCCGCGCTCCACCTCGGCCTGACGATGCCGAAGGTGGAGCAGCAGGCCAGGATGCGAAGCATGCGTGGACTGATCCAGGAGTTCAACGTGTATCGGTGGGCCGGTCGTATGCTGATCGATGCCGCTCGCATGCGACAGAAGGAACGAGTCATGAAACAGGTGCGTCGGCCACGTTTGCTGAGTTGATGGATGGGCATGGAATATCTCTTGACGGAAACAGGGAAGGCTGATCTGAGAGCCCTCTTGAGGGAACAGTCGCTGTACGCGTTTGACTTTGACGGAACGTTGGCGAAGATCGTCCGAGAGCACCACGCGGCGAGACTGTCGCGCCCCATCCGTCTCCGGCTCGAAGCACTCACGACGCACGTGCCCACTGCGATTATCTCGGGACGTTCGGTGGAGGACTTACGTTCACGTGTCGGGACGGCCGTGTCCCATTTGATCGGGAATCATGGTTCAGAAGGCCCGCATACGAGTCCGGAGGAGAGGCAGCACGTTCGAGAGATCAGTGCCGGATGGCTGCAATCGATCGACGAACGATTCCAAGATGAGCTGACTCGAAGCGGGGTGGTCGTCGAGGATAAGTCCTACTCATTCTCATTGCATTATCGAACCGCCGACCGGCGCGATGAGGCTCGGGCGCTGATCGCTCGGATCATAGCCGACTTGTCTCCTCCCCCTCGCATTGTCCTTGGGAAATCCGTATTCAATGTGATGCCACCGGCGGCATGGCATAAAGGCACGGCGTTGTTGGAGTACATGCGCCGACTTGATTGCCGCAGGGCGTTCTATGCGGGAGACGACGAAACCGACGAGGATGTCTTTGCGCTGCGGGATCCCTCCATCCTCACCGTGAGAATCGGTAAGAAGAAAGGCTCTGCTGCCTGCTATTTCCTGAATAAACAGGCTGAAATGGCGGAAGTGCTTCGATTGCTCGTCGAGACGGACGACCCAAACCGTCGTCTCTAGAGCGACTGCTGCGAATAAAGCGTTCCTCGGCCTGCCCGGCATCTCGACGACGAGATCCAGGACATGTGTCCTCAGTCTGCCAGGGGTGATCGTTCTTGCCCAAGGAGAAGATCGTAGGGGGCGAAATCATCGCTCAAGACGACGCCGGACGGCCAGGGTTCGGTCCGACGGGTGCTTAACAGCGTGATGGTTTCCATCGGTAGGTGCTGGTTCATCGCCATATCCGTGATTTTGGTCACAAGCGTATGGAGTGGTTCGCGCTCAATGGGGCGCCCTCCCAAGAAAATGAGATTCTTCGCCGGAGTCATGCCCGTGTTCCATGGTCCTTCGACGGCGAAGGTTTCGAGGACGGGGAACGCCTGTTTCATGGTTTGCACGACCGCGGCGGCTCGAGCGAGATCACCTTCTTTGCCCGAGGATGCCAGATTGACCGCGACGACCCCCTCCGGGTTCAGGTGTGTTCGCACCAAGGCATAAAACTCCGCCGTCGTGAGATGAAACGGAATCATGTCTCGCGCGAACGCATCGATCCACATGACATCGTAGGTATGATTCGTCGCGTTGAGAAAGGCGCGGCCGTCCTTCACGGAGACGTGATGAGTGGCCGGTGGGCGATAATCAAAATATTCCTCGGCCATTCGAACCACGACCGGGTCGAACTCGACGATATCCAGTTCCAACGCAGGCCAGTGCCGAGCCAGCCACTTGGCCAATGACCCGCCGCCATGACCGAGAATGAGGCCGCGTTTCGGCTCGGATACCAGCGCCAACGAAGACACCATCATTTGGCTGTA
>CABVRR010000043.1:4975-6784 GCA_902500705.1 uncultured Nitrospira sp.
CAGGCTGCCGACGGTCGATAGGGCGATCAGGCGGCCTGTTTGCCGACCGAGGTGTTCCATGTCTGCGACCGCCAACCGCAACATGGCCGGTAAGACGCCGCTGAGCCCGAACGCCGGGGGAGCGAGAAGGACCGTCGCAGCGAGGCAAGGGCCCCAGCGAGGGTCTTGTACGACCTTCTCGATCTCAAACAGAATGGGTTGATTCGCCCAGGCGACGAGAAACGTCCAGCTTCCTGAAAAAAGCAACAGTGCCGCCGGTGCCCTCCCATCGGCATAGCGATCGGAGATCCACCCGCCGAACGCATACCCGCTGCTCATGGCGGCCAGGATCACGCCGATCAAGGCGCCCCAGACGAACAATGAACTGCCGAATACGGGAGCCAGCAGTCGACTGCCGAGAATTTCCAATGCCATGACCACCGCACCGGTCACGAGGGCGGTCACGAGCAAAAACCAACGGGGAATGCGTGGAGGATGAACAGTCATCGATTTGACGAAGGTGCGGAGTCGTTCTCCTGTCGATTCGAAACGGCGTCGGATTGTACTCAACGTGTTTTCCGAGAGTCAACGAAACCCGACGGAATCTCTACGATGAACAAGGGATGAATTCGTTGCCCGGTGGGGGGCAGGTTGCTATACTCTCGAACACATTTCGTTCTGTGGTGAGGAGGGGGCCATGCACATTAGTGTGATCGGGAGCGGGTATGTCGGACTCGTGACGGGAGCTTGTTTTGCGGAGTTCGGCGTCCACGTCACCTGCATGGACAGCGACAGCCGAAGAATCGAGAAACTCGAAAAGGGCGAGATCCCGTTTTATGAGCCGGGACTCAAGGAATTGGTGGCCAAGGGAATCAGGGAAAGCCGACTGACGTTTACCACGGACATTGCGAAGGCCGTCGATAAGGCGTTGGTCATCTTTATCGCCGTCGGGACGCCGCCTCGGGGCGACGGTTCCGCGGATCTCTCGTATGTCGAAGAAGTCGGCAAAGGGATCGCGCGGCACATGACCGGGTACAAGGTCATTGTCACGAAGTCTACCGTTCCCGTGGGGACCGGCGAAAAGCTTCGTGAGGTCATCACGAAGGCCCAGACGAATGCCTTTCGGTTCGACATGGTCTCGAATCCAGAATTTCTCCGAGAGGGGTCGGCCATCGAGGATTTCATGCGGCCGAATCGCGTGGTGATCGGCGCAGACAGCGATCAAGCGGTCGCCATCATGAAGGATCTCTATCGCCCCCTGTATTTGATCGAAACGCCGATCGTCGTGACCGATGTTCCGACCGCCGAACTCATCAAATACGCGTCGAATGCCTTCCTGGCGACGAAAATTTCATTCATCAACGAGATGGCGAATCTGTGCGAGCGGGTCGGAGCCAACGTCCAAATGGTGGCGAAGGGCATGGGGCTTGATCATCGCATCGGGTCGAAGTTTCTTCACGCAGGGCCTGGTTTCGGAGGCTCCTGCTTTCCGAAAGATCTCGCGGCGCTCATTCAGACCGGCGAGCGACACGGCTATCCGATGCAGATCGCGACGGCCGCCTCGCGGGTCAACGAAATTCAACGCGGATGGATGATCGAGAAGATTCGAGACGCGGTCGGGGGGCTGAAAGGGAAGACGTTGGCGATGCTCGGCCTTTCCTTCAAACCCAATACCAACGACATCCGTGAGGCCCCGGCCTTGGCGATCGGTCGAGCCCTCTTGGCTGAAGGCGCAAGCATTCGAGCTTACGATCCGGAGGCGTTGACGGAAGCCTGCCAGATGATGCCGGAGCTTCAGCCCTGCCGAGATACCTACCATGCGGCCGAAGG
>CABVRR010000043.1:6884-25318 GCA_902500705.1 uncultured Nitrospira sp.
GGCTCCTTCGTTTTCGGTTTGTACCCCATTCGATCAAGCACCTTCATGATTCGTGTCTTGAGTCGATCGTCGGCGTCGGCTAAGGCGGTCGCCAACGGCTCGACGGCTGGTTTGCCGATCTTGCGAAGAATTTCAGTCGCCGATTGACGAATTTCTTCTTCCTCGGACACTAGTAATGGAATGAGCGAGGGAACGGATGGGCTGCCGAGCTTGATCAACGAATCGTAGGCCCGCTGCCTCACGTCACCCACCTCGTCGTTCAATGCGGAGACGAGCGGCTCGACGGAACGAGGATCTTTCAACTCGCCCAACACCTCCGCCGCATACTTCCGGTTCAACCAGTGTGAATCTCTGAGGTCGAGCAACATGGCGTCGGCTCTGGCGGCGTTCGGGTCTTTGGGCCGAATCCTGAAGCTCTTCGCGATACGCTTCCCGTCTTCTTCCACCACACGGATGGTGGCACCGTCTCCGACCTTCAGTTTTTTGAGGTCCTCCAGTGCCTCCTCGTCCACCTCCAGGATGACCGTCTTGCCGTCGTAGGCCAGGAGCTCGACTTCGAGCTGTCTGCTCTCAGGGTTGACGGCCACAACCCGTTCCGTTACTAAATTGAATCCGTCTTTTTTCTCTCCGCCTTTCGGCGCGATCTGAATCAGTTTGGGAGCTTCATCCGCCATGGGTACCTTCCTCTAGCTCAATATATTAGTGTGAATCAGGTTTCCAGCCGAGACTGGCCAACACTGCTTCGACGGTTTCCTGCACCATCGTGTTCTCGTCCTCACGCAACCCCAGCAGGGGCTGAATGGCTTCGTGCGCCCCGAGCCGCGCAAGCGATTCGGCGGCATTTCGCCTGACCAGCCAATCTTCATCGTTCAGCGACTCGATCAAGGGGGAGACACCTCGGCGATCGCCGATCTTGCCCAGTGCCTCCGCCGCATGACGGCGGACCATCCAATTGGAGCCCAAGAGCCCGTCGATCAGCGCCTCGACCGCCCGCACGTCGCCGATCTTCTTCAGCACACGGGCCGCATCTTCGCGCAGCGCGCTGTCCATCAATGCATCGATCAGCCCAGGCACCGCTTGAGAGTCGCCGATTCGCTCCAACGCCCACACGGCTGCCGTCCGCACCGCACCGTCTCGGTCTTTAATCGCTCGGACCAGAGGATCGACTGCGCGCCGATCTTTCAATTTACCGAGTGCCGATGCGGCCTGTTCTCTGACAGCCCAGGAGTCATCCTGGAGGGCGTCGAGCATCGGCTCGACGACGGAGGGCCCCATACGAACGACTGCGCTGGTTGCCGCCTCTCGAATGACGGCGTCCTCATCGGCCATCAAATCAATCAACCGGGGAAGCGCGTCCGGTCCGGTCTGGCCGAGGCTTGCGATGGCGTGGTCGCGCAAGGCTTCGTTCTCGTCCTGTAATGCCTGGATCAGTTGCTCGATTCGACCGGATGCATCCTGCTCAGTCATGTTCAGTGTCCTCGGTTCGGTCTTCGCTTTCTGTGGCCATGATAGCTTCGAGTTTGTCCGCGATCAGGCCTGCATTGTAGGCCACGAGTCCGTCGCGATCTGTCCGGAGCCGATCAAAAAGATCTTTCTGCCCGCGCAAGACTTCCACATCTTTGATCTTGGCCAATGCCTCCATGGCATACACCCGGAGCGGGCGGATCGGGATCGCGTCAAGATAGAGCTGAGTCGGGCGCGCGTCGCCGATCAATCCGAGTGCCTTGATCGCCAGTTCCTTGACCCCGGTGTCTTTGTCTTGTGCCAGCCGTGCCATCAATGGTTCGACCGCCCTCACGTCGCCGATTTTTCCCAGCAGATCGGCTGCCGCTTCGCGCACGAGCCAGTCGTCGTCTTCGAGGTATTCGATGAGGATTTCCACGCTCGGCCGTCCGATCCCGAGTAGATCGATGACCGTAGCCATCCGAGCCTCCTCACGCTCGCTGGCGCCTTCGACGTCCCGCAAGGCGTTGAATGTCGCGTCGATCCGTTCACGGATCGCGCTCAGCTTCTTCAACGTGCCGACGGCGATTTCCTGCACAGCGGGCTTGCCCATGGCATCGATGAACGCATCGACGGAGCGGGGATCCAGCAAGTGATCCAACATTAAGGCTGCCGAGATCTGCACGTCTTGATCCGAATGTTGAAGCATTTCGCAGAGGGGGAGCACGGATGTGGGAATCGCCCCGATCAAGCGGGTCAGGACTTGCTTGGGCGCGCCGTCCGCAGTTTTAGGAAGCAACGCCACCAACACTCGAGCCGTGTCCGTGTCCAGTACCCCGGCCATCTGCTCAAGCGCGGCCGCACCGGCCTTCCGGACGATCTCCTCCTCGTGCTCGAGCAACCCGACGAGTGCGACTCCGGCCTGCGGATCTTTGAGTCGCGCCAGCATGGCGGCCGCTTCCTTTTTTAACTCGCTGGAGCCTGACCGTAGAGCCTCGATAAGCGCCTGAACCGAGCGAGGGCCGCCTGACACACAGGCGGCTGTGGCTCGCATACGGCGCCAGTCCTCTTCGTGGATCAGTTCGGAGACCAGTGTTTCAATCGTTTCTTTCGGCATAACCTTCAGTCAAAGAGGAGCCATCACGCTGATGGCTTCGTGTTTATCTGGTCCGCAATTTCCCGTGCGGTCTCCATCCCGCCGCCGCCAATGTCTCACGGACATGAAACAGGAGGTTTTCATCGCGGGGGTCATTCAACAATGGAAGAAGAAATGGAACGGCCTTTGCTCCAAATTTAGCCAAGGATGCCGCAGCGTCGGCCCTCGTTGCGGTCCGGTTCAATGCCGCGACAAGCGCAGAAATGGCTGTCTCATCGCCGATTGTCCCGAGCGCCCGAGCCGCCGCGCCTTGTGTGATCAGTTCTTCAGCCCATTGGTCTCCGCAGCCGGCCACGGTTCTCGTGGACGCAGGAGGATCGATCCCTGTCACGATGTCGATCAGGGTCGGAACCGCGCGTCGATCGCCGATTCGACCTAAGGCTTCAACCGTCACTGTCCGCAATGCGGGCTCGCGCAAGACCATGAGTAAGTGCTCGACCGCTTGAGAATTACCGATCTCGCCCAGAGCTCGCACGGCATCTTCGCGCACCGCCGAATCCCGATCGTTGAACAACACCGACAACAGCGGATTGACGGCCTGTTTTGATCGTGCCTTTCCCAACGATTCCACCGCATGGAGACGAACGAGCCAGTCCTCATGCTGTAGCGCGTTTAAGAGAGATGGAATCGCCGCGTCTCCGATGGCGGCCAGCGCGGCAGCCGCTTCTTCGCGCACCGCCTTGACCTTGTCTTGAAGCAATGGAATGAGCGGTTCAATTGCGCCGGCGTTCCGCACCCGACCCAAGGCTTTGGCCGCATGCATCCGAACGATCCAGTCTTCGCTGTGCAGCGACGCGATGAGCGGAACGAGCACTCGCTCATCCGCAATGGCGGCCAAGATCGCCGACGCGGATTCCTGAACCGAGAGATCTGGCGCAGTGAGGTAGGTTCCCACCGCATCGACGGCCGGTGCCCCGATCGAGCGCAAGGCGTCGATCGCTGCCTCCCGCACGGAACGGTCTTGGTCACGAAGAAGCGAAAGCAGGGGACCTACCGCGCGCGGATCTTTGAATGTGCCCAGCAGGCCGGCGGCTTCACCGCGAATGGCCCAATCCTGGTCCTTGAGTGCCGCAATTTGTTCCATCACCGTATCGGTCATGCTGTTGTTCGGACCTTACGAAGGGTCGTGGTTCGTGTGAGAACCGAACTCGTTGTCGTCATCGAGAGATGATGGATTCGCACATGCCCGTCGGCACCGACATCACGCGGTGTCGCCGGATGGGCCGAAGCGGCCGGTTCGGCCCAACGGCCGATCGACACGTAGATTGTCGGCCTGGCTCGAGCTGATTTCCACCACCTCATCGGAAGGCGTCCATCCAAGCGTTTCCAACGTCTCAAGGGTCATCTGCTTTAAGGCGTCTTTTGCCGTCAGTCGAACGGATGCGTACGAAAGGACGCGTTCCTTTTCCGCTTCGACTTCGGACGCTTTGGGGTCAAAGAGAAAGGCAATCAACGGTTCGATGGCCGCGTCGCCGATCACCGTCAGCGCAGCCGCGGCCTTTTCCCGCAAGACCCCGTCTTTCAGTAGCATGATCAAATCCGGGATCACACGAGGATCGCGAAACTGACCGAGGGCGGTGGCGGCGGCTTCTTTGATGAACGCGTCTTCGCTGACGATACATCCGGGAGTCGGTGAGCCCTCTTGCTTGATGCCTTTGCCCTTCAGGGCGTTCAATACGGCCGGAAGGGCGCGCGCATCGCCGATCATGCCGAGTGAGGCAATGGCATGGCGCTTCACCGCTCCGTCTTTCATGGCGTCGACCAGTGCGTCGATCGCCCGAGGGTCGCCGATCATGCCGAGCGCAATCGTCGCGTCTTCGCGAACGGCTCGATCGGGATCTTTCAACGCGGCGATCAAGGCATCCACGACCTTTGCGTCCTGCACCCAGGACCTGCCGATTTGATAGTCGGTGGTCATCCCGCCCAATGCGCGAGCCGCGTGACAGCGAACCACAAAGTCTTTGTCTTTCAGACTGTCGATCAGCGGATCGACGGAGGGGTGCCCGATGTAGACCAGTGCCGTTCCAGCTGTTTCTCGCACGATTTTCGAAGAATCTCGAAACAGCTTGAGCAGGGCCGGAATGGCTTTCGGGTCGGCGATTCTCCCCAAGGCTTCCGCCGCTGCGCTTTTGACGGCTCCGTCCCGGTCGCGACAAACGCCGATCAGCGCGTCGACGGCTCGTGAATCCTTGAGCTTGCCGGCGGCTTTGGCGGCATGTTCGCGGATGCGCCATCGCTCGTCTTTCAGGGCCGTCACCAAGCGATCGAGCACGATCGGGCCCATCTTTGCCGTGGCATCGACGGCCTGCTCGCGAACTTCCATGATGGAATCGTTGAAAAGGCCGACCAGAGCCTCGACCGCCTTTGGTCCGCCGATCTTCGCGACGCCGCAGCCGGCGTGAGCCCGCACGGACCAGAAATCATCGCCGCAGGCGCCGAGCAAGGCGTCCAAGGTGGTCGGGTCGCCCCTGTCGGCGAGCAGCCTTGCCGCCTCTTCACGGGTGGCATCGTCCACATCTTCCAAAGCTTCCAACAGATCTTCGAGTAGGTCAGTCATGGTTCGGTTTCTGCTCATAATAAGCGTCGCGTTGCCCGCCGTGGGGGTAGGTGCGCTTGCACAGGACCATCAACACCTGTGTCCCTCGGCCTTCGACGCATTGGTCCAAGGATGGTGAAAAATCGAGCGTGCCGTTGAGACTTACGGTAAAGGGAAAATCGAATGTGAAGCTGATAAATTTATATTTGCCCGGTTTGAGCTGGAGCTCTCGGCGCTCGGATGTCTTGGGCGCATCGAGCGACTCAGGGTCGGAATTCCAGATCGAGGGCGTCACGCCAGGGACTTGCCACCAGGAAATCGGCACCAACTTCGTCGCATCGATGGTAATCCCGTGTTTCTTGAGGTGCGTAGCCGTCGGGTTGTCCGCCGATCCTGTCCCGGGGCTTAGCAGCATCGACAGGATCGTGAGTGCACAGGCACACATCAGGAGAGACCGACGGGGTATCAGGGTGGTGTCGCGCATGGATGGCTAACGTTTCTTGCGGGGCCGAGCGGTCGGGGTCGCCGCGGTGGTTTGGAAAATCTCTTCTACCGCTTTGCTCTCCCACTCCGTGTGTGTCTCCAATTTGAGGAGTTTCATCACGGTGGCCCCGGTATCGATGATCGACACCGGCTGACGAATGAGGTGGCCCTGCTTGATCCCGGTTCCTGAGACGATCCAAGGAACAACCGGCGAATCAGTTTTTGGAGCGTCGGCCCCAGGATCGATGCCTTTTCCGCTCAGAGCGGTGACGACGACGGCGGTACGATCGACGAGTGAGTATTCTTTGAAGAGATCCAGAACAGACTTCATCGCGCCGTCGACCGTTCGTAAGGCCTCCTGATACTCCTTGGAGTTCCAGCCGTGGGCCACTCCGGCCCGCCCTGCTTCCGGAAGGTGCACCACCAGCAAATGAGGCAAGGCAGGAATTGCGTGCCCATATCCGGATCCGCTGGTCGCTTTTTGAAGGTACTGTTGGATATAGGCGACGAGCTTTTGAGAGCCGCATTCGGGACGCAAGGCTCCGCAGAGTTGATAGTCGGTGTACGGCTCCGGTTTGGCGAGCTGATACAGCGATTCATCCATGTAAAAAATGGCGCTGTCGCGGCCTCCGCTTAAGTCCAGGTAGTCGAAGAGGCTGGGGGAGCGCGGGTAGCCTCGGCTGAATTCGAAGAAGTTCCAGGTGATGCCATGTTTCTCGACCGGCATGCCGGTCACCAGCGAGGCCATCGTCGGTAACCGGAGGGCCGGCTTGACTCCGCGCGCGGACCAGGTCGTCGACCCTGTCTTGATGAGCTTGCTCAGGATCGGCATCGTACCGCCCTTGAGGGATTCCTGACCGAATCCCTCTAGGACAAAGAGAATGACATGTTCAGTTCCAGATTTGGAGGGCGCGGTTTCCTTTCCGGGCGGGGAAGCCGCATGTCCGGGCACGTGGATCCCGATGCCAAGTAAGATGGTCAGGAGGCCGACACAGATCAAGGAAAAGTACCGAGAAAGATGAGCCATCACGACGTATCACCCACAGGTATCTGAAAAGTAAGAATGGTACCCTAACATGCAAATTTTCTAGAAGGCAAGGTGGGAAAGGCACTCGGCGATTGCTGGCGGAACCATCTACCTGGTGCTATGCTGAAACCGCTGACCGTTTCTATCCACGCGTAAGGACGAGAAGGGGGAGGCGATGTTCGGTCGATTCATCCGGTACCGGCCTCTTCTCGTATTGCTGCAGTCTCATCCATCCTATCGCTCTATCGTGATGTTTCTCGCACTTGTGGCCTGTACGGTTGCTATCCCTGCGTTTGCCGAAATCAGAGTCGTCAATGCCCAAGGTGAGCATCGCATGGGAAATCGTGACACCCGAGAAGACGCGATCAGGCTTGCCACCGAAAGCGCCAAGCGAAGTGCGCTCGAGCAGGTTGCCACCTATCTTGAGAGTGTCACCATTGTTCATGATATGGAGGTCACCAAAGACGAAATCCGGACCTACACGGCCGGGTTGGTACTTGTCCTTGAGCAACAAACCGCCACGACGTTGGATGGTGATGTCGTGGTCGTGCAGGTGAATCTTGTTGCGCAGATGGATACGGACGACGTGGCGCGCGCGATCGCAGCGCTTCGGGAAAACGAAGATGCGCATTCGCAACTGACCGTGTTGAGGCAAGAAAATGAGCAGTTGCAGGAGGAGCTCAAAGCCGTCAATCGGACTCTGCAGACCCTGGGGCAGGCGGCAACGCCGGATCAAGTTCAACAGGTGGCCCAGCAGCGGACGGACCTTCTCAATCGTGTGCAATCGAATGTGATGGTGTCGCAAGCCTGGACGAACTGGGTACTTGTCTCCCCGATCGGCATTCCTCAAGGTCTGCTGAATAGCGCCAACGGCCTCTATCCAGCCAATCCGCATATCGCTATCGCGCAACAGATCATCACCAGCCGGCAACCGCTGGGTCCTCGGCAGTCACCGGCGCCTGGAAGTCTGAGACCTCGGATGCCGACGCATGAGCTGGTTCCTCCTCCTGGGTTGCCGGGCGTGCCACGGACCTCGAACGAGATCATTCATCGAGTCCCCTCTGGACGGATTCAGAACGATCATCAATCCAGGATCCAACCGGGTCCAGGTTTGGTTCAGCCGCCTCGCCCACACCATCGGTTTGAGCAGTTCCCAGGCCCATCAGGGGGAAACCACAGGCCTGGAGGAGGGAGGCCGTGAAGGGGTGGGGGATGGGTGCCGGCGCAGTGGGTTTCTGGCTGATCGGTGGGCTGGTCGTCGTCAGCGCGTGGGCGGGTGACGTCGGACGCGGTGGCTATACGTCGGATCACTATTGGATCGGCCACGGCCAAGGAGATTTAACCAAAGGTCGGGCTATCTGCCAGCGTGTGTCGGATCTGTCGGCTCGCACCGATTTAGCCAAGCAGATCCGCGTGTTGGTCAAGGAACACATGGTCGATCGTGTCCGTGAACGATCGGGACGGGAAAGCGAGCAAGACATTGAACTGACTCGTGAAGAAATCGTTCAGGAATATTTACAGGATGTGAGGATCGTGGACCGTCGGATCGATGAGCAGCATAAAACTTGTTCGGCGACTGCCGTGATGCCGAAGAAGGATATTCAGATAAAATCCGCCACGGACTCCGAATCCACTACAGCCGGTACTCCTCAATAGACCAACAGGCTTCTTGCAGCTTCGAGCCGATATCAGCTATGTAGTCTTCCATGCCGGTCGAGAATAACTTTCAGCATGACGAGCTGTCACGGAAGAACCCCGGTGAGCGATTGCGGGTTGCCGACCTGACGAATGCCGTCTCTCCGGATTCGCCCGTTTGGGCGGAGACCATGGGCAAGTATGGGACGGCTCTCTCGCATGCCGGTGTCGCCGGCGTCGTCTTTCTCCATGGGGCGCTGCACGGCACCGATCTCTTCGGGATGCAACGTCTGGACGAGGCGGGCGGGCTCAAACGCGGGTACTCGCGAGGCGTATCCGGGGTGGATTCCTTACTTGCCGCCATGCGGGAAGAGAGCAATGGGATTCCGTTGCTGCCTGGTGGAATTAAACCGCCGCTTCCAGACGATGACGTAACAAAAACGCTGCTGGATGAACAGATCGGGGACGCGGGTAATTGCATCGATGCTGATATCGAATCGTTTAGGAAGGCCATCAATAAGAATCTTGCCGAACAGATTTCCTGTACCAGGGTCCTCTGGTCTTCCGAGCACCACCATCTTGGACGGGCACTCGCGGCGGTCTCTCTGCTTGCCAAGCTCCACACCCTCTGTACGAATCAGAACTTGAGGAAGGGGCATCGAATACTGATACAGGCGCATGGACAGGCCGGATTGGTGTTGGCGCTTGTCACGAATCTTCTCTGCCCGAGCCCTATCACCGGTCGACCAAGGCTTCTCACGATTCTCACCGACTATGCCACCCAAACACATCACACCGCACTCGTCGAGACGATCACGCGAATGGAGTCCATGCTTGGGACAGCATCACCCCTTCACGGAGTGACACTCGACATAGTGACCTTCGGCACGCCGGTTCGTTATGGGTGGGATCCCTCCGGTATCGGGAAGCTGCTGCACATCGTGAATCACCGGACCTTGCGGACGGATGGAAAGAGCTGGTTGGCGAAGATGGAACTGCCTCAAATTACCATGGAAATGCCGACGGCCTGGGGCGGGGACTATGTCCAAGAATTAGCCGTTGCGGGCAGCGACGCCGTCCCTCCGACTGAATCGGCCAAGGCGGCAAATAAACGGGTGTGGGAGATGGTCGAGCCGTACGATGGGTTCGAACGGTGGCTGGAATGTGCCAGACGAGCCGTGCGGTTCCCTAGCGAAGGACACTGTCTCCTTGTCGACTACAAGGACAGCACGGGCTCGACGAATCCTCGCGACCACTACTATGGGCATGCCGCCTATACGCGGCGGCATGCCATGCTGTTCAACATGACGCAGATTGTCCGCGTCTTCTACGAGTCTTAACTCCCCCCTGTGGTGCTGGCGGTTTCTATAGGCTCGCTCCCGCTTCCGGCTGACGCCGTGGGCGAGTCCGGATTGAAGGCCGCCGGCAATACGTCTTCAATCCGTTCCGCCAAGATGAAGGTCAGTTCATCGCGCACTTCTTGAGGGATGTCCTTGAGATCCTTTTCGTTGGCCTTCGGCAGAATGATCCGTTTGATGCCTGCTCGATGCGCCGCCAACATCTTTTCTTTGATCCCGCCCACCGGCAAGACGAGTCCGCTCAGGCTGATTTCCCCCGTCATGGCCGTGTCGCTGCGCACGGCCTTGCCTTCGTAGGCGGATGCCAGCGCGGTCGCCATCGTGATCCCGGCCGACGGACCATCTTTCGGAATGGCTCCGGAGGGCACGTGAATATGGATTCCATTCCGCTTAAACCGTGAGATGTCCAACCCCATGCTCTCCGCATGGGACCAGAGATAGCTCCTGGCCGCTCGGGCGGACTCCTGCATCACGTCGCCCAACTGGCCGGTCAGGGCCAACTCGTGACTGCCGGGAAGCAAGGTGGTTTCGATATAGAGCACATCGCCTCCGGTCGGAGTCCAGGCCAGGCCGGTCGCGACACCGGGAGGCAAATTCTTCCGAGCCTCTTCCGGCATAAACCGTTCGGAGCCCAGCCACTCGCCGAGCAGGTCGGGCCGAATGGCGACGGGTTGTCGCTCTTGGCCCTCCGGGAGGTCGGCAAAGGCCAGCGCTACCTTTCTGGTCAATCGCCCCAGCATCTGCTCAAGTTGCCGCACACCTGCCTCCCGCGTGTAGCGGGAGATGACGAGGTTCAGCACCTCATCCGTGAGCACGGCTTGACGATCCTCGATACCTGCCTCCTTCAGCCGTCTCGGCCACAGATAACGTCTTGCGATTTCGGCTTTCTCGCGCTCGCTGTAGCCTTGCAGGCGAATAATTTCCATTCGATCCAACAGCGGTTGGCTGATGGTGTCGAGCGTGTTCGCTGTGGTGATGAAGAACACTTTCGACAGGTCGAACGGGAGATCCAAGTAATGGTCGCGGAATGTGTGATTCTGCGCCGGATCCAGGACCTCCAGCAGTGCCGAAGCCGGATCGCCGCGGAAATCACGTCCCATCTTGTCGACTTCATCGAGCATCAAGACCGGATTGTTGACGCCGGCCCGGCGAACAGCCTGAATGATGCGGCCCGGCAACGCACCCACGTACGTGCGGCGATGGCCGCGCAGCTCGGCTTCATCATGAACGCCGCCGAGGCTGAATCGCTCGAACGTCCGACCCATCGCCCGTGCGATCGATTGCCCCAAGCTGGTTTTGCCGACACCGGGAGGACCGACGAGACAGAGAATCGGGGCTTTCGCCGTCGGGTTGAGCTTCAAGACTGCCAGGTGTTCGACGATCCGTTCTTTGACTTCCTTGATCCCGTAGTGGTCTTCCTCCAACACCTGCCGGACCGTCGAGAGATGAAGATGCTCTTCCGATGCTTTCTTCCATGGGAGTTCGAGCACCAGTTCAAGATAGGTCCGAAGGACTTGGTAGTCAGGCGACGTCGGCGGTACTTTGCCCAACCGCGCGGCTTCGCGCTCGACTTCCTTGCGAATCGATTCGGGTAAGTCGGCTTCCGCGATCTGTTTTTTCAGCCGAGCGACCTCGTTTCCCTCGTCCTCGCCTTCGCCCAGCTCGTCTTGGATGGCTTTCAGTTGTTCGCGCAGGATGTACTCTCGTTGGTTCTTGCCGATTTTGGTCTGTGCATCCTTGGCGATCTTTTCCCGCAGCTGTAGGATTTGAATCTCCTTCGACAGCGAGGTGTAGAGGGTGCGAAGGAGGTCCAACGTCGAAGAACTTTCGAGCAGACGCTGTTCTTCCACCACGTTGAGATTGACCAACGACGCGATACGATACGCCAGTGCGATGGAGTCGCTCTCGTTGCTCAGCACGGCGCTGACTTCTTGGATGCCCGGAGCTTCCAGGAGTTTAGGAAGGTCGGACAGCAGCTCCTGGATGGCACGGTGCAGCGCTTGAACTTCCGGTCCGCTGTCGGAAGGACGTTCGAGAGAACGGACACGTACCGTGGAATAAGGCGTGGACTGTATTTCTTTCAAGAGTACGACGCGATCCAGCCCCTGGACGAGTGCGTGGATCGTTCCTTCAGCTGACTGCCCGAGCTGCTTGACGATGGCTTTTGTGCCGATGGAATACAAGTCGGCAAGCGCCGGTTCTTCAATCTGAGGATCTCGCTGCGCCACGACGACGATCGTCTTTTCTTCCGTTTTCATGGCCGCATTGACCGCGGCGACGGAACGTTCCCGTCCGATCGTCAGCGGCATCATCACTCCTGGAAAGAGCACCGTTCGTTTAATCGGGAGTATCGGTAATGTCGACAAGATGTTATTGTTTTCCATTGCCACCATCCTGGCTGAAGGTTCATCGCATGATTATAACAACCTGATAGGTTTCCTTGCCGAGAAGTCAAGGGGAGGGTCAAGGGAGTTGCACGATAACGGGTTGCCGTCAAAGTGGAGATAGGCGGTGAGTCCAACAGTATATGCAGAATTCAGCCGCAGCGAGCAGAGTCCCCCAAAGATAGACCTTTAGAGGACAAACACATGATCAACGAGGTACCGAGACCCTTGTTGGACGAGGAGCATCTCGGCAACATAGTCGCCGGAGGAGTTGGTGAAGTGCTGTTTCCACACAATGGCGATGGAGTGGGGGCGTCGGAAAATGGCGACAAGCGTTCGTGACCCGAAGAAGCCTTTCTCGCGCTGATACTGTCGACAGACCTTCTCCAAGTAGTCTTTCGTGACGATGGCCTTCAAGCGATCGGTAAAATCTCGGACATGGCGAGCATGATCAATGTTGGTCGAAGCCGCCATGAGATTGTCCATGATCGGCTCGGCAATTGCCAAAATCTCATCGTCGGACTTTGCCGCTAGCTCCATCCATCACCTCACGGAAACGAGTTGGGAGATTCAATCGAAGTCACCATACTCCGGGAGAAGACAGAGTCAAGGACGCAACGTTCATAAATTAGTAACGAGAGACCGTTAGAGTCCAACTCATATCGCGTTTGACCCACGGCGATCCTCGTTTCCATGAATCATCGGATCATCGACTGATTGCTGCATTGCTGGGTACTTTTCCGATGAGTCTCAAGCCTTCGGCGGCGTGAGTCGTCGTCTGGCTCCGCCTTGAACGATCACGAACTCATAGAGCCGACATTCCAAAGCTCCGTTGAAGAGGGGAATGCGTTTGGACGGTGCGAGCCCGATCAGCTTCGGTACACGGGCATCATGGGTCAAGACATAGACGCGCCATCCGGTGAAGCGTTGCTTCAGCCAATCGCCCAGTTTAGGATAAAATGATTCCAGCTCATCCGACCGACTGAGACGGACTCCATAGGGTGGGTTGATGACCATCACGCCTGTGTCCGCCGGTGCGTCCAGGTCCAGACTATCGCTTTGCTTCAGCGCGATATCATTCGCTACTCCCGCGTCTTGAAACGTCCGCTGCGCAACCGTCATCATCCTTGGCTCCTTGTCGGATGCATAGATGGCCGCCGGCGTATGAGCTGCTTGTTCAGCACGCGCCGCCTCGCGGAGACGTTCCCACTGTTGTGGATTGTGAACGAGCAGCCGCTCGAAGGCGAAGGCCCGCGAGAGACCTGGTGGAATTTGTCGTGCCATCAGAGCCGCTTCGAGGGGAATGGTCCCACCGCCGCACATAGGATCGAGCAAGACATCGTTCGGTGTCCATCCGGCAAGACGCAGGATGCCCGCCGCCAGGTTTTCTCTGAGGGGAGCTTCAACTGCCCCCGTTCGATAGCCCCGTTTGAATAGCGGCTCTCCGGATGTATCCACATAAAATGTGATGGTGTTCTGGTCAAGAAAGGCGTCGAGCTTGATACTCGGCCGTTCCGTATCAACGCTGGGACGCCGCTTCGTGGCTGCGACGAACTTATCGCAGACGGCGTCTTTAATGCGGAGGGTCAGAAAGTCCAGACTCGAAAGGGGGCAACGCCGCGCACTCACCTTGACCTTGATTGTTTGGGTGGATGTGAACCAATCGGGCCAGGCGAGCGCAGAGGCCGCGGTATAGACATCGTGCTCTGTTTTGTAGGCGCGCTGCCCGACCTCCCACAGGACGCGGCTGGCGATGTGTGAGTTAAGATTGACCCGGTACATGGCCGACCAGGGAGCACGGAAGCCGACCCCCCCATCTGTCTTGGTCGTCGTGAGCACGCCAAGGCTATGGAGCTCTTTCTCCAGCACGCTTTCAAGCCCACGTGGGCAGGGTGCAAAGAATCGATGGTTTGTGCTATCCATCTTGCTTGCCGGCGAGTGTTGAGTCAGAGGCCACGTGATGAATTTTTGCAGCGCCTGCGGAAAATCCGTGATCCAAAAAGTCCCGCTCGGCGATAACCTGCCTCGGTTTGTGTGCGAAACCTGTCAGGCTATTCATTACCATAATCCCAAGATCGTCGCAGGCTGTATCCCGGAATGGAACGATCAAATCCTTCTGTGTCGACGGGCTATCGAACCTCGGCTGGGGCTTTGGACGTTCCCTGCGGGATTTATGGAGCTGGGCGAAAGCACGGAGCAAGCGGCAGTGCGTGAAACTCTGGAAGAAGCTCATGCCGACGTCAGCATTATTGGACTCTATGCCGTGCTGAGCCTTCCCCATATCGGACAGGTCTATCTGGTGTTTCGTGGTCGAATGAAGACACCAGTGTTTCAGGCAGGACCGGAAAGCTTGGACGTCCGGCTGTTTCCGCTCTCAGACATTCCCTGGGAAACGATGGCCTTTCCCGTCGTCAGCGATGCCCTCAGGCGTTACGTTGCCGACGCAAAGAGTGGCGAGTTTTCGCTTCATCTTGCCAGCCTGCCGGATAAGCCTGCGTTCTAAGCTGAGCGAACCTCAGGTCGATGCGTTAAGAAAACACTTTCAGCCCATTTGCCGGAACAAAGATTATCGATGCGGTGATCATGCACGCGATGGAGCTATGCGCCCATCTTCACGATCGTCGAGGAACACGCAGGGAAGTTGTTCAGGCGAGCAGTAGGAATACGGAGGGGTTTATGTCTTCGGCAGCTCGCCTTTTGGAACGATAAGGGCTTGTCCTACCGTTACCGAAAGTTGCTCGACCACTCGCTTGAGCCGTTCTTGTTCAGAGGGCGCCATCGTTAAGAATTCGACTCCGATGCCCTGTGATCCGGACCAGCGGACAGTCCCTTTGTCAATGTGGATCGGTGTCGGTTCGCCGGGCAGCTCAATGAGCAATTCCACCTGCATTCCGGTAAAAGGCTGGACGAGGCTTTCCAGTCGACAGCCTTTCAGCGAGAGATCCTTCACCGAAGCGTTATATCGAAGCTTGTCTCGCTGAACCAACGTGCTTTGTACGGCAACCGGAAACCGGGGGAATTTCCGAACAACCATCGTGCAGCCTCGTGTCTCGCGGCAGGGCCCTTGTCCATCTAAGAAGCGTGGTACGTCGACTTTAGCCCGATCGAGCCGGTCAATATTGTGGGAGTGAGGTACTTAGGTAGAAGGCTATGTGGCCGCAGGCAACTTGTCAATGAAAAGACCGATCTGAACAGATGTGGCCGAGTTCGCAACGAAAGAAACGTGGCCGGCTTTTCCGTTCTGAAACCGTTACCATCGGTGCCCCCAATAACCGTAATGCCGAGGGCCCCAATAAGGACGGTACAAAGGTGAAGCATACATCCCAGAGTTTCCGAAATGAAGTCCCAACCCAAGGCCGAGGGGATAGCCATAGGAATAGGGATAGGAGTATGGGATTGGGATGGTGCTCATGGTGGGTCGCTCTGCAAGCTGTCGTTGCAAGTCTGCCGTCGTGGTTGATTGTCGGTCGAGCTGACTTTTGAGCTGACTCACTGCTCCCTCTTGGGCCTGGAGTTTCCCTTCAAGTTCAGCGATTTTTTTCTGCTGCGCTTCCAGGACGGCGTTCACGCAACGAGTCTGTGCGTCGCTTGAGTAGTTGGAACATTCCCATGGCACTTGGAGAGTTTCAGCGATGGATGGAAAGGGGAGGAGAATGCCGGTCAATATTCCAGCTGAAGCTAGAGCTTGCGATAGCTGACCTCGGAAGGTTTCCCGCTGCATGACCTTCCTCCTGAGCTAAAGATTACCATGGGAATAGTTCCTTGGCTAGAGGTTCAAGGACGTGTGAACGCACGTTTTTTTACTCGTGCGGGACGATGGGTGTATTTGATTTTGAAGGGAGGCTACTCCTACAATGCCGTGGCCGAGAGACGGAGGTGAGAGAGTTCGGTACATGCCTACGCGACGTTCCTCCAATAAGAAAAAATCCGGTAAGTCTCTCCTGCCCGATCTTTCCGCCAAACGTCGATTCCAGCTTCGGCTTTTGAAGTGGTATGGCGAACATGGCCGAGACTTACCTTGGCGGAAAACATCAGACCCTTACCATATCCTCGTTTCCGAAGTGATGCTCCAGCAAACCCAAGTTGATCGGGTGATCCCCAAGTACCACGAGTTTTTGAAACGCTACCCCAGTTTCGAAGACTTGGCGGAGGCTCCTGTCGCAGAAGTGAAGAAGACCTGGTATCCCCTTGGATACAACATTCGTCCGGAACGGTTGCATGGAATCGCGTGTGAAACGATGGAACGGTACGGGGGAAAGTTACCCAATGATGCCGACGGATTGCTCTCATTCAAAGGGATCGGGCGATATACGGCCGGGGCGATTCGCTCGTTCGCGTTTAATGAAGATGCGCCTATTTTGGATACGAACGTCATCCGTGTCTTGCACCGGGTATTTGTCGCCGAGGGTGATCCTAAGGCGCAGAAGACGATGTTGTGGGAATTATCGGAAGCCTTGATCCCGTCAGGGAAAGGCTATGACTTTAATCAGGCTATCATGGATTTTGGAGCCATGGTCTGCACCGCGCGTGATCCCTATTGCCTCCTATGCCCGATGAAGTCGTTCTGTAAGACCTATCCGTTCAGTCCAACGACGCGTGAACGGTCATGAGTCGATCATGCATGTCATAGAAGTTGCCGCAGGGCTCATCCACCGTGATGGGTGCTATTTGATCGCTCGCCGAAAGGCCGGTACCCACTTAGCTGGTTTCTGGGAGTTTCCCGGAGGCAAACGGGAAGCAGATGAATCGCTCGCGGAATGTTTGCAACGAGAGCTGTTTGAAGAGCTGAACATTCACGTCGACATTCCTATTCCCTATCGGATCATTCGGCACGACTATCTGGATCGAGTCATCGAGTTGCATTTTTTTCGATGTGCCATCGAACAGGGAGAGCCTCTTCCTATCGATTGTGAAGAAGTTCGATGGGTACACCCTCAAGATCTCACGCAGTTTACGTTTCCGCCTGCAGACCATGCGATTATTGAAGACTTGCGGCGCGATGCGTTTGGAGTGTCACGATGAAAGTGGTGCTCGATATTGAAACCGTCCAGGCAACCCGTGACGAATGGGGTCGTCTGGTGGGGAAGGTGCCGGTGAACAGCGAATCCTCTCAACCCAGCGAGAGCTATGATCTCTTTGCCGCGGGGGCGGCTGAAGAGCAGCGTCGCGCGGAGGATGAGTCATATGCCAAATCTGCGTTCGACGGGACATTCAGCCGTATCGTCTGCATCGGCCTGTTGGAATTTTCCGATCAGATGGAAGCCCGCAGCGCCGTCGCCTGGTTCGGGGCGAACGAGCGCGAGCTGCTCCGCCAATTTTGGGCAAGATTGGCCCAAGACCGTCCTGCCTTGTTCATTACGCATAACGGTCTTGGCTTCGACCTGCCCTTCATCAAGAAGCGGTCGATCATTAATCAAGTGAAACCCAGCCTCGACATCAATCTTGCGAAGTTTCGCACGGAGCCCGTCTATGACACGATGGCTATCTGGAGTAATTGGGACACGAGGGGGTGGGTCAAGCTCGATGTCTTAGCCAGAGCCTTACAGGTCGAAACGAAGTCGGGCAGCGGGGCACAAGTCGCCGAGATGTGGGAGAAGAGGCAGGGGCGTGAGCTTGCGCAGTACTGCTTGCAAGACACCTACGTGACATATGGCTGCTACTGCCGCATGAACTTTCGTCAGCCCCTGTCCAAAGAGGTCGTCCTACTGCAACCGGAGCTCTACGAGGTCGGGTGATCGATCGATCAACGGGTCGGATGCGCTTCCGCCGATTTCTTTTTCGGCGCCGTGCGGACGGCCGCCTTGCTGGCCTTCAAGGCTTTCACTTGCTCCGCCCGTTGACGAAGCTCTTGCTTCATCCAGGCCGCTTCTTTTTTCAGTATGGCGATCTCAGAATCTTTCAGCTTATTGGCTTGCCGCGCTTGACTGAGCTCATCCAACTTTCTGTTTAATAGTTCATCTGTGTCTGACTCAAGCGTTCCCGATTCATTTCGAGTCTGTGCGTGAAACTCTTGAGGGTCTGTACGCGGTTCTTCTTGCGTCGGCCCTGCGCTCGCCATCGATGTGCTTGGGGCTGGGATTGCGACTGGTGTGGTTGCGGTGGCCTGAGATCCAGGGGCCGGCAGAGACTTTGGCGTTCCAGCGGCGAGGGGCGCGCCCGGAATCGGTCTCTTGGCGAGGGCCTGGTAATCGATCACCATCGTCATTGCGTCGCGTCCCAAGGCGACAAACGAGGGAGCCTTTTCAAGACGCGCGGCAGAACTAGGAGTAAATCCCGATGCGTGTCTGTTTTGAGAAGGAGCGATGGTCAGATACATCGATCCTTTATGCATATAGAGGGTGCCCGCTGTGGGTTCAGTGCCTGACCCTGCCGATGGAGACACCTTGAAACCGACAATCTGCTCCGGTTTCGC
>CABVRR010000044.1:0-9198 GCA_902500705.1 uncultured Nitrospira sp.
GAGACGCGCTGATCAAGCAGTTCTTCCAGTTGGAAGACGAGTATCTCGCCCGTCGAGCGTACTGGCAAAACCGACTGCAAGAGGGACCGCTGAAAGAAGTCTTGGTGCAACAAGCCGCAGAGCCGGCGTTGAAATTCTTTGTCCTGTGGCATCGTGATTTTCTTCCAGCCATCCAACGAGGCGCCTACGAAGAGGCTTCGCAGACGGCCTATGGACCGATGAAAGTCGCGTTCGAGGCCCATCATCAAGCAGTACTGGAGCTCGTGCGAATAGCCGATTCACAAAACTATCTTATGGAGCAACAGGCAACAGAGGTGGCGGCGTTCCGGATTCGATTGCTGGGGTTGTTGGGGATCGCACTAGTGGGATTGATTTTTTCTACCGCGTGGATCATCAACCGCAATATGACCCGTAACCTGATTGCCGAACTGAAAGACCATGCGCAACAGATCCGAGCCACCATCGACACGGCGTTGGATGTCGTCGTCGTCACCGACGCCGACGGGCGAATCATCGAATGGAATAAGCAAGCTGAGGAGACCTTCGGCTGGCCACGCGCCGACGCGTTGCAACGACAGCTGGCGGAGACCATTGCCCCCCCCGCGCACCGTGAGGTCTGGCGCACCCACTATCTCTGCACGAACCAGGTGTCGGACATTCGTCAACGGATCGAGCTCACGGCGATGCGCCGAGACGGCGGAGAAATCTTGATCGAATTGGCCGTGACGCCCATGATCCTATCGCACGGCCTATTTTTCAGCACGTTTATCCGCGACATAACCGCACAGAAACAGGCTGAGAAAGAACTCGAACAATCCACCACCTTTTTGGCCTTTCTGGATTCGGTCATCGACAATTTGCCCAGCATGGTTTTCGTCAAGGAAGCCGAAACCCTTCGATATACACGCTTCAACAAGGCCGGGGAAAAGTTGTGCGGCATCTCACAGGACGAACTGCTCGGCAAGGATGATTTTGAGTTCTTCTCCCGAGAAGACGCCGAGCGGTTTCGGACCGATGACCGCAAGGCCTTGGTCAGCGGACAGCTCTTAGATATTCCGGAAGAAATCGTCCCGACCAAGTACCGGGGCAAGCGAATCGTCCATACCAAAAAAGTTCCCCTGTATCACGCCAATGGCATGCCGCAATGCGTGCTCGGAATTTCTGAAGACGTGACCGACTATCGGCGGACCGAACGCATCAAACATGTGTTGTACGCCGTCACGACGGTACTGGAGGAGTCTCAGACGATGGAGCAGGCGATGCCCCGCCTGCTCCAAATCATCGCAGAGACATTCCAATGGTGCGTGGGAATCGCCTGGGTGTGGAACATCGAACAACAGGTGCTCACCGCCCATACCACGTGGACGGATCAATCGCCTGACCATGAAACATTCGCGACCTGTTCTCAACGCATGACGTTTGCCACGGGGGTGGGATTCGCAGGCAAGGTCTGCGCATCTCTTCAAACACAATGGATGGAGAACATTCTCGCCGATCCGGACTTGCCCCGCTACCAAGCATCCATGCAAGCCAAACTCAAATCCGTTTACGGGCTGCCCATTCTCGGAGACCCCAAGATCTGGGGTGTCCTGGAGTTTTTCAGTCCGCACGTTGAAGTGAAAGATGATCTCCTCCTCCAGTGTCTTACCACCATCGGCACAACCATTGGAGGCTTCCTAGACCGCCTCAGCCGCCTCAAGGCACAGCAACAGACGGTAGCGCTGGCTCGACAAAATCGACTCATTCTGCACTCGGTCGGGGAAGGGCTCTGCGGGGTCGACCTGGAGGGCGTTGTGTCGTTCATCAACCCGGCAGGCGCTACCTTGTTGGGATACACGACTGAAGAATTGGTCGGCACATCCTTGCACGCCACGGTCCATCGCTCCACAGAGAACGACACTCCGTGTTCGCCGGACACATGCGCTCTTCACCTCGTCATGCGGCAAGAGGGCCCCTTCCACACCTCTGACGACCTCTTCCATCGAAAAGACACCTCATCGGTTCCGGTGGAATACACCAGCACTCCGATGTACTCCGACACCGGCGAGCTCAAAGGCGCCGTCATCACGTTTCGAGACATCACCGAACGGAAAGCCGCCGAGGCGAAGCTGGAGCAAGCGGCGCGGGACATGGAAGCTCGCAATCACGAACTGGCCATATCCAACACGCTCGCCCTGGCAGCCACACAGGCCAAAAGCGATTTTCTGGCATCGATGAGCCATGAAATCCGTACACCAATGAACGCGATCATCGCAATGGCGGATTTACTCCAAGAGACTTCGCTCTCGACGGTCCAGCACGAGTACGTTGGGCGATTCAGCCGCGCCGCGACCAGCTTGCTAGATCTCATCAACAACATCCTCGACATTTCCAAAATCGAAGCCGGCCATATTGAGTTGGAATCGGTCGCCTTCGATATTCACGATCTCGTGGAGACGATTGCGGAACTGATGGCAGGCCGGGCCCAGGCCAAACAGCTGGAGCTGACAGCCTTCGTGCATCCGAACGTCCCGACGTGGGTGTTGGGCGACCCCACTCGTCTCCATCAGGTACTCGTCAACCTCGTCAGCAATGCCATTAAGTTTACCGAGCACGGTGAAGTCATCCTCCGTATCGAGCCGGACACGGGCACTCCAGGCGTCCTTCGCTACTCAGTCTCCGACACCGGCATCGGGATCCCTGCGGACAAACACGACTCCATTTTCGAGAGCTTTACCCAGGTGGACTCATCCATGACGCGGAAATACGGCGGGACCGGATTAGGCTTGAGTATTTCTAAACGCATCGTGGAGCTCATGGGAGGCGACATTCGAGTCGTCAGTGCCGATGGCCACGGTAGTACCTTCTCTTTCTCTCTTCCTGTAACCGAAGCCCTTTCGGCACACCCCTCGGTATTCCCGACGCTCGACCTGCAGCAGCGACGCCTCCTCCTCGTGGATGACACCGAGATCACCCGCATGATTGTCCGGGAATACCTGAAACCGTTCGGACCCGAGCTCGTCGAAGTTTCCGACGGGTCCGCCGCCCTCGACGCCTTGGATGCCGCCTTTCGACAGGGCCGCCCCTTTGATCTGGTGATCATGGATGACCATATACCGAAGATGACCGGCTTGGATCTGGCTCAGGCCATTCGTGAGCGGCAGGACGGCGCCTCATTGACGTTGGTCCTGTACACCTCAGACATGCTGCAGCAGATCTCAGCACGTACTCATGAGTTGAGAATCGCCGCGTTCATCTACAAACCGGTCACCCGTAAACGGTTGTTGCAGGCGCTGAGCCTTGCATTGCATCACGAGCATGCTCGCCCGGTGCTGGACCAGCCCACACCGACTCCAGAGCCGTGCGCTCTGCCACCCTCTCGCATTCTGCTGGTGGAGGACTTGGAAGACAATCGGGATGTGATCGCCCTGTTTCTCAAAGAGACCCCCTATCACATAGACATTGCGGAGAATGGGGCCGTCGCCGTGGAGAAGTTCCTGACCAGCACCTACGATCTAGTCTTCATGGACATGCAAATGCCGGTGATGGACGGCCTACAGGCCACCGCGGCGATTCGCCGATGGGAACGTGAACACCGGCAGCAGCCGACCCCGATCGTGGCCCTCACGGCCAATGCGTTCAAGGAAGAGGCGGAGAAGAGTCTGTCCGCCGGCTGCACGGCCCATGTCACGAAACCGATCAAGAAGAAAACTTTACTGGCCACCATCGCTCAGTATGCGACTTCCCAGGCAAGCTAGGCCACCTACGAAATGTAACGTGCCCTGCACAATCATTCCGCAGGAAGCATGCCGCCACCAATTGTTCCTCAAGGACAAGCCAGACACGGCACGCTTGTTTCTCTCATCCGTCCAATCGTCAAAAACAGGGAGATCTGAATGGCTATGCGTGGCACATGGCCGACGTGACCTTGCGTCTTCACGCCCTCCATCGCCTCAAGGTTCCCTTAGATATTTGACCACCGTCGCTTGTGTGAAAGAACGCAGTTCGAGTATACTTGCTCGGACGCCTCACTGTCGGGGCGTCTTTTTTTTGTTACCCAGAAAGTGATCACTGCCATGTCCACCGTACGCGCTCCACAAGACCGTCGCAACGATATCCGAAACATCGCCATTATCGCCCACGTCGACCACGGCAAAACGACGTTGGTGGATGCCGTGCTTCGCCAAACTCACGTCCATCGCAAGATCGACGACATGGGCGAGCGCATTATGGACTCGATGGACCAAGAACGGGAACGCGGGATCACGATTCGAGCCAAAAATGCGAGCGTCATCTATAACGGCGTCAAAATCAACATCGTCGACACGCCGGGGCACGCCGACTTCGGCGGCGAAGTGGAACGCACGCTTCGGATGGTGGACGGCGTCTTAATTCTGGTCGACGCAAAAGAAGGCCCCATGCCTCAGACGACCTTCGTGTTGCGGAAAGCCTTGGCTTTGGGCCATAAAGCCATCGTCGTCATCAATAAGATCGACCGGCCTGATGCCGTGATCGACGACGTGGTCAACCGCACTTTTGACCTGTTCGTTCATCTCGGGGCCACCGATGAGCAACTCGACTTCCCTATCGTCTACGCGTCGGCACTCAAAGGGATCGCCACGCTTGATGTGAATAAACCAGGAACCGATATCGTCCCATTGCTCGATACCGTGCTGGAGAAAATTCCTGCTCCCGCCATTACAGCCGAGGCTCCCCTTCAAATCTTGGTTCTGGCTCTTGTGCAAGATCCTTACAAGGGCAAGATGGGGATCGGTAAGATTCAGTCCGGATCGATCGCCCGGCGGCAGAATGTCCTGGTGCTCGGTAAGAATGGGGCACAGATTCCTGGAAAAGTGTCTGACCTGGCGGTCTATTCAGGTCTTGACCGGGCCGATACCGAACAAGCGGCAGCCGGCGAGATCGTGGCGGTTGCTGGGCTTGATGAAGTGAGTATCGGCGATACGATTGCGGATGCCGACCGTCCGGTCGCCCTGCCGCGCGTATCGATCGACGAACCGACGGTGCAGATGACCTTCTCGGTGAACAACAGTCCGTTCGCCGGACGGGAAGGGAAGTTCCTCACGTCGCGCCACCTGCGTGAGCGGCTCTTCAAGGAACTGGAAACCAACGTTTCACTCCGCGTCAACGAGACGGACAGCGCCGATCGCTTCCTCGTGGCGGGCCGAGGCGAACTTCACCTTGCCGTGTTGATCGAACAGATGCGACGGGAAGGGTACGAGCTGCAAGTCTCGCAACCGGAGGTCATCCTCCATCGAGAAGGCGGCGCCGTGATGGAACCGTATGAAGAGTTGACCATCCAGGTACCGGAAACCTATCAAGGCACCGTCATCGAAGAGATCGGCAAGCGTCGCGGCGAAATGCGGCACATGCGGCTCATTCATTCCGATGTCGGCACCAGCGAGATGCATCTGGAGTATCACATTCCGACTCGTGGCATCATGGGGTTGAAGAATGTGTTGCTGGCCAAAACCCGCGGCACCGTGATCATGCACCATGTCTTCGCGGCCTACGAACCGGCGGAAGAGCGAGACCTGATCGTAGCCCCGCATGGCTCACTGGTCGCGTACGAAGATGGTGCGAGCACGGGCTATGCCATCTTTATGACCCAGGAGCGCGGCGCCATGTTCATCGGGCCCGGCGTCGACGTCTATCGAGGGATGGTCGTGGGCCAGAACAACCGAGATGAAGACCTTGATGTGAATGTCTGCAAGGAAAAGCATCTCTCCAACATGCGGGCCTCCGGGTCCGACGAAGCCCTAGTACTCACCCCTCCGCGCGAAATGACGCTAGAATTCGCGCTGGAGTATATCGGAGCGGATGAACTGGTCGAAATCACGCCGCAGAACCTGCGTCTGCGCAAACGCCTATTGAATCCGGAAGATCGCCGTAAGGCTAAGAAAGCCGCTAAATGAGAATTCGAAAGAAGGCCCCGAAACCGTCTGCCAAGCGTCCGCCCCTCTACTTTCTCGGCTATCGAGGCAGTGCCCCTCACACCGATGAAGTCGCTGCGCTCTATGAGCGAGAATATGGGGTGCCGTTGACCATTCGCCACGAAGACGGCTCGGCTGAATCCTGGCAAGCAACGCATGGTCCTTGGTCGGCTCACGTGGTGATGCCGCTGCCGATGAGCCATGTCGCCGAAGTGATGAAGCAGTTGTCCTGGGAACACGACCTGATGGGGGCAGTCGCCCCGACCGTCGCCTCCCCTCGTGACATGCCTGATACCGTCTTGCTCGCCGCGCGCCTCGCTCGATGTCTGACACTGTTATCGCAAGGCACCGCCTACGACGTCATCACGCAAGCCTACGTTAATCCCTCGGATTGGCAACAGCGAACCCTCCCGAGCTTTCTCCTGGATGATCATGTCTCCATCGTTCATGACGACACCTCGCAACCAGATAGGGTATGGTCCTACACCTTAGGCTTGAGCAAATTCGGGTTGGACGAGGTGGAAATGTTTACGGGGAAAGGCTTGCCCGACAGCACGGCGAAGGAGGTGCTGACTGAGTCGTCCGGCGAATTGTTGCGAGCGGGACACTCACCAAAAGTCGACGCCACGCTCGAACTTCCTCTGCTGGGTCGGACCGTGCGCGTCAAGAATTATCGGACCGCTGCACCTGCCGGACGGATGTTGGGATTCCGAGAACTGCGCACGTCGTAAGTCCGTCAAGAGTTGAACACGTTTCGTGTTGTAATAGGTGTGTTATGTTTCACCTCTACCGATCCAGTAGTCCGGCTTCCGGTGTTGGTGAGCTACTGCGATGACAAGAATATGGTCTTCTTCCACGGAGTACATCAACTATGGGAACTTGTGGAGGAGGCACTTCCTGACTTCACCCTGCTCTATGGACCACGCTTTAGGATACTCGGCAACTCGTAAGGCAGCCTTTCTTACTTCCTCTTTGAATCTGCATCCGAGCCCCGCATATTTGAGCTCATAAAAACGGACAGCATCTTCCAGCTCTTGCGTCGCTATTCGGGTGAAGACAACACGCATCACTTGTCCCTAAATACTTCCTCCATCGGGACGCCTTTAAGCTTTCCATCTCGATAGGCCTTGAGTCGTTTTTCCGCTTCTTCCGCCCATATTTCATCGAGCTTCTTATCCGGCTCATCCAGACTCTTTATCAGACCCTCAACCAAGGTGAACCGTTCCTCCGGTTTCAGTTTCATTGCCTCGTCTAATAAGTCTTTCGTGCTCATTGTGTTTACCTCCGATTTCCATGAAGCATAACACTGTTTAAGCCGGTCCGCACAGGAACGGGATCTGGGCATTTCTGCTCATACAACACGCCACAACTATTGGAGAACCATACGCCAGGCCCGTTACTGTTTCAATGCGTTACGGGTGCGGAACTAAGGTCTGTTGACATCCTTTTCACGCACAGGTTACAAAGTTTAGGATCCATAGCGGGGTTCTCCCAATCCGAGACCTCAGTATAATCATTCCCCATACAGACGATCTAAGGAGGTTTGCGATGAGCGACGTAGCACCGGAAATTAAAGTGGGCGATACAGCACCGGACTTCAATCTCAAGGATCAAGACCAGAAGGACGTGAAGTTGAGCGACTACCGCGGAAAGAAGAACGTGGTGCTCGCATTCTATCCGTTAGATTGGAGCCCTGTGTGTCAGGGTGAGAACAAGTGCCTGACCGATGACTTTCCAAAATTTCAGTCCGCCAACTCGGAATTGTTCGGCGTCAGCTGCGACAGCTTTTTTTCCCATAAAGCGTGGGCGGATTCTTTGGATCTGAAGCACCGCCTGTTATCCGACGTGCACCGAACGACCGCGAAGGCCTATGGTCTCTACTTTGAGCCGCTCAACTGCTCCAAGCGCGCGACCGTGATCGTCGATAAGAACGGCAAGGTCGCCTATGCCAAGGTGCAGGAAATCAAGACGGCCCGTGAGGATAAAGACATCCTCGAAGCCTTGGCTAAACTCAGCTAACGATAGGTCCTAGGGACTGAGTGCTGAGATTGGGTGAACATCGTATCCTGTCTCAGCACTCAGCACTGACTTCCATGTCTGGTACGGTTCAAGACGTCAACGACGCCAACTACAAAGAATTCACCGACAGCGCCGGTGCGGTCGTCGCATACGGTCTGGCAACCTGCGAGCCCTGCAAGGCTTACGACCCTATTCTTGAGGCGGCCGCTGCAAAATTCCCAGAAATTAAGATCGGCAAGGCCAAAATGCATGTCCCGGGCCGCTGTCGCGAGATCAAAAAATCCCATACGTTCGAAACCTACCCTACCACCCATTTCTTCGCGCATGGTACATTACTGTTGACACGCGAAGGAGTCGTCGAGCCGGACGAACTCGCCGCGCTCATTTCGGACCACTTACTCAAATAGCGCCGATACCACAGCGTGAGTAAGTGAACATGGGGGGGGTTCTTTCCAACCCTTGATTCGGTGGTGGCTCGCGCTTGATGAGTGAGGAGGCGAATAGAATATGAACAAGACGGTGGCCGGTTTTGTATTCGGCATGACCCTGACTTTGTCGCTACCGGCAGGTGCCCATACGGATGAATATTTTGAATCCGTTGAGGCTCCCCACGGCGGGCAATTGCGCATGACCGGGCCCTATCACATGGAGCTGATCGCGAAAGACGGAGATCTCACGGTGTATGTCACGGACCATGCCGATACTCCCATCAGCGTCGACGGCGGTTTGGCGAAAGCGACCATCGAGGCTGGCTCGACCAAGGCGCAGGTCCATCTCCACCCCGTGGGGAACAATGTGCTCAGAGGGTCCGGCGCCTTTTCGCTCACGCCGAGCACTGTGGTCATCGTCTTTATGAAGCTGCCGAATCAGGACGGCTATGCCGCCCGTTTCATGCCGCTCAAGCCCAAACCGAATCCAAACGAGAAATCTCATGAAGGGACACCAAAACCAGATGGTGACGAGCACCACCACCATCACCACCCACCGAAACATTGAGGGTCCATGACGACCCCGATGATCGAGGCGCCAATGGATTTTCTGGAGAACCACTCATGAAACCTCTGCTGGGACATCTTGCTCTGTGCGCGATCTTGCTCGTGGCGGTACCGGCCGGAGCCCACTCAGCGAAACACACCGATCCCGTCAAAGCTTTGCACGGCGGGCAATCGCTCGCTGCGGGGCCTTATCACCTGGAGCTGGTCGCCAAGGACGGAGAGCTGCTTCTCTACGTGATGGACCACTCGGACAA